>JAQWNP010000001.1 GCA_029268515.1 Phycisphaerales bacterium | reverse complement strand
CTCCGATGGGGCGGCTGCCGACCGCTTCGGCAGAAGCGTTTCAATCTCAGGTGACTATGCCGTCATTGGGGCGTATTACAGCGACGACGATAACGGAGTTGCTTCCGGCAGTGCGTACATCTTCGAGCGCGATGGAGCAGGGAACTGGAATGAAGTACAGAAGCTGACCCCCTCTGATGGAGCGGAGTTCGACTACTTCGGCAACAGCGTTTCGATCTCCGGTAACTATGCCGTGATTGGCGCGTACGGTGATGACGACAACGGCGCCAACTCCGGTAGCGCGTATGTCTTTGAGCGCAGTGGATCCGCTGGCAATTGGTCAGAGGTGCAGAAGCTGACCGCCTCTGATGGAGCGGGAGGTGACAAGTTCGGCTACGCCGTTTCGATCTCAGGCAACACAGTGGTGATTGGCGCGGATTCTGATGACGACGACAACGGCGATGCTTCCGGCAGTGCGTATGTCTTTGAGCGCGGTGGCGCTGGCAATTGGTCAGAGACGCAAAAGCTCACTGCTTCTGATGGTGCGGGGTTCGACTTCTTCGGCATAAGCGTATCAATCTCAGGCAACACAGTGGTGATCGGGGCAGACAATGATGACGACAACGGCACCAACTCCGGCAGTGCTTATATCTTTGAGCGCAATGGAGCGGGCGTCTGGTCAGAGACGCAAAAGCTGACCGCCTCTGATGCAGCGGAGTTCGACTACTTAGGCTGGAAGGTTTTAATTTCAGGCGAGGCCCTGGTGGTCTCGGCGAATTTAGACGACGACAACGGCGTCAACTCCGGTAGCGCGTATGTCTTTGAGCGTGATGAAAAGGGCTTCTGGTCAGAGACGCAAAAGCTCACCGCCTCCGATGGAGCGGCTGGCGACGAGTTCGGCGATAGCGTTTCGATCTCCGGTAACTATGCCGTGATTGGCGTGGGCGGATACGGCGGCAACTCCGGTAGCGCGTATGTCTTTGAGCGCGATGGATTTGGCAACTGGTCAGAGGTGCAAAAGCTCACCGCCTCTGATGGAGCGGTTGGCGACTACTTCGGCTGGAAGGTTTTAATTTCAGGCGAGGCCCTGGTGGTCTCGGCGAATTTCGATGACGACAACGCCGACAACTCCGGCAGTGCGTATGTCTTTGAGCGCGATGGTGACGGAATTTGGCAAGAGATACAGAAGCTGACCGCCTCTGATGGAGCGGCGTCCGACTACTTCGGCAGAAGCGTTTCAATCTCAGGCAATAAAGTGGTGATCGGTGTGGATTGGGATGACGACAACGGCAACAACTCCGGTAGCGCGTATGTCTTTGAGCGTGATGGAGCGGGCAACTGGATTGAAGTCCAGAAGCTGCTGGCCTCCGATGGGGTAGCGTTCGAATTATTCGGCAGAAGCGTATCAATCTCAGGAGAGACGGTGGTGGTCGGAGCGTACAACGATGCCGGGTCCGGCAGCGCGTATATGTTCGATCTCAACAGTGTCCTCAACCTCGATTACGGAAACCGAGGCTATGGCACGCTGCAGGCAGCCGTCAATGAGGCAGTTTCCGGTGATCGCTTGGCGGTCCGGTCAAACGCCTTCGACGTCGATGGCATTGTCAACCTTTCTTCAATGCCACTGACCTTCATCGCGGTTGAGCCGATCGAGATGGGCGCGGATCTGATGTTGCTACCGGCTGATGGCACGTCCTTTGTCGATTCCGGTGATGTTGATCAGGCGGGGTGGGTCCTTTCAGGCAGTCTTATCGCCCCAATTTCAGGAACGCTTGTCTTAAGCAGTTTGGACTTTGCCGAAGGTGGTGAGCTCGTCCAGAACGATGCCAGTCTGTTTGCCTACAGCGACGTCAACAATACGTCCGGGACGGGCTACCTGGCAGGCATCGTATTTTCGGATGATGGCGTCGTTTCAACTGGTGACGAGGGTGTCAATAAGATCACCCGAGATACGGATGTCTATGCAGACTACAACAACGCGGGCACCACCACAGTGCATCGCGGCACACTCTACATCTATGGCGATCTCACAGACACTGGCACGATGGCCGGCAACTATGACACGGGACCCGTGCGAGATGGCGGCCGCGGTGGTCGTGGTGGCGGACGCAGCGCCGCAGCTGACGCGCCGCAACCAGGCGATGGTCTAAATATCGGCGGCCACTACGAACTTGGTTCTGATGCTTCGCTGACCATGAGCGACTTTGACTGGACGCTCGCCGTCGGCGGCGATCTTGATATCGCCATCAACGACCACACGCGCTTTGCGATGTCGGGCTCGACGTTCAAGATGACGGGTTTGTCTGGCGGCGATCAACTCTTTGAGCTGATGAGCCTGGACGTCGGTGAAGATGCCGATGGCTTTGATCCAAGCTTGCCAGGTAGCTTCCCAGTAGGCACGTTTCGTGTTGCAGCTGGTACCACAGTCAACCTTGCAGATAACCATGACAACGCAGGCGACGGTAGCGCCGTATGCGAAGCGTTGTATGCGACCAACATTATTGTTGAAGCAGGCGCCACACTTTCAACCGGTGGCTGCGCGGTGTACACCGAAAACGCGACGATCAACGGCACGGTTGATGGCGAGATTATCATTATTGACACGAGCTGTCCTGGTGATGCCACAGGTGACCTCTTGGTTAACCTCGCTGACTTTTCACAGCTGCTGATCGACTACGGCACGACTGGCGAGAGCCCAGCAGATTTCAACGGTGACAACATTGTTGATCTCGATGACTTTTCAATACTGCTGGTCAACTTCGGCAATAGCTGCGAGTAAAGTCGAGGTTAAAGTCTCGGCTTGCGCTTAATAAGAAAGATCGATCAACAACCCCGGCCTTAAACCGGGGTTGTTTCATTGGTGGGCAGCGATTTTCAATGATCTTCGATTTTGATCGTGGTGCCAGCCACAAAACGGCATAGATCATGGTGTCCGATCATGTCTTTTGCTGTTTTTGATTCAACAAATGAAAATGGAGTCCTGGACTATGGCACGCTATTTGTCTGTTTTGATGCTCTTGGTGGCCGGGCAAAATGTCGTGGGTCAAGCTGCTGATGAATGTGCTTTTTCTGAGCCTGAAAAGCTGACCGCCTCTGATGGCGATTCGTCGGACTACTTCGGCTTAAGCGTTTCGATCTCAGGAGACTATGCCGTGATTGGTGCACCAAGCGACGACGACAACGGCGAGACTTCCGGCAGTGCCTATGTCTTCGAGCGCGATGGCGCTGGGAATTGGTCAGAGGTGCAAAAGCTGACCGCCTCTGATGGGGCGGGAGGTGACTGGTTCGGCTACAGCGTTTCGATCTCAGGTAACTATGCCGTGATCGGGGCTACAGGCGATTACGACAACGGCGAGTATCCCGGCAGTGCGTATGTCTTTGATCGCGATGCCGGCGGCAATTGGTCGGAGGTACAGAAGTTGACCGCCTCTGATGGGGCGGGAAGTGCCAGGTTCGGCTACAGCGTTTCGATCTCAGGTGACTATACCGTGATTGGTGCGCGCCTCGATGACGACAACGGATCGAGTTCCGGCAGTGCGTATGTCTATAAAATCCAGCCAGGGCCACCAGTCTGCTTGGGCGACACCAATGGCGATCTGATTGTGAACCTGGTTGACTTTACACAGCTGATGGTTGACTACGGTACGACTGGCGATAGCCGAGCAGATTTCAACGGTGACAACATTGTTGATCTCGATGACTTTTCAATACTGCTGGTCAATTATGGAAATAGCTGCGAGTAAACGCAGCCACTTGTTTGGCTGATTTCAAAAATAAAAAGAGGTCCGAACACGAGGTTCGGACCCTTTTTTTTTAGGACATTCGCGGCTGTGTGAGCCCCCCCATCACAGCTGCTCCAGCCCCTTTTTTTTGCCCCTCACGGGCAGATCCCATGGTAACTGTTCGATGGCAATGCCGGCGCTACAAATTCCATAGTTTTGCAATTCAATACAATTCATTCATAAGTTGTTTATAGAGCGTGTCCTATGGATGGTTCTTTGCTGGTATTGAAAAAGGCAGCCTCCAATATTCGGAGCGGCCTTTTCATCTGGTTGTTTTAGGGGGCACCGCTTCTTCTGTCGCGGTGTCTTTGGAATCATCAAGAGTGAAAACTATGGGCAGCATCCATAGTTAATCAGCAGCGTCGAAAAGTCATCGAGATCAACGAAGCCGTCTTGATTGAAGTCTGCACTGCAGCAATAGCATTCGCCAAACTGAATCAAGAGAAGACTGAAGTCGCTGAGGTCGACATGACCATCACGATTTGCATCACCAGCTTGAGGTGGATCGGTGTGCTCTGTCACAACCATGTTCAAGGATGGGGCTTGAGCCAATCCGAGTGACACAGCAATGTTCTCGCTGGCGTAGATTGCTGGATAAGCTGCTGGACCAGTTCCCGGCTGGGATGCAGGACTTAGGCTCGTGATGGACAAACTGATATACCCATCACTGAGGCCACCGTTTAGATAGCACTGAATTTTTGGATCAGAGACATCAAGATCGAACTTGAGAATTGAACCTTCCGGCACGAGATCACCTGCAGGGAATCGTTCAATGACACCAATAGCCATCGGCTGTGGATCAAAACCCTCCACCACATTGTTGGTGATATCAATCAGCTCGCCATCGGTATCGATATCTGCTGGGAAAGCAGCACGAAGATTGGGATCGCCGGCAGTGCTGTAGGGGCCATCGTCGCCATAAGTCAGGCCGGTATAGCGATCTCGAAAACCTGTGGCCGATAGGATGACTGGTCGGCCAGGGTCGTTGTCGATCGAGCCACTTCCATCGATGTAGGTCTGGTATGCATCTAAAGTTGGATCGTAGGTGAAGAACAGATCGTTTGAGATCATTACTGTGAGCGTGGCTGATTGGATGGTATAGCCGAGCTGTCCGAGTCCAGTTTGTATGGAGCTGCTGGTGTCGTAACCAAGCAAGCATTGCCCATCTCGGTCATCAAAGAACTCTTCGCCAATGGCACCAAAGATCGAAATGACTGGGCGAGCCCCAGGCGTACCGTTAAACGGGTAGACCCAACGATCAGCTGTTGGAGACGGTAAAGCGACATTGATCTCCTGAGCTGAGGCGACACCTCCAATGGCGGCGGTGAGCAGTGCCATTGTGAAAAGTGCGGATCGTCGGTTTTTGTATTGTGAATTCATATTCTTCAAGGGTCCTTCTCATCTTACGTATCGAAGCTCGGGATGGCCCAGATAAACTCCAAATACAGCGTTGTAAGATGTTGGGCTGCAATTATTTGCAAATTGTGAATTGGTATCCAGGTCTTAAGATTGGCGTATCTCGCTTTGTCTTATTCTCGATCATGAAGCACCTTTGATAAGGCGCTTCGGTGAACCACTATTTCTACCAGCGCTGATGGTATGATGTCAACACAAATGAGACTGGGTCTCAATTAAAAATGAGACTGAGTCTCAATTCCTGTAGACACACGTCCATGATCGAACGTATATTTCCATGTCTATGTCTTGCCCAGCATCACAATTCGGCTCCCGAAAGGCGCCCCGCTCAGCCACTGAATGGACCAGCAGGGGGTTTTCCTTAATAGAGATACTGGTTGTTCTGGGCATCATTGTGATCCTGGCGGCGATCGTTCTTCCATCGCTCTCCAGCGTCAATTCAGTTGCGTCCATGGCAGAGGAATCCACCGCCGCCAGACAGCAGCTCAAGGCTTATCGTGACTACTCTCTCGACAATAATGGCAAGATCATGCCGGGGTATTGGAACCGCTATCAAGACGATAATCCCGCCACCAGTTTTGATGAGAGCTCATGGCCATTCCTCGAGGCAAGGGATGATACTGGTCGAGTTATTCGCGATTCGTCTGTGGCCGGTCCAGTTTCTGCACGTTACCCATGGCGCCTTGGCGCTTACATGGACTACCGACTTGCAACGATGTTTAGTGGTGAGCAGGCTGACTATTACAACACGGTCAAAGAGAGCCTTGAGCCTTCGAGCGTCTGTTATCTCTACACACTGAGTCTCTATCCTTCACTGGGCCTCAATACCATGTGGCTAGGTGGCGATACCAATTACACAGCAGATCTTGCCCCGAGCGTCGAGGCGATGACTGGAAAGCTCTATGCGGACCGGATGTCAGAAATTCGCCATCCAGCCAAATTGATTGTTTTTGCGTCAGCGCATGAGGTCAATCACAGCCAGCCGGAAATTTCGTGTGTTGAGGCTGTTACAACCGCCTCTGGATTGCAGGCGGGTAACTTCCGTGTGCTCTCGCCAATTTGGAACCCACTTTCAGGTCAGAACCCCTGGGAAGAGACCTACGATCCGCTTAAGCCTGACAACCATGGCTTTGTTGCAACACGCGATGGCCGAAAGGTCGTGACGGGCATGATCGATGGAAGTGTCAATCAGGAGCCGATTGATGCACTTCGGGATATGCGTCGCTGGGCGAACCAAGCTGATAGCCCAACATGGGATGCCTTTTCATCCCTCGTCCCCTGATCACGGCCGACCAATGGGCCCCCAAATCCAGGCTCGTTAAGTCCAAAACACGCTCCTATGGATCTTCTTGGCTACCAATAGCTCGTGAAGCCAAGCGATGAGATTGATATTCAGTTCGCAAGCTTGAGCCGTTCCGTTCTTGTGCTCGCTGGCATACCATTGTCATCACAGAAACTTGGGAGTTACCTATGAGCGCACCGTCAGATCAGCAAGCAATCGAAGCCGCAGCCGCCAGCTTCCGCGATGATTATCAATCTGCCAAGGAGCAAATTCAGCTTGCCATTGTTGGTCACGACGAGATCATCGATGGTGTTCTTACATGCCTTTTTGCTGGAGGGCATGCATTACTCGAGGGTGTGCCTGGTCTCGGTAAAACGCTTTTAATCCGATCACTCTCTGAGGCACTTCATCTTCAGTTTTCACGTATCCAGTTTACGCCCGATCTCATGCCGGCAGATATCACCGGTACCACGATCGTGGCAGAGACCGAAGAGGGTAGGAGCTTTGAGTTTCGCAAGGGACCATTGTTTGCGCAGATTGTCTTAGCTGATGAGATAAACCGGGCTACTCCGAAGACACAATCAGCACTCCTCGAAGCAATGCAAGAGGGATCTGTCACCGTAGGTGGTACGACCTATAAACTTGACCCACCCTTCTTTGTGATGGGGACGCAAAATCCTATTGAGCAGGAAGGCACATACCCGTTGCCCGAAGCTCAGCTCGATCGATTCTTCTTTAAGCTGGAAGTTGGATATTCAAGTCGTGAGGATTTAGCGGAGATTCTTAATCGCACGACCACTGGCCATTCACCCAAAATTAAACAAGTGCTCTCAGGTGATGCGATCATGAAACACCAGCAGCTGGCGCGTCGCGTGCTGATTGCGCCGCATATTCAAGATTATGCAGTCAGGCTGATCTTGGCGTCTCATCCCGGAGGTGACTTGGCAACACCACTGGTTAATCAGTATGTGCGGTTTGGTGCAAGCCCTCGAGGCGCTCAAACGCTCGCACTTGCTGGCAAGGTGCGGGCGCTACTCGATGGTCGCGCTCATGTGGCGGTTGAAGACATTAGAGCAGTGGCGTTGCCTGCAATGCGTCATCGTGTACTTCTGAACTTCGAGGGCGAAGCTGAGGGCAAGTCAACAGATGATATTCTGACTAATCTAATCGAGACACTACCAGCTGATGTTCCGATGGCTTCGACCACATAACACACGTTTGATCTTCTACGGTTCATTGGTGGCACGTTGACTTTTCTCGCTCCCTTTTCCGCACTTGTAGCAGCAATCGTGGCAGGCACGATACTGGTCGCTCTGTACATGCTTCGGTTATTGCGACCGACTGTTCGTGTGCCGAGCACTTTGCTTTGGCTGCAAAAACGACAAGACGTTGAGGCGAACGCACCGTTCCAGCGTTTGCACTGGTCAGTCCTTTTATTTATTCAACTTCTTATTGCTGCATGTCTTGTTCTGGCATTGGGACAGCCTGTGACAAGTGGTTCTCTTGAGGTCGCTGGTCGAACAGTTTTGTTAGTAGATCAAACGGCCTCCATGAATATGGTTGGCAGTGATGGTCTGACAAGACTAGATCATGCGAAACGCAAAGCCATTCAATTGGTTCGTGATGTTCTCGGCCAATCATCGACTGGAAATAACCAGGTAATGGTTGTTGGCGTCGCATCGCAGCCACAAATTCTCACTGGGTTTCAGTCAAACCTTGCTGTGGTGGAACGTGCTATTGAAAATCTTGAGCCCACAGATGAATCAGCAAATATTCGAGAGGCAATGGAGCTGGCGGCGAATATTACTCAAGGTTCATCCGATCAAGATGATGCACCTGGTGTTGTGTTTATTTCAGATGGTGTGGGCGCCCGTCCAGGTCTCGACGGCATTGATACGGATATTTTGGCTTCAGCAAAGGTGCATTGGATTCCAATTGATGATGGGCTTGAAGCCAATATTGGCATTGTGTCTTTTAGTGCACGGCGGGATCATCGTGATCCAGCCGAGATTCGTTTGCTTGCCCAAGTCACCAACAGTAGTGATCAGCCCATTGAAAACACAGTTATCTTTGAGGTTGTGTCCGGGCAGTTGGCAGGTGAAATGTTAATCGAGCCTCTCAGTCTGCCAGGGGCAACATCTGAAGGTCCGGGCAAAGCAGTTGTTGCGGGACGAATGCAGATGGCATCTGCAGGTGTTCTCACAGCGTCTCTCGGCACAGAGATAGGTTTGAGCGCAGATAATCAGGCATCGGTTGTGATCGAAGCACTTAAGTTGCCAAAGGTCGTTGTGATAACGCCCGACGAGCAGGCGCCCGATGCTTTTTTGATAGCCATGCTCGAAGCGCTTGTTCCTGGTGGATGGGAACAGTGGAAATTCTCTACGTATGAAACCAAGATGGCGAACTTGGGTCGTTCCATCGATGGGGCAGAGGCGCAACCGATATGGAGTGGAAGTGACCTCATTATTTTTGATGGTATTGCCGAGGAAATAGATCTGGAAAAGATACCTGTTGACTCAATCACATTTAAGCCTGCTGCTAATGATGCATCTACTGGTCGCCGACTTATTAGTTGGGATCGTACAAATCCACTCCTGCAACATGTCGCTATGGACGACTTGGTATTCGTCCCTGGTGAACCAATCAGTAAAAAGGACCAACTTAAGGTCATTGCGGATGGGCGTGATGGACCAGTGATTGCCGTTACTCAGCAAGATTTACGCAAGCATCTGATTGTGGGCTTTCAACTATCACAGAGCACGTGGCCCCTTCAACCCGGAGGGATTGTATTTATGCAAAATGCACTTGATCTACAAGTTGGTGGAGGGGCCGGCGCCCAAGCTCGTTCTTATCAGCCTGGTGAGATGGCTCAAATTAAATGGCCTTCACGCGCTAAGTCGCTGCAGCTCAATGACACAACAACGATGCAATTGCCACCCCTAAAAAACAAGATGACCACAACCCAGTTACCACAGATGGCTGGGCTTTATGAGGTCACTGATAGTACTGGGGCCGCAGTCCAAGGCACATCCAGCCAACGATATCTCGCTCTTAATCTAGCGAGCCCCACCGAGTCCGATCTTCGTCGTGTTCCACGTGTTGACGTTGGGGGACGATTAGTCGCAGCTGGTGGCCCAGTGCAAGGCCTTCATGCGCTATGGCCTTGGCTTGTTGCAGCGGCATTCTTGTTGCTGTCGATTGAGTGGCTGGTCTATATGGCTCAAAGACGCAGTGCCTAGCAAGGTTCTCTGCCCAGAAGGCACCAGTACCCGTATCGATAAAAACGCAGCCAGAAAGCCCTTTAAAAGGCAAAAAAGGGAGACTGTCTTCCCAGATGTGGGATCAGAGTTGGCTGGTGCTGCTGACAGAAATCACTGAAACAATGAGATGAGCGTGAGAGTAAAATTATAGAAGCTCGTTTCTTTGGTAGCTTGACGATTGGTGAAGTGGTAAATGCGTTGGGCGTTTCCAAAACAACTTTTGAAAGTGACTGGCGAAGGGCCAGGGCTGGGCTGTTACATGAAGTCGCAACAGAGGGAATGTAGGCGCCGCTATGGATGCTGATAGGTTCAATAAGATTCAAACGATTTTTGAAGCGGCCGTACAGCGGCCAGTGAGCGATCGCTCGGCTTTTCTCGATGAGGCCTGTGGTGACGATGTCACGATTCGACGTGAGATAGAGGATCTGCTTCATTGTGATCAAGAAGCAGATGAGCTTCTTAATCAACCAATCTTTGATGTGAAGTCGATGGTCCAGAAATTTGAAGAAGATTCTGGTACATCATTGCGACCAATGCCTGAAGCAATTGGCGCATACAAAGTGATTGATATTCTGGGCCGTGGTGGGGTGAGCGTTGTTTACCGAGCTCAACAACAGAGCCCGCGCCGTATGGTGGCAATAAAAGTACTCGAGTCTTCTGAGCCGTCTCCAAAACTACTGCGACGCTTCGAATTGGAGTCACATTTGCTTGGGCAGCTTGAGCATCCTGGCATTGGCCGAATCTATGAGGCTGGCGAAGAAGACGGGCGAGCCTATTTCGCGATGGAGTTGATTAATGGGAGTCACATCACCGACCACTGTCGCAATAATAATCTCGCAGTTGACGATCGGCTGAGGATCTTTATGCAGGTTTGTGACGCAATTGGCTTTGCGCATCAACAGGAAGTGATACATCGCGATCTAAAGCCCGCCAATATTCTTGTTGACACAAGTGGTCGGACTAAGATTGTTGATTTTGGCATTGCGCGACTGACTTCAGTCAGTCGTGATATGACCACGGTACACACTGCAATCGGGCAACTGCTAGGCACCATTCCCTATATGAGTCCGGAGCAGATTGCTGGCCGGCATGACATTATTGGTCCGACCTCTGATATTTATAGCCTTGGCGTCATCTTGTTTGAATTGTTGGTTGGAAGACTTCCTTACGATTTGAGCGACAAGACATTGCCGGAAGCAGCTCGGACTATTCGAGAAGAAAAGCCAGAATCGCTCGGTTCCATCAGTCGAGAATTCCGCGGGCCACTTGATGAGATTGTTGCTCGCATGCTTCACAAAGAACCAGATGAGCGTTATCAATCTGCCTCTGAAGTGCTCGATGATATTGAACTTTATTTGCAACATGGAGATTTAGCTGTGCCAACAGATGTTGTCATTCATGAGCCACGTAGTCGCAAGGAGCCAGCACCAAACTCGCATCGCATCGCATTGTTTGGCTTGCTGATGCTGATATTGCTCGTTATTGGTTTGTCATTAGCGTTAGGTTTGTATTCTCGCTCTGAGCGCAATTATCGAACATCGGTTCGACAAGAGTGGATCACCCGATTAGCGGCCGCTGAAGCGCTACTGCAACTCGGGCAGGTCGAGCAAGCTCAAGTAGCACTCGAGGGTGTTCCAGATGAAGGTCGAGATTGGGAGTGGCTTCATCTTCAATCGCGATTAGATGGCAGTCTTGATTTACTCATGTCCACATCTGCACCACTTTGCGCGATTGCGGCCTCACGAGATGGGCTTCAATTTGCCGCCGGTGATGTTGAGGGGCATATTTATCTGTGGCAGCTTGGGGATGCCGAGCCAAAGGTGCTCAAAGCTCACACGGGCACCGTGACTGCTTTGGACTTTGATGAGCAAGGCGACTTGCTCGCATCTGCATCCCAAGACACAACAATTCGTGTTTGGGATACATCGTCAGGCAATAGCAAAGGCGATATCCCAGGTCATGCTGCTGCAGTGACCTCCCTGAGTTTTGAACCAGGCAGTCAGCACATTGTTTCAGGTGGCCTCGATGGGATCGTGAATCGATGGGATGTTCGTACGAGTGCATTGCTTGATTCAATGCCATCTTTAGATGCCGTTGGCCCAGTTGCGTTCAGCCCAGATGGAACGAGAGTTGCTCGAGCCGACGGAGCTGATGGTGTTGGTATTTGGCGGCTGGATGGCAATGCGCAAGAGCCTCTTGTTAAACAAAGACCTTTTGATGGTCAGACGGGTCCCATTGAAGCGATTGTCTGGAACCCCAGCTCGACCCAAGTAGCGATGATCGATGAAGACGGAGCCGTGCGCATTATGGATGCACAAAACGGTCAGGTCATCAGTCGGTGGTACGCACGTGACGGCGCCGTCAAGAATATGTTGCTGCAAGATAATGTTGTCACATTGGCAAGCCAGGATCGGGTGATTCATCGTTTCGATGCGATGACAGGCAAACCGCTGCCTGGCTTGATTGGTCACACCTATGGTGTCCGGTCAATTGCACCGGCAGGACAGGATCTATTGGTTTCCGCATCTTCGGATGGCACCGTCCGAAGGTGGGATATTGGTGATCTCAAGCAGCAGCAAAATCGAGTCGGTCATCGTTTTTCAATGCGTGATAATGGCAGTGAGCTACTGGCACTTCATGGATCACCGCATACCAATGTCGTTGATCTTTGGTCGCTTGAATCAGTCAAGGCAAAGAACCCTGCACTCAGCGGGCTCAATGCACGTGATGCTGTTTTTGCGTTTGATGAACAAAGTCTTTTTGTGCTGAGTGATGATGGAATGCGCATCGAACAATGGAATCCATCGCAGGCACAACCCATGCGAGAATGGAACTTGCCACAGCCCGCCCATCGTCTGGTCGTTCATCCCACTGGTGGTTTCATTGCTGCCTATAGCCCCGATATGCCACTGCTCGCAGTGCTCGATCTTTCGACGGATCAAGTGAAGTTGCTTGATGAACCTCGGTCACCCATTGAGACGGCGGTCTTTATTAAAGAGGGGCCACGATTAGTGACCGGACATACAGATGGCACCATTCATTTGTGGGAAGTGGTAAGTGGTCAACGTGTTCCTTTTCAAGGGATGCATGAGGGGGCGGTTCACTTTGTCAGAATCACACCAGATCAGGTTGCCCTGGTTTCTGGCGGCGATGATGGCATGGTGCGTCTTTGGAGTCTGAATAATCTGACCATGGACATCGAGTTTGGTGGAAACGTCGGACCACTCACCTCAGCTGCCTTTCATCCTTCAGGGGATCGTCTTCTGACTGGCGGTGCTGATACGTTTATTCGTATTTGGGATCCAGTCTTAGGAGATCATGTACTCGCGCTTACCGGGCATCAGGCAGCGCTCACAGACATGGCGTTTACTCAAAATGGTGAACAGTTGATCACTGCTGACCAATCTGGAAGCATACGTATTTGGCCAATCACGACGAGCTCGCCATTGGAAACAACGCAGTAACTAGTGATCTTCATTTTCAGACGGGAAGTCAGTCCAAGTGGTCAGATCAACTTCCACCCGGCCTGGCTCAATATTCCATGGCAGCGATGGGAGTGGGGCCGTTTCTATATTTTTTGAATAAGCATGGGCGCGAACAAAACCAAGCAAGGCCATGCTTGGCTGATTTGTAGCATTGTCATGCAACCACTCATCAGGAATTGTGATGCGTGCAAGCCAGCGATCTGTTTCCCTTTTTGTATGTGCAGTGACCGCCGGTGGCAATTCTTCTGAGTTCAGGTGTGTGATAGAACCATTAGCTTCAATGACAATAATCCGAGGGTTTGCTTTGCCAATGAATATTGCAACAGCCTCACGTTCACGTATGTCTTCTAGAGTGTTGATAGGGAAGGCAGATGGCGGCTTCATATTGTCTGTCGAGCTTGGTTGAGGTGGTGTTCGGCAGACAAACATGAGTTCCCACTGCTGGGAGACACGGCGAAACTCAACGAGGGTGAGTTCTTCCGGTGAGGGGGCTAAAGAGGCGCTTCTTTGCAGAGCAGCAAGTGTATGTGGTGGGCTAAGAGGGCCAAACGTGAGGCCAGGTGGTTTAATTTGGAATCGGCCGGGGCCGAGATCCAGTTGTTCAACCTGTCCGTGGACTTCTGCCTGAAGCGTGTTTGGCAGTGATAGTGGATCGATTTGGGTGATGCGCTGAGGCAACAAATTGATCTGATCGTTTGGTGTTGGGCGACTTAATTTTGCGTTTGTTTCTTGGAGTCCTTTAAGCTCAATGGCTAAAGGGATGCCTTCGCCAAGCCAATGAAACCTTGCAACAAGCTGACGTGCGTATCCATTAATCGCAGTCAGTTCAACCTCTGGGCCAGCGATGTTGTTTGCGAAGAGCAAGACCAGGTTTTGGTGATCGCACCACTGCAACGCACGTCTTGTCATGTCGTGATCACTGAGTTGAAAATTAAGTAGATCACTTAACAGAGACCAAGTGATATTAGGATCGGCGACCCAGAGAGCAATAACGCGATCTTTAAAGGTCCCAGTTTGCGTCAAGAGATCGCAGCATGTTCTCGCAACACCTGGATTCACTTCTGCGAGTCTTCCTAATCCAATCGACCATAAGTTGATGTAGTGGGTAGCGGTGAGTTGATCGATATGTGCTTTATTGAGAAATGGTGGAGGAGATCTTTCTAATCGAGCGGCCAGGAGCCACCATCGCCACTGAGATAATGGATCTTCGGGCAAGGGACGGCCTGCCCCTGAATGTCGAAGTAATGGCGGGCGGCCTTTTGAGTTAAGGCCTGCTGGTACAGGATAGAGAGCGGAAATTTCCGGAATATCGCGCCACACTGGTTGTAGTGTCTGACCGAGCAGCATGATTGGGCCGTCGCCATCCTTAGGAAGCGGTGCCAGGAGTAGCGCTTGCCCGGGGCTCTCTGATGCATCGTCGTCTGATCGAATGAGTCGAACAGAAAGTGGCGCTGGTTTTGAGGTCCACGTGATACGGGATCTCGGAGTCGGTTCCATCCAGACAACGTGTCCAGAAACTAATTCGCCGTTGCTGAGTGTGATGTCGATAAGCTGCGGCCATGTGGTCTTGCTTGGTGCGCGGAGTGGAATGGCCATGACACCACCGCGTGGTGCAATGGGATTCAACAAAGTTGTGTTGATCGAATCGGCGTTACTCGTTAACAAAGTCAGATGTAAAATGACTAAGAAAGCTGGTATGGAATATGAAGTATGGAGAGCCATGGTGTTTAGCTGCATTTGCGGGCAATAATGAGATCGATGGTCTCTTGTACGGCGCTATCAAAGTTCTTGTTGACGACAAAGGCATCGTAGGCACCGCTTGAATGTGCCAGCTCAATCTCTTTCATGGCCGCTGCAAGTCTGGCTTTCATGGCGTCTTCATCGTCTCTGCCACGGGAGGTGAGGCGGCGAACCAGCTCTTGCTCACTTGGAGGCAAGATAAAAATCATCAGGGCATCCGGTTGATGTGTTCGGACTTGTAGAGCACCTTGCACATCAATATCAAGAATGACCAAGTCGCCATTCTCTAGGTGTGTCTCAACTTCATCGCGAGGGGTTCCATACAGATCTCTTCCGAAGACCTCGGCATATTCAAGAAATGCATCATTATCGATCATCAGTTGAAAATCTTCATGGGACAGAAAGCGGTAGTCCCGTCCATCAATTTCTTCTTTTCCTCGAGAGCGGGTCGTCGCTGAAATACTGAAATGGCCATTGAGACGCTGCATGATCTCATGCGCAATAGACGTCTTGCCCACCCCTGATGGCCCAGAAAAGACCAAAAGCAATCCGCTGGAACGCGTGGTATTGGATAGAGGCGTTTCGGCCATAGTGGCAGTGTACCGGGAGCATGGCGAGTGCCGAGGGTCTGGAGGGCAAGCCTCTGTAAATTGAGTGGCAAAGATCCGACCGAGGCAGCCTTTCAGGCAGTACAATCGCCCGAATGGTCTATCCGAAGGTTGCTATTGTCGGTCGCCCGAATGTGGGCAAGTCGAGTCTTTTGAACTGGTTGACGCGGCAGCGAATTTCTATCGTCGACCCGACGCCAGGTGTGACGCGGGATCGTGTCAGCGCTGTGATTGAAGTTGACTCGCCCCTTGAGGCTCCATCGGGATCGAAGCCTAAAGATATCGAGTTGATCGATACCGGAGGGTGGGGTGTTTATTCGGCCGACGGCAAGCGATTTACAGATGCTGGCGAAGATCTGTCGCAACTGACAGGACTGATTGAGCATCAAATTCGAACGGCAATTGAGGACGCTGCTTTAATCTTATTTGTCATCGATGGCCAGGCTGGTCCTACAAGTCTGGATAAGACGGTGGCATCTTTACTAAGAAAATGGGGATGCGTCGATCGTGTGGCGATCGTAGCGAACAAGACTGATGGTGACTCATGGGTTCCATCGGCGCTTGAAGCAGCTGCAATGGGAATGGGTGAGCCAGCGTGTGTGTCTGCGATGAATGGTTTTGGCATGGGCACACTATTGGATTTGATGTGGACACGCGTAGATGGCATGCCTCCTAGTGAAGAGGAAGATGAGGCAGGCCCACTAAAGGTTGCAATTGTTGGGAAGAGAAATGCAGGTAAATCAACGCTCGTCAATGCGCTAGCAGGCACAGATCGGGTGATTGTTTCAGAAATTGCAGGCACAACACGCGATGCGATTGATGTCAAAATTGAATTTGACGGGCGTGATTTTATAGCAATTGATACAGCGGGTTTACGACGGAAAAAAAGTCTGGCAGACTCGATTGAATACTATGCGTATCACCGTATGCTCCAAGCAATCCGACGGGCAGATGTTGTTTTGCTATTGATTGATGCGACAAAACCAATTTCAACGGTCGATCAAAAGTTAGCGCAGGAGTTACAGCGGCAACTCAAGCCCACGGTCATGGTGATGAATAAGTGGGATCAGGTTGATGAAAAGACGGTGACACCTGATCAATTCTTAGAATATCTGACGAGTCAGTTGCGCGGATTGGACTTTGCGCCAATTATCTTTGTGAGTGCTCTTGAGGGTGATGGATTGGGAGATTTACTGAGCCTTGCTTGTAATCTTCATGAGCAAGCATCGCATCGTGAAAGTACCGCGAAGATCAATACTGTAGTTGGGGCCATTATGGATAAGCGAGGGCCGTCATCTCGCTTGGGTACACAAGCAAAGTTGTACTTTGCTTCTCAGGTGAGTACCAATCCCCCAACCTTGGCGTTGGTTGTCAATCGTCCCAAGCTGTTTCGTGGCCGCTACGAGCGATACCTTATGAATCGTTTGCGTGAAGAGCTTCCATTTAGCGAGGTTCCCATTCGTCTCATGTTCTCGAAGCGAACGCGCAAAACCCTACATGCCCTGCTGTCTGGCGAGATGGACCTGGAGCAGTAAAACCTTGCCGCGGCATGATTGAGGGGTGCTTTGGGTAGGATCTCTCGGCATATTTCGCTGCGTTTTTGGTGATGGTCCTGGTATACTTAAGCCTTCAATGCGTTTGGAACCCAGGCAGTGTCAGGTCTGTCTGGGTGTATAAAAAACCATCCTGATGACATTCTAAGCTGCAAAATCTTCCTTGACGGAGCGGCACAGGTTCACCTGTGTTCAATTTGAGTCATGAAGGCTCGTCTTATTTTGCAACTTGTTTCGTAACGCATTGGATCAATATATGTCAATTGTCCCCTTACCAGTCTTTGAAGCAGATGCTGACGCCAAGCATCGTGATGGATTGACGATCGAAGAGCAGCATGCTCAATTGTCACCTCCAGAGACCTTAGTGGTGCGTTTTGGAGCACTCCGATGGGTTGGTGAATATGCCTATGAAGGCGATCTTTCGCCAGGTTGTGGGACCAAGCTTGTTGCTCGTACACATCGCGGCACAGAACTGGTGGAGATGCTCACCACGACATGCTCAAATGCGGGTTGCGGAAAATCCCTCACACGCAAAGAAATGTTGAAGTACATCGATCAAAGTGGCGGTAAGGATTACCCTTTTTACACCAAGGGTAAAGTCCTGCGGGTCGCCACAGTTGAGGATCTCAATCAACAGTCGAAGCTTAATGGCAATAAAGCAGCCTTATTGAGCACATGTCGAGCTGACGTAAAGAAATTTAATCTGGATATGAAGATCGTTGATGTGGAGCCAATACTCGGCCAAGAGATCATGACTTTCTATTACATGTCGGAAGATCGGGTTGACTTTAGAGAGTTAGTACGGGGTCTTGCTTCTCAAGTAAAGGCTCGTGTTGAGATGCGTCAAGTTGGTGCTCGTGATGAGGCAAGGCTCGTTGCTGACTATGAACGATGTGGTCAGCACTGTTGTTGTCAGAACTTTCTTAAAGTGCTGAAGCCAGTATCAATGCGATCAGCCAAGGTGCAGAAAGCAACGCTGGATCCACTTAAGATTTCTGGACGTTGTGGGCGTTTGATGTGTTGTCTTCGATATGAGGATCAAACCTACAAAGAACTGAAGTCGAAATTACCACATCGTAAAACACGAGTAGGCACACCAGAGGGACCTGGAATTGTCTTGGATTCTAAAGTGCTCGTGCAACTCGTCCTGGTTGAATTAGAAGAGGACCGACGCCAAGTTGCGGTACCCGTCGAGGCTTTGATGGATCCAGACGCTTGCCCCAAACCTGGAGCAGCCAAACCCGATGATCCACTTCGTGGTCTAAGTGAGGAAGAAGCCTCCAAACGATCTGGGCGTGAGCCAGGACAGAAGCGTCGCGGTCGTGGCAATCGCGGCAGCGCCGGCAAGCAGGGCGATGGTTCCAATCCACCTAAGAAACACAAGGGGCCAGCTGCGGAAGACCAAGCAGCACAAGGATCAACCAAGAGCTCGTCGACGGAGTCGAGTGCGAAGCCGAAGCGTAAACGCAAGCGTCGTAGAAGGCGACGTCCAGGTGGTGGGAGCAATAAGCCCTCTGAGGGAAATGCGTAGAAAGTAGCTCTCCTAGTGCATTGCTTATTCCAAGAGTGTCTCTTCGTCTTGGCCGTAGCCTGCTAGAATGCCTGATATGCCCCCGCATTCTGATCACAGATCGAGTCAGTCTGGAAGTCGCACAAGCGAATCTTCAGAGGTCACCAGTGGTAACACAGCGATGGACACCATCCAGACGCTGATTGTTGCATTTGTATTGGCAATGACATTCCGAGGTTTTGTTGTCGAGGGATTTGTTATACCAACCGGCTCAATGGCGCCGACCCTCTTAGGTCAACATGAACAGGTTTATGATTCACAGACGTCCTATGCATTTTCGGTTGGCTGGGATGCGACGCGGGCCGCATTTGGTGGTGTCCTTGTTTCACCAATGCTAGGACGTGATATCAGAGTGCAGAAGCCAATGGAGCCACTCCCAAGACCTCGTATGGGCGACCGCATTCTTGTTCTGAAGTGCTTATATGCCTTGCTGAACCCGAGCCGTTGGGATGTCGTCGTATTCAAAAATCCGACCGATCCTCTTGGCCCCTCTGCCAACTACATTAAGCGGCTGGTGGGACTACCAGATGAAACACTGTGGCTTGCTGACGGAGATGTTTTTACAAAAACAGAGAATCGTCCTGACTTTGCAATTCAACGTAAGCCGCAAGATATCCAACGTGATGTTTGGCAACTGGTGTATGGAAGTGATTATATTCCGATTGAACCAGATGAACTTTGGTATGTCGCCGATACGCAAGCGCGTCAGCAGTTTTTGCGACGTAATCCTGGTGTAGAACGGAGTGATCGAGGAGGGGCAGTGCGATTGCCTCCTGGTGATTCAAGCCTTAGTTCTTTTTCAGGACCACCTTGGCAAAGTGATCCACCGGAAGCCTGGGATGTTCGACAGAGCCGATCTTATAAAAGTGATGGAATGGGGATCAGTCGACTTGTCTGGGATAACAAGAGGATGCGACTTGATGATTGGCTCCCATACAACATGCTTTCCTCTCCACAGCCGACTATTAATGTCAGCGATTTGAGAATCGCATTTGATATTGTTGCTCAAGAGCCAGACGGTGAAGCCATCGTGCAGATTGTTGCTCAGAGCCATGTCTTCCAATTTGTGCTGACAAAGGACGAAGCCATTGTTCGCATGCGGCTTGATAGTGATGGAAGTGTGTGGACAGAATCTTCCGCACCCTTTGCTTGGCCTGAGCCGGGTAAATCAATCAGTATTGAGTGTTGGCGGGTTGACCAAGCAATGTACCTATTCATCAATGGGTCAGCGGCCGTCGAGCCATTGCTTTATCAATGGTCGCCGGTTGATAGACTTCGTTTTGCGACGGGCCAAATCGATGTAGCAGAGACTGATTCTAAATTGTATTTGACCTCTATACCGGAGACGAGCCTTGCTCTGGAATTCTCGGGGTCACCAATGACACTGACGCATCTTGAGGTCAGTCGTGATTTGTACTATCGGCCAGTCATGACAAAGTCGGCGACTGTCGATCGGAACCCAACGCCACCAGGCAAGGAGCATTTGGTGGGCTTGGGAATGCCAGGTTACGGAACCCGCCCTGGACGATTTGCAGAGCTCGGGCCGGATCAGTTCTACATGCTTGGCGATAACAGTATGCTTTCACTCGACTCTCGTTTATGGGGAAACCCAGCTCCAGTTATTGCGGCGCAGATCGACGATAGCCCGTACTTAGTGGACCGTCGTTTGTTGATTGGTAAAGCGTTCTTTGTTTACTTCCCAGCCCCGCTTCCTCTATCAAAAGGTGGGGCAGGAATTGTGCCCAACTTTAGTCGACTGAGATTCATTCGCTGACAGACGGAGAGCTCTTGTTTCCGATCTCTTTTTTGTCTAGTAATCGCCAGACTTGCCGTATATCAGAACGAGCATCTTGTTTTCGTTGTGTGAGAGAAGCAATATCTGGCAAACCAGAATCAATAATCATCTGAACTTCTTTGCTCTTCAAGAGGTAAGCCATTTGCGGCGCACGTTGTCGAGCTTGTTCGAGCGCTTCTAAGTCAATGATGCGAGGCATCAATTCAACCTCGGTCCATCTGATGTTGTTACGATCGGTTCCAGCCTGGGCAAGCGTATCAATGATTGCCATAAGCGTGAGCAGGTCAGCACTGGACATGGACGGCGCTATGTGCTTATGAGAGGTCGTCCAAAAACGAATGTCAGCCGTGTCGTTTTCAATTGCCTGAATGTACCCAAATGGATCAGAAACAGACAGGTTGGTGACCGTTTGTCGTAAGTCTTTGCCTATCGGATCTTGTGGTTTCTCAGCGATGATTCGGGCGAGAATTCTATTTGCTTCACGTATGCTTTGTTGGGCTACCATTGCACTTAAGAGACGGTGGTCTTCACTTAGATGGTGGATCATGCGGTAGGCAGAATTTAAATCAGCGGTGGCATCTTCAAATCGATTGTTGGCGAGATGGTAAGCAGCTCGTAACAAGATCGCTCGAATCCCGTTTCTCATGTGAGCGGTGTACCAGGGGCCAAGTGGTGCACTTGGTTCAGGAAGCAGTACTGAAAAATCGCACTGTTCCAGCATTGCTGCTTCGGCAAACAGTGCTAAGGCAGCGGTGATGTCTTCCTGATTGATTGTTGGACCGGTTTGGTATGGAGCCCCAGGGTCAATTGCTAACAAAGCAAGCTTCTGTTCGTCTGGTATTTCTTTGTACCGGGTAAAAGCGTTTTGGTAGATGATTGCCGCATTGACTTTTTCTGCGGGTTTTAAATTGCCGCTGGCAATCTTTTCCAGCGTGGCGATGCGTTGATCGAGTTGTAAATTCGTGGCAGTGATCTGTTGAGCGACCTTGTCAAATGCGGGCGTCAATTGAGCAGCCAGTTGGCCATAGCCTCCGCCCTCAACAAAGTTGCTCCACTCTAAGAGTTTTCGTTCTTGCTCTAAGAGATCTTCTTCTTGAAAGATGACCATAAACTCGTCCATGGCTTGGTCATACTCTCTTATATTTTCGTCAAGTGAGCGCTGTGTTATCAGCAGTGGATCTATTTGAAGTTCCTCGAAAGATAAGTCAGTACTCCCGGGAGACTCGAATTCACGAATCGCCCAATTGCTCATCATTACTTGTTCCATAGCCATGGACTCAAGGAAATTAAAATCCTTCTCTCTAAGTTGCTTCGTGGCGCTGAGTAAACGATCACAGTTACTGGGTTCAAGCTCTGCTCGATCAAGAGCTTGCTGCACTTGCTGGTCCACACTTGTAAAGTTAGCGACCGAAACCAAAGAGCTTATAAATAGTGAATCACTGGAGGTATGATCAGATATGCGATAGCCCGCATTGAGACTCTCAACAGCCTTGTTGGTGTTGCCTTGTGCTAAATTCAATTTAGCATCGGCAGCCAAAATTTTTGATGCAGTTCGAAGTGGGCTAAGATGAGGCACAAGTAAGCTGACGCCTTGTGAGTAATCTAAGTGGTGATCACAGTATTGCCGATGGGCACCTTTGTGGAGTAGGGCGATGGCGCCTTTGCATCGCTCCATTGCACTGACCACTCGCTGATTGGGAGTCCTTATTGGGTTTTCAAGGTAGAGATAGATGGCGTTGAGATCTTCCTCAGGAAGTGCCATAATCTCATTACTTGCTTGCTGGTACCAGTATGCGGCGTTATCTGGCTTGAAATCTTGTCCCCGAAGAGGCTCAGCAGCAAGTGTTGTGAGCAAGACAGCAAGGGCAACAATATTGAGGGATGTTGACGGACATGATGTCATTACATCATGATACAGGCGTCATGCTCATAATCTCATATCTTGTTGCTCTGATATTCACCTTTTTGGCGGCCGGATGCCTCATCCTTGTCTTGTTGGGTTTGCCTGGCACATGGCTTATGTTGATCTTGGCTGTTGGGGTTGAGTTGATTGACACCATGTGGATTGGCAGTGAAGACAAAGAGACGTTCGGTTGGATATGGATTGGTGTTTGCGTCGTTCTAGCAGTTCTCGGTGAGGTCTTAGAAGCCATCGCCGGTGCCGTTGGTACTCGTAAAGGAGGTGGTACGAAGCGAGGAATGATCGGAGCTATTATTGGTGGGATTGTCGGCGCTATTGCGTTGACGCCATTCATTCCGATACCAATTCTCGGTACTCTTATTGGCGCATTGATAGGAACATTCGTGGGCGCATTGATTGGTGAGATGACTGGTCGCAATCAAGTTGGCGGTGGGACGATGGCTAAGGCAGCAATCGGTGCCACGATTGGTCGACTGTTAGGAACAATGGGTAAGTTCCTGATCGGTGTCGTTATCTTTGCGGTGTTAGTCGTCACGGCATTCTGGCCGTAATGTTTCTTTAACGACTATCTTCAGTGACGCGTAGTACTTCATCAATGGTGGTAATTCCGCGATCAACCTTTGAAAAACCATCTTGGCGTAAGGTGATCATGCCGCGTTGGACGCACAGATTTCGTAGCTCTGTGACGTTGGGGCTTGCAACGATAGAATCGCGGATGGTGTCATCGATATGCAGTAGTTCATAAAGGCCAACTCGACCTTGATAGCCAGTATTTCGGCATCGTTCACAGCCAGTGCTTTGTTTAATATTATTGGCATTGACGCCAGAATCGCGTACCAGATCTTCGAGCTCTTTAGGAAGCTCTGATGTTGTCAGGCAGTGTGAGCAATTGCAACGGACTAATCGCTGAGCCAGCACAGTGCTGACGGCGGATGAAATCAAGAATGGCTCAATGCCAATGTTAATTAAACGTGTCAACGAGGATGGCGCATCATTGGTATGCAATGTTGAGAGAACCAAGTGTCCAGTAAGTGATGCCTGAATTGCGATTGTTGCAGTCTCTTGATCACGAATTTCGCCAATCATGATGACATCTGGGTCCTGACGCATCAGGGAGCGAAGGGAACTAGAAAAAGTCAATCCAATGCGTTCATGGGTTTGGATCTGTGTGATGTTCCCGATTTGATACTCCACGGGATCTTCCACCGTAGCCACGTTGAGCTTACGTAAGTCCATCTGCTGCAGTGATGAATAAAGGGTGGTCGTTTTACCAGAGCCAGTTGGTCCCGTCACCAAGATGATCCCGTGCGGTTGTGTGATTTGGTGCTTCCAGTGAGTCAAATGTTCCGTCGAGAAGCCTAAGTCTTCCAATGGAACCTGAATGGCGCGATTGTCGAGGATACGAAGTACAGTCTTTTCGCCCCGAGCAGTTGGTACGGTCGACACACGTAGATCAACTTTGCGGCCATGAACATTGGCGCGGATCCGACCATCTTGTGGAAGTCGGCGTTCGGCAATATCCAAGTTTGCCATGATTTTTATACGTGATGTAATTGCTGCGAATAGTTTCTTTGGCGGTGTCAGGACTTCATAAAGAACACCATCGATTCGGAATCGAACCTTGAGTGCTTTTTCTTCAGGCTCAATATGAATATCTGATGCACCTTCTTTGAGTGCTGTTTGAATAATATGATTGACATAACGAACAACTGGGGAGCTGTCAGCTTCATCATCGACAGACTTATCTTCATCAGAGGCACGAAGTACTTCGACATCGTCTTCTTCAACATCGCTCAACAGTTCATCAATGTTGTACTCTTCCGCTTCGGTATCGGTGGCAGTATCAAGTACCGCTCGAATATCAGCGCGGGTGAGGAGTACGTGTTTTACTGAACTAACCTTGAGTCGGCGTTTGACATCATCCAGCAGAAATACATCATCCGGACTTGCTGTTCCAACGACAAGGCGTGTGCCCTCTTTTCGAAGCGGAAGTATAAAAGCTTGTCGACAGAAATCTGCTCCAAGACGATTGAGTAATTTCAGATCAACGGCGTCTTCTTGGTCAAGGTCCAGTCGTTCGAAAGAGAGGCGATTGATTTCTGCGACAATGGCTTGGATGTCTGCTTCAAAAGCGCCCATTTCGATGAGCGTATCTGCAAGTGGCTTACCAGGTGATTGTTTAATGACCCGCTGAGCACTCGTTAGTAATTCGGCCGTGATCACTTCTCTTTCAACGAGGCAGCTGCCCAGATCTATTTGTTCTTGGCTTATGCCATCTTCTTCTGGTGAGTAAATTTCCCGTAGCGCATCGGTTGGTCTGATGCGGTTTGGATTGGCGTCGTCAGCTGCCATAGATGTGGTTGCTTCTTCGCCAAGGCCTCGACCAGTAAGATCTGGAGGGCGTGGCGTTTCGCTTGGATCATTGCGCACGAAGATCGGCACGCCGCTATTTGTGGAGTCGGAGTTAACTGAAGGCGCACCGATGACTCGGTCGAGGTCATGGTGGTCTGTCTCCGTGCCTACAGCTGGTTCTTTGGAATCAGCAGCACGATTGTCAGCACTGGCTTTATCGGTGCCGTCGTGTTCAAGACCTGCTTCAATACCACCAAGTTCTTTTAAAACGTCATCTAGATCGAACTTACCCACCGTCGATACTCCATAAACTTGAGTCTGTCCCCATTTGTGAGAGCGGATTAGTTCCGCTTCAGGGGAATAACAACTTCGACTTCTAAATCAAGTTCAGGCGCACGTGCAGATGCAGTCACCGCAGTGTTTCCAATCGCCTTAATTCTGAATTCAATACCTGCATCTGTCATAATAGAGTCATTGATTCGGACAATGGAACCATTGACGTTCGCAAGAGCGACAGCGCCCATAATGATTGATTTGACCTTCAGCTCTTCGGCCGCTTTGAGAATATCACTGCGTCTGGATTTTTGATCCGACAACCAACGAGCTTCTGAGTGCCGTCCGATTGAGTTTAGGTCATCGTTCGGATCCGGCATTGAGACAGATGCGGTCAATAGCACAAATGGATTCCGCTGAACATCTTGGAGTAGCACCTGGCGAGCTGTATATGGTTCGCTCAGTACCTCAAGAATAGCTCGATCCGTTTCTGCAGCAACTGCCAAAATGTTGACGGGCATTTCTTCGTTCCCGCCGGTCAAGGTGGTGATGAAGGTGTCAACCTGCTCAAACACGGGATTGACAGTCGTGGCAGCCGCGTTTCGTACAGACTTCCCTAAGAAAAACAGTGATCCACATGCAAGGACGATGGCACCGGACAAGAGCAGTGCCCCTGTTCGCAGGCGGCGGGCACGTGAACCACGCCCGGTGTTGCCTCCGGAATTCATCGCATCAAGGGTTTCATCAAAGACAGGGTCAAGGCTATTGCCCTCGAACTCCTGTCCCTCACTTGTTTGGTTTGGATCATTTAAATTCATGATCATGCTCCGGACGAAAAAAGACCATTCCTAGCCTTCGTAGTAAATACTCAGAATGAAGTCAGCGTTGATGAGGCCTGTGTCACGATCTGCACTGCGTGGTCCTAAAGGGCCACCTGAGTGACGGATCGATAAAGAATGAACACGGGTGATTCGAGGCAACGCTTCGAGCTCCAATAAAAACTGATAGAAGCCATCGAATGACCCTTCAATCTCGATGCGATGGGGCGCTTCGCGATAGTCTGAGGAACCAACCTGTCTCTCTGCTTGTGTCTTAAATGACTGTGGCTCCAAGCCATTGCGGCTGGCAATGGTCCATACCTGAGCAAGAATGACATCAACATGTTGTTTCGATGGTAGCTTGAGTTCAAGCTGATCGATTGCGTCACGGCCTTGGTCAATCATGGAACCGAGATCAGAGATGGTGCGCTCCATCTCAGCTAAGCGTGTAAGGCGTGCCTGTTTGACACGTAGTTTATCTTGAATCTGGCTGATCTCACTGTTGCGAGGTTCAAAAACGTAGAAGTACGCAGCCAGTGGGACGGTGGCTAACAAGATAAAGAAGATCCATTGTCGTGCTCCAATATGCATGGCTATTGGTTCCTCAATTGTTCATGAGCAAGGGTGTGGCTTCTTACTGGTGAATCTGTTTCAGGGATAACAGCACGGGCGACTTGTCCGCCGGGGCCTCGAGGGATCTGTAACGGTGTGATGTTGCTGATATCTGCGGTCTCATTGAGCGTGACATGGATACGAAACTCACGATATTCCTCATCCATAATCTCTTTGCCTTCGGAGTATTCCAGTGACACTGTTTCGAGAAGCTCAAAGTTCTTCAAAGCGTGAATAAATTGTGAGACTTCAAGATCTGTGACAGCGAGCCCAGTGATTTGTAATTTCACTCGGAATTTGGGTGCTGGTTGTTGATCAAGTTCCTTTGCAACGTCTGAGCGTGTTTTTCCTCGCGTAGGACGATTCGAACCGGTCGAAGGATCTGTTGTGAGTTGTCGTACCTTCTCAGAAGTGAGATCAAATTCGAGAATGCTGAGTTGATCAGGCATACGATTGATTACTTCAGCCAATAAGATCGATCGAGGCACACGTTCAACAAGGCTTGATGCCATTTCGGCTTTGGAGAGCATTGACTTCTTTTGCTCTTCTAATTCTGTGAGCTCGTAGATTTGTCGGCCAGCCTCTTCGTACTTCTGGGCGACCTTTGCCTGAGCAGTTCTGATGGTCTGCCACTTTTGATTGGTAACAAAGAAGGCGCCAATAACACCAAGCATCACGATTACGAAGAGCACGCCACTCATAATGTTGGCGCGGAGATCAAGTCGTTCTTCTACATAATCATCAGGAAGGAAGCTCTTGCTAGGCATGTGAAGGGCTCCTAAAGATCGATCGAGCAGGCTGTCAGGCCACAGGGCACAGCCCAGCCGGGCTGTGGCTGGCCGAAAGTCAGACCTGTCACGTTTGAATTACTGGAATAGGCGAGACGAGCGAGTGGATCACCCAACTGGCCGGGAAGACGCAAAGATTTTACAAGTGTTCGACAGAGCCAGTTCTGACGTGCTTCACCACCGACCATGACAACACGATCAATTTGACGTCCAGGGAAAAGGCCATCGTGATAACGAACACACATCGATAGTTCATCAGTCATTGTATCTATGACTTCTTTTAGGGAGAGCTCCTCAATCGGGGAATGTGTATCTGCTCCGCCTATGTCGTGGCGTAGAGCTGGTGCAATCTGACCAATACGCCGATCCGTCTGAACAGCGACACCACCTTGATTACTCATAGCGGCTTCTTGCGCTTTGCCTTGAGCAAGGCCAGCTTTGAAGATGGCCATGCCTTCAGGAGAATGACTTGTGTGTGCTACTTCTGTTTGGTTCATCAGCGAGAGTCGCTGGCTGTGAGCTGCTGAGATATCACAATGATGTTTGTCAGAAATGTGTAAGTCTAGATCACGACCACCAAGTGCGATCGCTCTGGCGAAAACGAGATTACTGCCATGTGCGATGGCAACGCGAGTGGCGCTCCATCCAAAGTCAACATAGAGTGTGCTTGTATTTTGATCAGAATCACGGCGATTCAAATGATCAAAAGCGTGGATCATCGCCATGAGTTCGGAGTGCACACCCACGGCGGTGAGTTTGCACTTCTTGAGCATCGAAACATAACGCATCACCAACTCACGTCGAATCGCCAGGGTGATGATCTCTGTCGCTGGTTGATCGTCACGGTAGACACTGGCGACAGGGAAAGATCGGGAGACGAGGCTTCCAGGCATGCAGTTGAGTTGAATCTGTAGATTGGATTGCACCAAATCTTCCATGTTTGACTCAGTGACGCCGGAGAGCTGCAGATGCTGGATGATGCTCTGCTGGCAAGGGATAGAGAGAATGCAACGCTTGCCCTTGAACTGGCCCTTCTTGAGGGCCGGTGGAAGTTCGCTTGCATAGAACTCCATCTGCTTGTCGAGATCGCCACGTATTTGCGAGGGAATAGGAATCTCAACAGCAGCGAGCAAATCAGGTTGCTCAGCGCTAGAGACTTGCAGCAACTTCAGGCTTGATGAGCCGAAGTCAATTGCAATTGGCGAAGGTTGTGCAGAGAACATACCAAGGCCCATAGGGTGCCTGCCTCCAGTCATGAAGAACACTACGACGAGCCCGATTGGGCTTGCTCGCTTACTTCATCGTCCCTTGGAGGGCCCCGGTTGAGGGGAGATGACCGGATCTGAGTGGGTAGATGTGGATTACGGCATTCGGCGACGAAATGCCCGACTCCAGAGTCCTATAACCACGCTGGCGTAGGAATCATCGGGGCTAGCTTCAGATTACCGGGCCCTAGAATTCATGAGGGCTGCTCTCTTTTTCAGCAAATCGATTGTCATAAGGGCAGCAAGATGATGATGATCAGGCTGACATCAGGGTCTCGATGAGGCGGGGAACGGCCATACGAAGTGTTTCGAGCGCAGCAGGGATGTTCCATTGCTGGCCCTGGCGGTTGCCAGTTTGGTTGCTGATAGAGCGTATTTCAAGCCCAGGAATGCCCAGTCGCCGAGCAGCGTGGACAACAGCTGCACCTTCCATCGCTTCTGCTCTCGCACCAGTACGAGCGGCAATCATCGCCGCTTGATGATCTGTGCCCGAGCAGGTTGCGACGGTTGCGATCGGCCCCTCTTCAAAGAGGCCCTCCAAAGCCTGCATTGCATAATCTGCAACAGGTACAACGTTGCCTTCAAAGTCACCGAGTGTGATGCCGAGGCGTTGCATGGTGTCAAATCCATCAGGTGTCACGATGCCTTCTTCTGCATAGATGCAACAGCTTGCCAATAAGATGTCACCAGTTTCTAAACTGCTTTCCGGTAAGGCGCCAGCGATACCACAGCTAATGACCAATTCAAAAGGTCCCTCTTCGAGCACGGCTTGAGTTGTTGCGGCAGCGGCGTTTGATCTGCCAACGCCACCTGTAACTACATGTACCTCAGGCAAACCACTAACGGCCTGGGCTTCTTGCTCAACTGCAGTGACAATGAGAATGCTCATAGCCTTCTTCTTTATATCTATTACAGGGTGGAAGCGAGATCGTCTAAGCTGACCTCACTTTGAGTTCCAGCATCAAGATCCTTGACAGTGACATGGCCGTGTTCTAACTCACGACCAAGAATAGCGGCTTTTCGGGCGCCAACCTTTCCTGCCTCGCCAAGTAACTTGCCAACGTTACGAGTTGCTTTATACGAATGTCTGACATGGAGGCCCTCACGGCGCAGTCGTGCAGCCAAAGAAACAAGCGTGGTTTCAGCAATTTCTGAACCATCAGAGATCAGAAAGAGATCTGGCCTGGGCTTGAGCTTTGCGGGTTCGATTAAACCGTTGTCTTCGAGAACCAGCCCGAGCACAACATCACCCATGCCAAAGCCACAGGCCGGCATCGCTGGTCCGCCAAAGAGCTCAACCAACTTGTCATATCGCCCGCCGCCAGCAACCGCACGTTCCGCGCCGCTGGTTTCATGGATTTCAAAGACCAACCCGGTGTAGTAAGCGAGGCCACGCACAATACCCAGGTCAAAGTGACACCAGGCATCTGCATCACGGGCAGTCAGCTCATCTCTTAACTCCTCAAAAGCGCCGAGTGCATCTGAAGGCAGGCCTTCAATCTCAGGAATTTTCTGGCCGCCATGACCAATGGCTTGAGCTGCTGCAACAACTTGTTCGTATTGTGCTAACTGGGGAGCAGTGAGACCAATCGCAGCAGCTTTCTCACTGAAAACTTCATTTGGCATGCGATCACGATGATCAATCAGCGTGAAGGCCTGAGGGATATCAGTGTCAGCGACGCCAAGCGAACTCAGTAGTGCAGCAACGACTTGTCGATGACTTATTTTTACTTGTACTTGTGCTGGCGTGAGGCCAAGCCGCGCCAATCCATCAATGGCGGTGGTAATAACTTCCGCATCAAATGCAGGGCCACCACTGCCAACCACATCAACGTTCCACTGTACATGCTCACGTAAGCGACCACGTTGGGGGCGTTCGGCTCGGAAGAGTGTTGGAATTGAGAACCACTTGACGGGTATTGGTAGTGCAGCACCACGGGCGGCAATCATTCGTGCCAGGGTGGGTGTGAACTCAGGCCGCAGTGCGTAGTCAACATCTCCGCCAGCGCGCCTAAAACTAAACAACTCTGAGACAATCTCATCGCCGGACTTGACTGTGTAGAGATCAAGATGTTCAAAGGTAGGCCCATCAACTTGATCAAAACCGTGATCGATAGAGGCCTGCTGCCAGGCGCTCTCTATATGTCGACGTACAGCCATGACATCTGGGTCGAAGTCCCGAGTGCCCTTAGGGGCTTGGTAGCGATGGTTGGCTTTTTTGTTGCGAGAGCCCATGGTGCTAGAAGTGTACCTCAGGTCTTGGTCAGCTATTGCCCGACCCAGCTGGTGCTGTGGCCACTGGGGTGATGGTGGCTGATTGTCATGGTCTCGCTGCTGAATTGAGGCCGCGCCGAGGGCAAGGTTTACTCCGTGGGATGAGGTGGGGGAGTCTTCTTCGGTTCTTCTTCGGTTTGGAGATCCGAGAGAGGCTTGCCCATCTGGACAGTCTGGTCTGGCTGGACTTTCTGATTCTTGCTTCCGACTGAACCGAGCACGTCGGGAAGTTCGATCCCGGCCTGTTCGGCAAGCTCGTGGATCTGAGGCAGGGAGCCGATCATCCCCGAGAGGAAGTTGCTCGTGGCATTTCGACCGTTCTCGCCACGACCACCTTCCCATACGGTGATCTTTTCGATCTTCAGATTGCTGATCGCCCGGACCTGCTCCTTCACTAGTTCCGGGAGCTTCTCGACCAGCAGCAGTGTCGGAGCGAGTTGGGGGTTCCCTCCACAGCTCTCCACCAGTTCTGCATACCCCTTTGCCTTTGCTTCGAGCACCTTTTGGATGCCTTCTGCTTCCGCCTTGTAACGAGCCAGGATTGCATCAGCTTCACCCAGGGCTTCTCGACGTACCTTCTCGGCCTCGGCTTCCGCGGCGATCTCGATCTGCCTCTTTGCGATCTCCTGAGGCGCGATGATCTCCTTGTTGAGCCGGGCAATCTCTTCATCGCGTTCCTTATCGAGAATCGCGCGTTGGGCTTCGGCGGATGCAATTTCTGAGCGTTGCTGAGCATGGGCGCGTACTTCGGCCAGGCGTGCGTTGGACTCGGCGATCTCTGCATTCGACGTGTTCTCGCCCTCGATGGCGAGGGATTCGGCCTTCGCCACTTGGATACGTTGTTCCTGTTCGGCTTCCTTACTTGCGGCAATTGTTTCGGAGTTTCGCTCGGCGGAAGCGATCTCGTAGTCTCGCTTCGATTCGACTTCGCCGGTGATCGCCTTGGATTCGAGTTCTGCAATGGTTATTCGTTGCGCACGCTCGGCCTCCTTGCGACCCTGTTCGGATTTGGATTGTTCTTCAGCCACACGGACATCGCGTTCCCTCAACGCCTCGGCTTCCCCGATCGAACCGTCACGCTCCTGCTGTGCGACCTCGACCTTGGCGCGGTTGATTGCTTCGGCAGCGGCTCTCTTGCCAATCGCCTCGATGTAGTCGCTCTCGTCTGTGATGTCCCTTATGTTCACGTTGATCAGTTCGAGGCCGATCTTGTTGATCTCTTCCGCGACGTTCTCATTGATCAACGCCATGAACTTCTCACGGTCCTTATTGATCTCTTCAATCGAAAGGGTTGCGATGACCAGTCGGAGCTGTCCGAGGATGATGTCTTGGGCCTGTTCTCTGATTGAGTCCTCGCTCATCATCAGTAGGCGTTCCGCCGCGTTCTGCATCAGGATGGAATCGGTCGAGATACCAACGGTGAAGGTCGAGGGTACGTTCACGCGAATGTTGTTCAGCGAAAGGGCACCCTGGAGAGGGATGTCGATGACCAGTGGTTCCAAACCGATGTAGGCGTAGCTTTGAATGACTGGCCATACGAATGTTCCGCCACCGTGGAGGCATTTTGCAGCTCGTTTACCACTGACTCTGCCGTAGACAACCAGGATTCGGTTGGAGGGGCATCTCCGATACTGCTTCAAGAAGAAGATCAGTGCAAAGAGCACCACAAGCAATAGCGCGAAAATCCCTACGATCAGTGGGACCCATTTTGACGGGTCTGAACTTGAAATCGTGGAGAGAGTGAGATTGCTCAGGTATGACATGTGACCTACATCCTTTATTTCGTGCTGTCTGATTGCTGCGATTCAACAAGCACCGTTCGGTCGTCATCCATTGAACTGATGTAGACCTGAGATCCTCTTGCAAAGCTGCCAGTTTTACTTCGGGCTGAGAAATAGCGCATCCGGCCGTCAATGATCACTCTGACTCGACCTCTTGAGTTGGGGTCGTCAGGGATCTTGGTGTACACCGCTGCGCTCTTACCGACAGCATCTTTCGAATCGATGTTCCCACTGGTTTCAAGCTTCTTCATCGAATGAAACATCATTGCGATCATCCATCCAACTGCGAGGCCGCATGCGAGACCGACTACGATCGAAGGAAAGAACTCCCAGCCGATTGAACGGTAGGAAATGAGTGCGCCGTAGCCGAAGCCCATCAGGATTCCAGCAATACCGTTGATAGACAGTAGGCCGATCGAGGGGTCGCCTTCTGTTGCAAAATCGACGTCTCCGCCATCAAGGTCTCCGACTCCAACCAACATGAGCAGCAGTCTGAGGACAAAGATGGCGGTGCCGGCGAAAGCGAAGGCAGAAAACCAGATTGCGTCGTTACCGAAGAAGATATCGATCATTGGTTCATTCCTTCATGCGTCATTCGATGGACTCATCTTCGAAGATGGTGGGTTCCGTGCACGTCCTAAGTCGGGTGCTCTGGTACATCCCCGGTCATCTCGGCAGCAATGTGGACTGGTTCCATCGAGGCATCTTTGTGCTACTCATCCTCTACACAGAGCATACCGAGATCTTCGACAACCATCACCACCGGTGGTCGCACCAACCAGATGGGGCCCTGAGGGAGGGTTGGCGCAACAATCACCATCCACTGAGGCCTTTGCCCGGCACAGGTTGAGGTCGTGGCATTTCGATTCAAGCTAGCCGTCGCCATAAGTGGTCAACAGCAGCCCAAGGTCTCCGCCTCCGACGATGCTGTCGTCGTTCAAGTCTTCGGGGTATTTCACCACTGGATCAAGAATGTTCAGTGGGAATCGACCCGCGCGTTTTTACCACTCAGGGCCACCCATATAGCGGCCATAGATATCAGCCATTGCCTGAACCATCTCACCTAGGGTGCAGCCAACAAGTGATGCTTCGACCAGCGCATCCATGACGTTTTTGTCGTCACGAGCCGTTTGGCGGATTTCATCCAGTGACTTGAGCACGAGTTCGTCATCTCGATTTTTCTTATGAGCGGCTAACCGCTCGCATTGGTTGACTTCAACGTCATGGCCAATCTCTAAGATATCAACCTGGTGTTCGTCGTTCCCCTCTGGATAGGCATTGACGCCAACGATGACTCTGTCTCCAGCCTCCATCTCCTGTCCAAATCGGTAGCTTGCTTCAGCAATTGCACGTCGGAAATAGCCGCGATGGATGCCTTCAACGCAACCACCCATGCCATCAATTTCACTGATGATCTCATTGGCATCCTCTTCCATTCGATCAGTGAGTGCTTCAACAAACCAACTTCCGCCGAGTGGATCCACGGTGCGATGGACACCAGTTTCATGGGCCAATATCTGTTGTGTGCGTAGTGCAACCCGAACAGCTGTTTCGGTTGGAAGGCCGAGTGTCTCATCCATGGAATCTGTATGGAGGCTCTGACAACCACCAAGAACCCCAGCCATGGCTTGATAAGCAACGCGCACGATATTATTCATCGGCTGCTGTTCGGTCAGGGAGCATCCAGCAGTCTGGACATGTGTTCGCATCAGGAGAGAGCGACTATTTTTAGCGCCAAAGCGATCTCGCATGGTGGTGGCCCAAATGCGCCGGGCTGCACGGAGTTTGCAGATTTCTTCAAAGAACTCGCTATGACTATTGAAGAAAAATGAAAGCCGAGGGGCAAATACATCGACATCAAGCCCCCGGTCAATGCAAGCCTGCACATATTCCATGCCGTCTCGCAATGTAAATGCAAGCTCTTGCGTCGCCGTTGAACCGGCCTCTCGAATGTGATAACCGCTAATAGAAACAGAGTTCCAGCGAGGTAGATGCAGGGCGGCATATTCGATTGTGTCGACGACGAGTTTGACAGATGCTTCAGGTGGGTAGATGAATTCATTCTGTGAATGAAATTCCTTAAGGATGTCATTTTGAAGTGTGCCACCGAGCTTCTTCCAGTCCATATTCCGTTGCCGAGCCATGGCAAGATAGAGTGCCCAGATGACGCAGGCCGGGCCATTGATTGTCTGGCTGACGGTCACTTCATCGATCGGAATATCTGCATAGAGACGGTGCATGTCTTCGAGCGTGTCGATTGCAACACCACATCGCCCCACTTCACCAGCAGAAAGCGGATCATCACTATCACGACCCATCAATGTGGGTAGATCAAAAGCAGTAGACAGGCCGGTGTTTGCTTTCGTACCTTTGGCATTGGCTAACAGATATTTGAAGCGAGCATTGGTATCGTCGGCTGACCCAAACCCTGCAAACTGACGCATGGTCCATAGTCGCTTGCGATACATTTCTGGATGAATGCCGCGCGTGTAAGGGAACGCTCCTGAGTTGCCAATGCGAGGGTCAGGGACCTGATCAGATTCAGGGCTGGTGGTGCGCACGCCATCGGGGCCGTAGACAGGGTCGACGATATAGCCTGACATGGTGATTGTCTCAGGATTCAATCCCTGACTGACGGCGTCGGTATCGGATTTTTCTTCTGGCCCACGAAGCTTGCTCATTTTCCATCCCTCGTAAAAAGTAGGTGTGCGACACCTGAACTGTGACATTTTAGGGGATGCCGGTCAGCTTCGCGGAAATAGTGGCTCTGGAGGCCCAAAGCCTACTGATCGTCGTAGTTTTCGAGCCCTGGGATATCTTTTGGCGGAGGGCCACCTTGCGGTGTCCAATCAGGTGGAATCGAGAGGACTTCATCGGTGCGAAGTTCAGAATAGGGCGGATGCTCGGCGTATTCAGGCCCATCTCGCATTGACACATCGAGACGTCGTGACCACTGATTTGGAATGGTGATCGAGTTGCTCAAATGTCCGAATTTGGTGCCAATATCGAAGATCTCGTAACGCATCAGGTCGGGGCGATGCACAGTATCACTGCCTTGATTAGAGAAGAATTGCAGTGTGAGCTGTTTGCCAACAGGGATGTCCACACGGAAGACTACTTCCTCAGTTCTGACATCAACCAGGGTCACGTTCATCGGCATCATGGATGTCGAGTAGTAGGTTGCTGGTCCACCACTCCATGGGAGGATGCCACCTGCTGGGGTATAGCAGCCTGACATAGTGAGTGCTGCCATGAGACCAAATATGAGGGTCATCAGAGGACTTAGGGCAGAGATCTTTCGCATGGGAGCGGCTCCTGGGCATCAGTACGGTTATCCTCAAGACCGATGAGGGCCGTATCAGTGCATGTATTCACTGGCCTTATCGGTCAAAGGTGGGGTATAGGCCACAGGAAACGCTGGTTCGAAGTTTGTCAGCGGTTGATCTGCGGTGATGAGCCGTAGGGAGGTACAGTACAGCCATGAATGGGCATCAAAAATCATTCCCAAGGGTTGGCCACGGTTATGACCTACACCGTCTTGAGCCACTCCCTCCATCAGGCATGGGGAGATCCCTGATCTTGGCTGGTTGCAAGATAGACCACGATCGAGGACCAATTAGCCACTCTGATGGTGATGCAGTGCTTCATGCAGTGACGGATGCAATTCTTGGGGCTCTTGGGAAACCAGACATTGGCGAGCTCTTCCCGAACAATGATCCTAAATTTGAGAGCATGGCCTCTGATGTCTTCTTAACGGAGGCTATTTCTCTCATGCACTCAGCCGGCTTCGATATCGGCAATATAGATATCACCGTGATTTGCCAGCGGCCACGAATATCAAAGTACAAGGCTCAGATGACCTCTCAGATCACCAGATTACTGGGCTGCCAGGAGGGGCAGGTGAATCTCAAAGGGAAGACCCATGAGGAAGTTGATGCTGTGGGTGAGGGGCGTGCAATTGAGGTCCATGTCGTGACCATCTTGTTGCCCCAAGAAAGCTGACTTTTTCATTAAAAACAAGTGCAGGTCTTTCCTGGCCGTGTGTCTTTTTATCGTGCTAGGCTTCTTAGGAGGGCTTGTCAGAAAGTGACTGGTTTGGCTAGGCGAGAATCATCATGCTTCACATGATTATCATCATCTTATTGTTCTTCTCTCTCTGGCGAGCGCCGCTTGAGCCATTCTCTGATGTGGTCCAAACCAGTGCGCCCATCACTGAATCTGATGAACTTCATCCACCGACATCGCAGCCCGCAGTTGAAACAACGACTGACACAAGTCATGAAGATGGTGTCATTGACATTCTTAATACGTTGGAGGCCAAAGGCGCACAGCTCAACGGCTTTACGGCCGATGTCACTTATGCAAAAGAGGACGAGTTACTTGGTCGGCGGGAGATTCGACGTGGCGAAGTTCTGTATATGAAGGATGGGGACAACCGCCAGTTCGCTATTTTGTTTGACACGGTCATTATTAATCGTCGTAAAGAAAATCAGCTCCGCCATTATGTTTTTGATGGCCAGTGGCTTGCCGAAGTGGATCATGCGAACAAACAATTCATCAAACAACAAATTGTTGCTCCGGGACAGACGCTTGATCCATTACGGATTGGTGAAGGTCCCATTCCACTTCCAATAGGCCAGCGTCGTGAGGATGTCTTAAGGCGTTTTCAGGTGCAGCGCATTCCGTTGCCTACAGAAGGGCCACTTCTATCATTGGCAAATGAGAAAGCGCTGACTGGTCTTCGTCTCACTTCAAAGCCCCACACACCTGAAGCAGAAGACTTTACATATATCGATCTCTTCTACGATCTGAAGACAGGGCTACCGCATGGTATTTATATGGTCGCTAGCAATGGTGACACAAAGACGGTGCGACTCACTGAGTTAATCGCTAATCCAGATTTCGATGACCAACAGCGAGCAAAGCTACAAATTGAAACGCCTGATTCTTCTGAATGGTCAATTGATGTTCGACCTTGGAAAGGTGACGCATGAATTGTCGGTGGTTAACAGAGAGTTTTAGAACCACTCTATTGCTAAGTGCCTTCTGTTGGGTTCAGGTGACATTCGCTCAACAGTCATCGCTGGTGCCCACCACACCTTTGTTGTCGCCAGTTGTTGCTACTGCTATGGAGCAACCATGGCTGACAGAGCCAGAGCAACGTCAAATGCGTCTCTTTCATGGTGTATGGGATGAGCGAGATCTTGTGACAGCAGAAGATCGTGCGTTTGCAGCGCTCATGCTCTGGAAACTAGACGACCCGTTGTTCAAAGATCCGCGCGCGAGCAAGGAGTTGCGCGCAGAGGCACATCTTTATCGCGGTGATCCTAAGGCCGCCCTATCAGTTTTGGTTGGTTCAAATTCTGTTACGGCGCTGCGGCAAAGTGCAGAGGCCCATGAGCGCCTTGGTAAATTTAATCTTGCTAGAGAACAAGCAGAGGCTGCCGTTGCACAAGTTAATGAAATGGATCATCCGACCGCTCAGGATCTGACCGAACATGTGCGAGCGTCTCGTTTGCTTCAGCGTATTAACGATGAGCCGACAAACCGATTCCAATCCATGATGAAGCGAATTGGTCAAGTCCACCAACAAGTGGATCGACTCTATTGGCCAGCAAAACTTGTAGAAGCAGAAATTCTATTTGAGAAAGGTAAGGTTCAAGAATCAATCGCCGCACTGCATGAGGTGATTGCATTGAATCCCCGTAGTTCAGAGGCATGGTATTTATTGGGCCTGGTTGCGCTGGAAAACATGTTGTTCGATGAAGCGCAGCATGCGGCAGATATTCTTGACGCTATTGAACCCGGGCATCCTAAAGCGATGATACTTCGGACTGAGACAAGTTTGCGAAGAGATGATCCTGAAGGTGCGCTCCAGATGGCCAAGTCAATGAGCGAGCTTTGGCCCGATCTCATGGAGCCGCGTATTCAAACTGCGGCAGCCTACGCACTTCTGTACGATCGAGATGCTGCAGATCAAGAGCTTGCCATTGCCGATGCGATGGCGCCGGGAAGTCCCCAGGCATTCTTTGAGGTAGGGCGGCATCTGCTTAGGAACCATCAATATGAAGCGGCAGTGGCGTATCTAGCTGAAGCTCGGAAGCGTCGCCCAAACTGGGCAGCGCCAGTCATTGAGTTGTCACGCATCGCGCTCCAGACCGGTCGAGCTGATGAGGCGTTGGTTATTTTGGAGCAAGCGACCCGGCTCGACCCGTTTCATGTTGCGGCGGCGAACTATCGCTTCTTACTCGAAGAGCTCGCGGAATATGAAACGATTGAAACCGAGCACTTTGTCATACGTTATAAGCCGGGCGTCGATGAAGTATTGGTGGCAATGATGCCAGAGGTCATGGAGCAGATTTATGAGAATGTCACCAAGCCATTTGATTTTGAACCGCGTGGTAAGACATACCTAGAGGTCATGCCAGACCACCAGCGGTTTTCTGTCCGGGTGGTTGGTATGCCAGATGTGCACACGATTGCGGCTTGCACGGGACCTGTTATTGCAATGGAAGTGCCTCGTTCAGGCCGACCTTCGCAACACCGTGGCACCTTTGATTGGCCACGCGTCCTTCAGCATGAGTTTACGCATACGGTCAATTTGGCGCAGTCGAATAATCGTGTGCCACGCTGGCTGACGGAGGGCGCTGCAGTGCATATGGAGGGCGCTGGGCGTACATACGAACGAAATGTCATGTTGGCCAATGCGTTGCAAACAGGCGATCTGTTTAAGATGGATGAGATTGACTGGGCTTTTATTCGACCAAAAAAACCAAGTGATATTGGGCAGGCATACTCCCAAGGTAACTGGATGGTCGAGTTCATCATCAAGCAATGGGGTATGCCTGTGCTCGTTGACTTGCTCGATCGGATGCAAAAAGGGGATCGGCCAGAAGCCGCCTTCTTGGGCGCGCTGGGCATGAGCCAGGAAACCTTTTTTGAGCGCTTTGTCATGTGGGCTCAGGGTGAGGTCGAGGCATGGGGCTTAGCGGCAGAGCCAAGCATACAGTCACTTGTGGATCAAGCGATCGATCGCGATCCGAAACTCTCTAAAATCGCGCAAGCTCAGTCACAGGAGCGCCTGAACCAAATTGCTCGAATGGTCGCCGGTGAAGTGGGTCGCCCCGGTAGTCCTGGGCGCGAGCCAATCGAAGCGCGTCAATGGCCAGCCCCACCGACAGGCATGATCCCAATCAGTGATGAATGGTTAGATGATTGGATTGGGACTCATCCAACACATCCCGATTTAGTTGAGATGAAGATGCTGCGTCTTCTGGAGCGAGAAGAAGTCACCGATGAGCAGCGCATCGAGTGGCTTGAGAGATATGTTGCTTTGCGTCCGATTGATCCAGCACCGAGACGTCGCTTGATTAAGTTGTTGGGGGCTGACGGTCTCGATGAGCAAGCTCGATTACATCTTGAATTTCTTGATCATGTCGAAGCAAATTCGCCGGTCTATGCGGTGCAGCTGGCGGAGAGTTACCGGCAATCAGGCGATCTTGATCGTGCGCTTTCAAAAATGACCCGGGCGGTAGAAATTCATCCATATCATGCACCATATCGTGAGCTTGCAGCAGCGATTGCAGTTGAGGCAGAGGCGCTCTCTCAAGCGCATCGCCATATTGTTGCTTTGACAATCCTAGAGCCAGGCCGGCCTTTACATAAAAAACGGCTTGAAGCTATTGATGCACTCTTGGAAAAGTAAGAGAAAATGGATTGTGATTGACCAGCGGAGAAGCTCCATGTTTGGTCATTTCAGAAGCAATCTGGCGTCTTGTATTTAGCGCGTGCCGCTTCTGGATAAAATAAAATCTGCGAGACGGGGGCTGAGCGTGAACATTGCCGCCGTCAAACGAACAGTAAAGCTCGTCCAGACTTCTGGTCGCGGTGAGCGTAAACATTTAACGATGGCTCGAGCAACACGCTCTGGCTTTTGAATAAAAATTTTTGGCGTATGAGTCGGCAGCATGTGCTGAGGACCATCCAAACCACGCTTCGTAGCGGCGGTTGAAAAAAAAGAGGTGGCTGTGGTAATAGGCAACACGCTTGAAACGTAGATGTTGTGGCTTTTGAGTTCCATGCCCATCGCACGGCTGAAATGATTTTGGGCGGACTTTGCGGCGGAATAGGCACCATGCCCAGGAATTGTGAATTTAGCTAAGCAACTCGAGTTTGTGATCAGGTGTCCTGATTTGTTGTCGGCAATGAGTCGCTTGGCTGCCTGAATGTTGAGATCTACTGAAGAGAAGAAGTTGATTTCAAAGTGTCTGCGGATTTCTTCAGTACTCATGCTGTTGAGTGGTTGATCGAGCCCAATTCCGGCATTGGCAAAGACGGCGTAGAACCCATCAAAAGAATGTTCCGCAGTATCAAGAAGTTGCTCTGAAAAATTGCTGTCAGTGACGTCACCAACCACAATCTCTGCGCGTTGACCAAGTGATCGGATTTGCTTGGCAACATTCTCCAGTCGCACTTCATGGCGGCCGTTGAGTAGCACTGGCATGCCTGCGCTCGCGCATGCAAGTGCAGTGGCAGCGCCTATTCCTGAGCTTGCACCAGTGATAATAATAGCCTTATCAGTTAGCGATATGCTCATGGCTTTGTCTACGTTTGTAATACGCCTGTTCGAAATGGTTTGGAAGTATCACATCCTACTGATACTGCGAGCGCAAATTCCAATTCATCTCGTGTGTGATGTGGTTCAATGATTCGATCAATCCAGCCGCGCGCAGCACCATAGCGAATGTCTTGCTGTTCAGTGTAAGAGGCGGTAATGCCATCAAGCAAAGTCTGTCGCATCTCATGGTCAATTTCCTCACCACGACGTTCACGCGCCGAAAGATCGATCTGCAGCAGCGTGTGAGCTGCCTGGCTAGCGCCCATGACAGCGCACCGCGTGCCAGGCCAGGCCATAGAAAGTAGTGGGTCAAAGGCACGCCCACACATGGCGTAATTGCCAGCGCCGTAACTCGCGCCGGTAATCAAAGAGATTTTAGGAACAACACAGTTACTCATTGCATTGACAAGTTTGGCTCCTGAACGAATGATGCCAGCCTGTTCAGAGTCTCGCCCCACCATAAAGCCGGTGGTGTCATGAATGAAGATGATTGGAATCCGTTTTTGATTGCAATCCATAATGAAGCGAGCTGCTTTGTCAGCAGATTCGGTGTAGATCACGGCAGGCATGTTGACAGAGGTTGAAGGACCTGACGCACCACCCGGCATTTTCTTTGTTGTTAATTTTCTTTGGTTGGCCACAATGCCACAAGGGCGTCCGCCGATACGGGTGTATCCGCAGACCATAGAGGCACCAAAGTTAACCTTGTATTCATCGAAGCTTTCATCATCGACAATGCACTCGAGAATATCGCGAACGTCATATTGTTCGTGTGACTCAGATTTAAAGATCTTGTAGACATCTTTGGCGCTTCGTTTAGGAGCAACTGGTTCAAAAAGCGGATCGCCAAGTGGAGGTGTTGAGAGATCGGCATGGACAAGGCTACGAAGTCTTTTGAGGCAGGCTTCATCATCCGGCTCTTCAAAATCGATCGTCCCTGAAATCTCCGCATGCATCGATGCGCCACCGAGCTCTTCGCTGCCAACTTCCTGCCCAATGGCCGCCTTGACGAGTGCTGGACCAGCAAGATAGAGGCCGCTGCCTTTTGTCATAAGAAGGGTGTCGCATAAGACCGGTAGATACCCGCCACCTGCAACGCAGTTGCCCATAATTGCGGCGAGTTGAGGAATCCCTTGCGCTGAGATCACCGCGTTGTTACGGAAAATGCGACCGAAGTCATCCGTATCTGGGAACACATCTTCTTGAAGCGGTAAAAAAACGCCAGCTGAATCAACGAGGTATAGAAGTGGTAAGCGTGCCATTTCAGCAATAGACTGAGCACGGATAATCTTTTTACAGGTCATTGGGAAGAAGGCGCCCGCCTTCACCGTGGCATCATTGGCCACAATCATGCAGAGGCGGCCACCAACAGGTGCAATGACCGTGATCACGCCTGCAGCAGGCACACCACCAAATTCCTGATACATCTTCCAAGCCGAATAGAGGCCACATTCATAGCGAGGGAGCCCGGCATCGATCAGCTGCTCTAATCTCTCACGAGCGGTCATGCGGCCATGTTTATGTTGACGGTCGATTCCTCGGGTGCCGCCGCCTTGATAGATCTCTTGAGCAGTAGCCACGTGTGCTTCGGTTGCTGCTTCGAGGGAGGTGGCTGGAGAGGTGGAGTCACTGGAAGGTTGGTCTGTAGGTTGGCTCATAGGAACCACCAGCATACACCCCCCCTCGGCATGTGCGGCATGAGGGCCCCTGGCACCAAAAAAAAGGCAGCCCTGACGTGAAGTCAGGGCTGCTGTTTCATAAGGGGGTTGCACAACGGCATGCCCCGTCGGGATGCACCGTTACCTGTGCAACCTCCTTGTACATTCAGACTCTAGATTCACTGAATCACCTCCTTTCAAAAAAGAAGTCTCCTCAGCCGTCACGCTTGCGACAAAAACTGCCACAGGCGCCGCCGAGCTCCTTTTCCCCTCGGCGTCCCAAGGGGCACATCGCCCAGGCCCATCTTTTTTGGAGGCCTGGTCGTCGCTTGAGCCTCAAGCCTTTTATGCGGTTTTCGCATAGCCGGACTTGTTGTCAGTAGCGAAGCTGACCTATTCAGTATCGCTATGAATGAGCCACTGGCAACAAAATTTTTTGAAGTACAGGATTCTGCGTCGTTGGCTGGTCTAGAGCCTAGCCTCTGAACTCATCCGCATATTCATCAGGCACAGTGGCCATGGCGGCCTCATCATCGCCTTCACCAAAGCATGGTCCCAAGTCATCCTCTTCTTCGGTGTGACCCGCTTCGATGGCCTGCATGTGTTGCCACTCGTCCATAGTGATGAGTACCTCACGCGCTTTCGATCCCTTGTGATCACTAAGGATGCCTGCCTGGCCCATTTGGTCGACGAGTCGAGAAGCGCGGCTGTATCCAATCGCAAGGCGTCGTTGTAGTAAGGAGACTGATCCGCGGCCTGATTCAATAATGATTTGGACAGCTTCATCGAACAAACCATCGCGATGATCAATGCCGGTTGTTTCAACATCAGCTTGGCCAGGCTTGATTGCAATCAGGCTTCGTTCAAAGTTTGGCGTGGCGACTGACTTAACAAACTTTGTGACTTTTCGGATTTCGGCGTCATCAACGAGTGTTGCTTGAGCGCGGCGCAGCTCTGTCGACTGTGGCGTAACGAAGAGCATATCACCCTGCCCTAATAGGAGTTCGGCGCCCTTTTGGTCAAGGACAATGCGTGAGTCTTGATTACTTGAGACTTTAAAGCTGACTCGGCATGGCATGTTGGATTTGATCAAACCAGTGACCACATTGGCTTGAGGTCGCTGTGTTGCCAAGATCAGATGGATGCCAACAGCTCTGGCTTTTTGTGCAATACGGACAATGGCCTGTTCGACTTCTTTATGGGTCAAGATGAGATCTGCAAGCTCGTCAATGACAAACACAATGAAGGGTAGCTTTTTAGGTATGAGCGCCCGTTCTTTATCGTTTGCGGGTTCCATCGCTTCGTAGAGCTCTTCGTCGGTGAGCTTGTTGTAACCTGCGAGGTCACGCACTTTGGTCTTCCGGAAGAGATCGTATCGCTCCTCCATCTTCTTGACGGCCCATTCAACAATGCCAGCTGCTCGAGACATCTCGGTGACAACCGGGCACATGAGGTGGGGGATATCACTAAATTGGCTGAGCTCAACCATCTTTGGATCGACAAGAATGAGCTTCAATTCATCTGGGCGTTTGGTGTAAAGCCAGCTCATTAAGATTGAGTTCATGCACACACTCTTGCCTGATCCGGTGGTGCCAGCGATGAGCATATGGGGCATCTGGGTCAGATCGGCGACGAGTGCATCGCCAGCCGCATCCTTCCCTAAGAACATGGGTAAATTCATGCCCTCAGCGGCCTTACTATTCATCAGTTCTTTGAGGCGCACCTTCTCGCGTTTGAGATTGGGCACTTCAATTCCAACAGTCGTCTTGCCGACCATATTTGCAACAATGCGGATATTCTGCGCTCGAACACTACGAGCCAGGTCGCTTGAGACCTCACTGAGCTTCCGTACCTTCGTGCCTGGAGCGAGCTGAACAGAATAGAGCGAAACTGAGGGTCCAGACTCAATGCCAACGACCTCACCATCAATGTTGTAGGTACGAAGCGCTTCTTCAAGTTGCTGAGCCTGTTTGCGGACGAGTGTTTCCTGCTTTTTGGAATAACCAGTTTCGGCTTCTTCTAAAAGCTTGAGTTCAGGGAATTTATAACCTTCGAAGTTCTCTTCTCGTGGGATATCTTTGTCTTTCACTACGGTCTTGGCTGAAGAGCCAATTCGCAATGGCAGTTTTGAGATTTTTTCGCGAAGTTGAGCAGCAGTGAGACGGCGACGAGCCGGTGTGGAGTCTTCTTCTTCTTCTTCTTCTTCTTCTTCTTCTTCCTCGTATTCGTACTCTTCTTCGCCTTCTTCACCTTCTTCGGCATCGCCATCTTCATATTCGTCTTCGTATTCGTACTCTTCTTCGCCTTCTTCGCCTTCTTCTTCATCACCGTCTTCATATTCGTCGACGTATTCGATTTCCTCGCCGTCTTCGAGTTCTACTCCGGAATGTCGCCCAACACCGGCGATTTCAAGTTGATCTACGCGGGCAATACGGTACGGGAACCATGCGAACAGACGTTCCAGCAAACTGTCCTCGGAAGGACGCGGCTTGCGTGCCTTGGCCTTCTTTTTCTTGGGTTTTTGGTCAGTACGCTGCATCCATCCAGGTCGCTCGAGTTCACGTAATTGACTTGCGGCTCGAAAGCCTCTGCCCATCAAACTCATCAATCGGAAAACCACTTGGTCAGCGGCGATCAGTAAACCGACGGCCAGCGCCACCAGAATGATGAGTCCACTACCGAAGCGACTAAAACGCGGAGCGAGTTCAGAAACGATGAAGTAGGGGACAAGGCCCGCAGGAGAACCAGCCATGGGACCGGTTTCTGGGAAGAGTAATTGGTGAAAACATGAGACCGTAATAGCCGTTAATGCGACGCCCAGGCCACGAAGTGCGATGTGGTCAAGGGTCCTTCCCGATACACAGATGCCAAGCCAGGTGCCTGTTGCCAGCAGGATGACCCATACACCAATGCCAAGCAGGTAGTAACTCCAATAGGCCACATAGGCACCAATTGGGCCGCAAAGATTGGTAATTTCTAGGCTATGAACGGCGACCGTATGGCTCGGAGGGTCGGCGGGATTAAAGCTCGCAAGGGAGACAAAGAAGAACGTCCAGATTGCTGCAGTCACAATCCATACAATTCGGCTGCCAATCGTTGGTGGAAGTACCTCAGAAGCGTTCTGAGCCTTCTTCCCGTTGCGGCCTTTAGCTGTTGCACGTTTAGTGGTCATGGGAAGGTGGTATCGGCATCCTCACTCAACCAATCGCAGGAAATGCGTGGCACAAAGCAGCTCTCTATCGAATAACAGCTGCTATGGTGATTATCGGGCCTTGATTTGATAGTGGAGTCTGATTGATATGGAAATGAACCAACGCGCTCTTACCTGGACTGGCCTGCTTGCACAGTGGACGCAGGCTGCCCAGGCATCACTGGCAATCCCAGAGGAGCATGATGGCCCGGCCTGGCGTCGCAGCATGGCGCCACTGATCACATTGCAAGCGGTGACCTTCGCCCTTAATGAGTTGGGAGATCTTCCTGTTGAGGAAAGGCCAGTTGCTCGTGACCGTGCAGCAATGTTGATCGATGAGTCACTTGATTTGGTCGAAGCGGTTTGGGGGTCGATTGATCAGGCTGCTCCAGATTCTGTTCGTAGCATCGTAGATTCGGCTGAAACGGCATTGGTAGATTCGCAGTATGCAGGACTGGTAGAGCTTTGGTGGCCAGGGCCTGATCGATACATCATTCCAGCAATCGACCTTTCATTTATTGCAGCACCATGTGATGTTGGTTGTGTTGCGGTCATGGCACCTGGCACCATCGTGCTACCGGGAGAGCCAGTGGCATGGTGGATTGACCGTGAAGAGTCTTATCTTTGTGGCTTGCTGAAAGGTTGCATGGTTATGACAGGCCGACGTCCTCATCAGGTCTATCGCAGTTTCGATGCTGATGGTGCGGTGCTCGGGGATCAGGTCCTTGACCTTGAATCTCCAAGTCCTTCAGCATTCCCACTTATTGTTCCGTTACTGGGTTGGGGAGAGCCAATAGGGCATTTCCCATTGGATGCTGAGCAGTGGCATGCGCAGCAGGCTCAGGGCATGGGGGGCGACATTCCTGTGCAGTGCTCAGAAGAGGTGGGCCCGGCCTCAGCCAATGGCAATTAAAAAAGCTCTGCCATGGCCACTGGTGGGCCGAGCTGAAGCAATTCAGTCGGCGCGTGCTGGTCAGCAATAGTAAGCCGGGCATGAAGATCGGGCGCCTGTTGTTGCCATAATCTACTCACCACCTCGGGGCAGTTGCATTGCCTACTCAAGTGAATCAGTACCACATGATCTAAGTTTGAGCGGGCGGCGATACGTGTAATTGCATCAAGCGCTTCTGCATTAGACAAGTGGCCATGGCCACTCATCACACGCTGCTTAACGAAAGCAGGGCGATCGGCTGCACGCTGCATGTCGGGATCGTAGTTCGATTCAAGGGCGATCGCGTCGAGATCAACAAAGTGCTCGAGTAACTCATTAGGAACATGGCCAAGATCTGTGGCAAAGCCCAATCTTTTGCTGTGGGCTTCGATGACAAATCCAATAGTACCTGTCGTATCGTGAGCGAGTTGTACTGGCCTGATCTTGATTATTGACTCTAATTTGATCTCTTCTTCATAAGAGACAATCGTTTCTGCGGCAAGGATCCGTGATGCGGCGCTTGCATGGATCTGATGGATGTGTACAGGAATCTGGTGAGCCTGAAGCGTGTTCCGCCAGACTGGACGCAGGTGATCTTGGTCGAGGTGGGTGAGAATGACGGCATCAATTTGATCGATGCTCACCCCGTGACCTTCTAAACGCAAACGTGTTTGTTTAAGGGATAGTCCTAGGTCAATGAGCAAATTAAATGGCCGTCGGTCTGGTTGGCCGTTGTCCTGATTTGATATTGATACAAGCGTGGAATTGCCTGCGGATCCGCTTCCAAGCACACTGAGATGAATCGACATCCTTGTCTCCGATCTCTGGCCAGGCGTTTAATCTGGCGATTCAGTGGGTTCGTACCGTGAACCCTTTCGCTTATCGACCATTGGTGCATAACCACGTCGAGAAGTTTCAATGAATTCAATGTACTCCGTAACGATCGGATGTTCATCGCGTTCTTTAAGTGTCTTGACAACATTCGTCTTTGACAATTTTTGTCGATAAAGAATGTTGAATACCTCACGGACGACGCGAATGTCTTGGACTGACATGCCCATTCGACGCATACCAATGCGATTGATTCCTGTAATGACGCGGGGCACATTACTGCTAAAGAAAGGCGGGAGATCTTGGCTGAAGCTGAGGCACGCGCCGACCATCGAGCCGCGCCCGATACGGCAGAACTGATGAATGCCAATGAGTCCACCCAGAACCGCCTTGTCATCTACCCAGCAATGACCAGCAAGATGAGCAGAGCCAGCGATTGTGATGTGGTTACCTAATCTCACATCATGAGCGATGTGAGCTTGCTCCATGAGGTAGTTATGGTTTCCGACTGTGGACGGATGCTCAGAATCAGTGGCGCGATGAATTGAAACGTGTTCACGGAACGTATTACTGTCACCAATAACAAGACCACTACCGAGTTCTGCACAGTCAAAACTGTAGTCTTGTGGTGCAAAGCCTAAGCACACCCCCGGATAGATCAGGTTGTTTTTGCCAATCGTGCACGGCCCATGGATATGAACTCCACTGATCAGCTTGGTGCCGGCGCCAATGGTGATTGGTCCGATCAGATGGCAGAAGGGGCCTACCGTTACGTCATCAGCGAATTGGACATCGCCTTCGATGATCGAGCTTGTATGGATATTGGTCATGATCGAATCCCAAATCGCCTGGCTGAGAGCTGAGAGAGCTACAGTATTGATCAGAGAATATAGTCTTGAACGATCATTCGATCCTCACGAACTGAACTGAATGCTTAGAAAACGCCATTAGAGAGCTTGTCAGTGCCAAATAATGATTTCAATCAGCCGATGGCCAAACAGGTGCAGGTCCAGGATCTTGGACAGATGTCCTACGCCGCCGCATTTAAGAGACAGCAAGAAGCTCAGGCTCAGGTTATTGAGGCCAGGGGCACGAGTGCAGTGAGTCAGCCCACACTATTCCTTGTGGAGCACAATCCGCCAGTGATCACAATGACCCGCCGTCCCGGCGTGGCGGATCATCTCACCGCATTGCCACAGCAACTGGCGTCCGCTGGTGTCGAAGTTGTTGAGACGAATCGTGGCGGTGATATTACCTATCACGGACCCGGCCAGCTGGTTGGCTATGTCATTATTGATCTGAACCTGTTGAAATTCAGAATTGACTCATACATGCGATGGCTGGAATCAATTGTGATCGCCACACTCAAGACGTATGGCATTGCTGGTCAGCGAGATACATGCGCGACTGGTGTATGGATTCCAAATCAGCAAGACGGGCCTGATGCCAAGATATGTGCCATGGGTGTTCGAGTATCACGTTGGGTATCAATGCATGGCTTGGCACTCAACGTAACAACTGATCTGAGTCACTTTGATTTTATCGTGCCTTGTGGGCTTGCAGGTCGGCCAGTGACGTCGTTAAAGCAACAGTTGGGTGATTCATGTCCCACGATTGATCAAGTGAAGAATGAATTCGTGAAGTGTTTTTTAGAGGCGTACGAGATTCGAAAGGCTGAGGTTGGTAGCCAGTAAAAAACCAAAATGTTCCACGCGGTCAACCTCAGTCCTGATCAATGCCTAGTTCATTCATGACATCTTCGGTGATCTCTAGATCTTCAGGGTAGACCAGCGCGCTTCGCAGTCGAATCTGTAGCATGGTGGCATCAATATCCTTGCCAAGAATTTCGTCTTCAGGTGGGATGGTGCGAAGAACGATATCGATTTTTTTGCGTTCTGCGACGATTTGCACAGCGCTAATGAGTTCTTGATAAGCCGTGGACAAATGGCCGGATTCCAATTGGTTGCGTTTGGCCATCATGAGTCGTAACCACTCTTGCCGTTCTTGGTTCTTCGCTCTTCCTTGGGTCATGATCTCCCGTCCTTCAGGACTCTCTGGATCAACGCCATCTATCTGTTCAGCCAGTGATTCGAGCTGCTCTTGATACTCAGCTTCGCCCTCTTTAATTTCATCTTGGAACTGTTCACGTTCTTCCTGGAACTGCGTAGATGACAGAAGCGGGTTCAGCACGCGGCCAACATTAATGAAGCCAACGCTATACGCCTTCTGATAGATGTTTGTGCCCCAGGACAGTCGATCGTCAAGGCTTGAAAGAACGACTTCCTTGTCATCGTTGACGAGTGTCAGGCTCGATGCAGGACCAAGTGAGGGCGCTTGTTTCGCGGGGGAATCTTCTTGCTTTGACGTGGCCGCCAGGAGAATAGCGTTGCCAGCGACCGAAGCCCCTAGTAGAAAGAAAAGGAGCGCATAGGCTTTTGTCTTCATGTTGTCTCCGGTCCCAGTTCGCTGCGGCAGGCGAAGCTGGTTCATCTCTATTCTTGTTCGAGTACGGAAAGAAAAGCTTCCTGAGGGATGTCAACTGAGCCAACAGTTTTCATTCGCCTCTTTCCTCGCTTCTGCTTTTCTAATAATTTTCGTTTTCGTGAAATGTCTCCACCATAGCACTTGGCAGTGACATTCTTTCGGACGGATTTAATAGTTTCTCGAGCGATGATCTTGCCACCAATGCCGGCTTGTAAGGGGATCTCAAATTGATGGCGAGAAATTTGCTTTTTAAGCTTAATGAGAATGTTGCGGCTGCGAGCTTCTGCATTCGAGCGGTGTGAAATAAAGCTCAGTGCTTCAACGATTTGGTCATTGACGATGATGTGGACTTTGACGAGCCTCTCAGCGCGAAAATCAACAATCTCATAGTCCATGGTTCCATAGCCGCGGGTGATCGACTTTAGTTTGTCATAGAAGTCGTAAATGATTTCTGCCAACGGCAATTCATAATCAAGGATTTGGCGCGTGTCGGAAAGATAGGTTTGTGATTTGAATAAACCCCTGCGTGTGTCACACAGTTTCATAAGATCGCCAATATTCTCATTTGGACAAATGATTTCTAGTTTGACGATTGGTTCCCGAATCTCCGCAATTTGAGAGGGATCGGGTAATTCAGCTGGGTTATGAATCTCTATCAACTCACCGGTTGTGCTGAGCACTTCATAGCCAACGGTTGGTGCGGTTTGCACAATCTCGACGCCGCCCTCGCGTTCAAGTCTTTCTTGAACAATTTCCATGTGAAGCAAGCCAAGAAAGCCGCACCGAAAGCCGAATCCGAGGGCTTCGGAGTGCTGGGCAGCATACGTAAAGCTGACATCATTGATATGTAATCGCTCGATCGCGTCACGGAGGGTTTCGTAGTCACCCTTTTTTCCGGATTCAGCGCCACTGGTGGCAGGGTAAAAGTCACAAAAGACCATTTGCTTTGGCTCTTCATAGCCTGGCAATGGTTCTGGAGCGGGATCGCTTTCAATGGTAATCGTGTCACCAATGCGAACATCAGCGATGGTCTTAATGGCAGCAACCATGTAGCCAACTTGGCCATGCTTCAGTTCTTTGACTTTTGTTGGTTCAGGCGTGTATCGCCCAAGTTCGGTGATGTTGTAAGTCCGACCGGTACCAATCATTCGAATTCGATCACCAATCTTGAGCGATCCATCGAATACGCGGAAGTAGACAACCACGCCGCGATAGTCGTCGTAATGGCAATCAAAGATGAGCGCTCGTGTTTGCTTGACCGCCTCATCTCGAGGCTTGGGTACACGCAAGCAGATCGCTTTAAGAAGATCTTCAATTCCCTGACCTGACTTAGCTGAGCACAAAAGACAGTCTTCAGCCGGCAGCCCGAGAACATGTTCAATCTCCATTGCGACCCGAGTAGGGTCTGCAGCTGGTAGATCTATTTTGTTAATGACTGGAATGAGGTCGACATCACTTTCAACGGCCAAGAAGGCATTTGCCACCGTCTGCGCCTCAACGCCTTGGGTTGAATCAACGACAAGAATCGCGCCTTCGCAAGCAGTCAGCGCTCGCGATACCTCATAGGTAAAGTCAACATGGCCTGGTGTATCAATAAAGTTGAGCTCATACTCTTCACCATCAACCACGTGATGAACGGTGACGGCCGATGCTTTGATGGTGATTCCACGCTCTCTTTCCAAATCCATGGTGTCGAGCATCTGGGCACGTGCCTGGCGTTGTGAAATAGCACTCGTGGCCTGGAGAAGACGATCGGCAAGGGTGCTTTTGCCGTGGTCGATGTGGGCGATGATGGAAAAGTTACGTATTGGCACGCGATCACAGTTTGGAAGAGGGTTTCAGGAGTGTCAGTCAATTTGTACGAGCAGCAGAGTGTAGCGACCTGATTGGGTCGCTACGCATCGAAGCAGCACAGTAATATAAGGTTCTGTCCGTCAAGGAGCGCTACTTGTCAGGCGAATGGTCATTAATCATACAGGAGACCTCACTCTATGGAGTTTCTTCTCCGTCTCTCCGGCCTCTTTTACATCTGTAATGAGCGCTGTCGTGAGAAGAATGATGGTGAAGCTGTTGATCGTGAAAACAACATCGCTTGAGGTGGGCAGGGCCTTATTCTGAGGCGGGAAAATAGATGACTGATTCTGACCAAAGCTCAATCGTGTCATCAGAATCTGATTGCTGACGTATCTCAAATGACAATTCGTCTACGCCTTGTGGGTCTGGGAAGAGATTCACAACACCATCTTCAAGTGTCCAAACACCTCCGTGCCCAACCTCGCTCATGGCTTGGCTCGAATTTGGAACTGGCCGATAGACATATCTCTGATCGCTACGAAGATCGAGGGTTCCAGCAGCACTTCTCCACTGAGTCGCAAGTTCTTTTATGCCAGCCGCGTTTTGTGGATCCCAACGCGAGAACGTTGCATAGTCGGGGATTTTTAATGTTACATTTTCTCCGTCACGAGCAATGGTAATTCGCTGTCGCATGCTTGTCGGGGTGTTGTAGGGAGAAAGAAAAAGCGTTGCGTATGTCTTTTGCGACCAACGGCCATTAGACAGTGGTCTCGCGTATCTATTTGTGTCAGCAAACAATTGATATTGAGAATTGTCTTCGAGTCGAAGTACTTGAGTGCCGTTATACCACCAGCCAATTAATGGCACTTCATGGGTTGGATCGAGTGTCAGTTCCGGTGCGTAGTCAGTGGGTGGTGTTGTCTGACAACCAATCAGTGAAAATGCGAAGAGAGATCCCGCAAGCAAGAGACAGCAGCTTAATGGAAAGTTTTGCATGATCTATTTAACCCACGAATAGTGGTTAAGACGAATATAAGGTGCAAAATGATTCTGAATATGTCTGGAGCTTGCTGATGGATTGATCTTTCAGCTGAGAAGCGGCAGTGCAATGTCCGGGCTGAGATCATCAGTAGGCCGTGCGATGAGATCGTACCCATCTGAGCCGACAATTGTCGCTCGTACGAGTGACCCGGCGGGTAATTCTTCTCGGGAGAGGACGCAAGTGGAAGAATCAACCTGTGGAGCTTGGTGATAGCATCGCCCAGTGCTCATGAACTGAGGGTCGGCCGCCGCTTTTTGTCCATCGAGTTCAATTGCTTGGCTTGGCGTATCAATGAGTACATCAAACTGGCATTCTTCCTGTGCCAGAAATTCAGCATTTTCAAATGCAATCTCTTGCTGAATGAGCATTAACTCTGCTTCTCGCGCCTCTTTGATTTCATCAGGCACATGGAGCTTTGGATCAAGATCCATGGTCCCTGCAGGCGTTCCTGGTTCACGCGAGTACTTAAAAACGCCGAGCATATCGAACTGGAACTCACGCACGAAATCACAGAGCGATTCATGGTCGGCTTCTGTTTCACCGGGGAAGCCAGTGATTAGTGTCGTGCGAATAGCTAAGCCATCAATGCGTTCGCGCAGCTTGTTCATCAATGTCAGTTGATCATCGGCAGAAATACGCCTCCGCATCGCAGTCAGCATTGAATCAGTTGAATGTTGGAGAGGTATATCAATGTACTTAACAATGTTTGGGAAGTGCGCGATTGCATCAATCATGCTATCGGTAAAGAAACTGGGGTACGCATACATCAGGCGCATCCAGCCGCCGCCAAATTCAGTTGCCACTTCGTCAAGCGTGCGAAGAAGACCAATCAGGCCCTCAGCTTGGGGGTGATCGAGGTTGTCGTATCCAATATCCATGCCATAGCTGGTGGTATCTTGGCCAATTAGATTGAGCTCAAAGGCGCCATCTTGCATGAGACGGCGAGCTTCATCGGCAATTCTGTTAAGTGGTTTCGATCTCATTTTGCCACGGATCGATGGAATCGTACAAAACGCGCAGCCTTGGTTGCAGCCTTCGCTAATTCGAAGATAGGCCCAGTGGCGTGGTGTGAGTCGACGGCGTTGAGATTCATCTTCGAAATAGCCAATGCCTTTTCCATCTTTGCCGTGCACAGTGAGGCCGACAGTGGACATTCCGCGTGCCTTTGCGGCTTGTAATGCGTTGCCTGCAATCCAGTAGGGCGGCTCTTGTTCAGTGAGCGTTTCTCTCTCCGTGTCCGGTGCTGTGACAGCTTCTAGAATGTGATCTCGATCGAACACACCGAGCAACGCATCAATGTCTGGCGCCCACTCCAGTAACCGAGCTCGATGTCGTTGTACCAGGCAGCCTGTTACGACCACGCGCTGGATCTTGCCTTCTTTTTTTCGTTCGATGGCCTGGTTAATGACGTCAAGCGATTCTTGCTTGGAAGCTTCAAGAAATCCACACGTGTTGATGATGACCGCATCAGCATTTGCTTCTGCATCGACGAGCTCAAAGCCAGCTTCAGTCAGCGTGCCGAGCATCTGCTCAGAGTCGATCGTATTCTTTGGGCAGCCAAGGCTCACAAAGGCAATCGAGCGCGGTTTTAGTGTGGGCATGGTCATGAGGACCATGCATCATACACCGCCCGCTACCGTTGGCTTGATTTCATTTGGGCTTTGGAGGCCCTAATCAGGCCCTATTTATCAGCATAGAGGCCGTGTGCATCGATGTATTGGCGAACCTCTGGGGTAAGCGAATCTGGGGGAAGTGTGGCCCTCTCATGCTCATCACGAAGTTCAGTGGCACTGAGGTCAATGAGATCCAGGGGGATAATCCAGGAACGCCATGTTGAGAGCTCCTCTGGAGTGGAAAATTTGGAAATCGCGTCGAGTAAGGCATCCCTTGAGTGTGGAGGGCGAAGCATGATGAGCGGTGGGGCAATTTCTAAGATCTGCCGCCAGTCACGCCAGTGATTAAAAGCCATGGCTTGATCGGCACCAATCAGAAGCCTCAGATCAACATCACCTGCGTAGTGATGACGAAGTGCTTCAAGCGTGTTGATCGTGAAGCTTGGGCCCTCGCGGGAAAGTTCAATTTCACAAATCTCAGCTTTTGGAATATCCGCAGTTGCTAAACGAAGCATCGCTAATCGATGGTGGGCCGGTGTCGGGGGCGTTTCGCTTTTGAATGGACTCAACGCTGCAATAACGTACAAGATAGTCTCGGCCTCAACTGACTCTGCAATCAAGGGCGGCAACTGTGTGTGGGCACGGTGAGGCGGGTCGAACGTACCACCAAAGACAATAACTGTTCGCTTCATTGGAAATTTGAGTCCATGGATTGTTTAGGGCTTCGGCTTGATAAAGGGACCTGGGTCTCTATCCAGTCAACAATCCAATCGATATGCCAACCAAGAGAAGCCAGTACGCCGACATGGTTGAGATTACTCTCTAATCGATCGGGGCGGCCGAGTAGTTCCCATAGAAGCTCGCCGTATTCTGAGGGGACCGCATCATCGTTTGAAGACTGGATGACGAGCAAGGGCGTCTCTCGGAGAACTTGGGAAGTCCTCCATGGATCGAGATGGGATTCAATGAGGTAGTCATTTTCAACAGAATCTGGATACTCAATGCGGGTGATATTGCCCATTAATAGAGTGGCGAGTTCATATTGACTCTCTTTAATCAAACCAAACAAATTGGCGCCCCCCGTAACGATGACCGCGGCATCAACGCCACCAATTCTAGCGACCATAGGTGGGGCCATGAGTGCGCCGAGGCTAATGGCCAGCAAGATGCGTGGATGCTGCGGTACATCCGGCCTGTACTCTGCCAGATACGCGAGCGCAGCTTCGACCGCATAAGCCGTGACAGCGAGGCGGTCATCATGGGCGCGTGCAACGAGCGCCCCAATTTCGTCGAGCTGAATCTGGCGGTATGTCGATCTGTTTTTATTTTCAAACTCAGTTGCAAACCAAGCTGGGCCGTCTTCAAAATCATATCTCTCAACAACTGGTGTAGGCATATTTGCCAGTGCGATGCCCAGGCTGATACTTGGGACGATCAAGACGTGCCATCCACGTTCTCTTAGCGCCTCAGCGCCACCAATAAAGTGTCGCGTGGCACCATAGCCATTAAGAAAGATAGCTAAGCCAAGACTCGGTTTGTCTGGTGGCGGATCGAGTAAGTAAAGCGAGGGCACCAGTATTTCGTCAGTATCGATTGCCTCAATTTTTCCATCTGCAAAGTCTTGCCATATTTGAAGTGAGGCTTGTGCATCAGCTTCGCCTAACCATTCATGAAATTCCATTCGCGTGCCGTTGACGATGTCGCTTGGTGTCCAAGTCGTCATCCGAATCACGCCTTGTCCAGCAGGAACGGCGTTGCTGTATTCCAAAGCATGGTCATGTTCTAGTGCATCGTGTGTTTCACCGAGCAGTATGGTGGTGAGGGCGTCATTTGGCTTAATTTTGATAACAGCAGAACGGTTCATGGCATCAGCAATCTGCCGATTCATAGCGGTATAGCGCGTGGGCCAGATTGTTTCATTAGGCTCGTACTTCCCAGGCGCATTCGTCAGGCGTTGTTCAGAGGCCACGCGATGGGTCATGCAGCCAGCCATGGCGAAGGTGAGCGTGCCCAAAATCATGAAGGCCAATGGATGGGAGTGAGCTCGAAGAAGGTTCAACATATGACTCCTAAGTGGGGATCAAATTATCAGGCCGAACCGAAGTCTGTCGCCAGATTGTCGATGAGTCGTACATGTCCAAGATGAGCTGCGACGAGCGCACGACTTGGTTGTTGGTGGCTGGTGATTGGTTGTAGCGTGGTTGCATCGCGAACCACGGCGTAATCGATATGGAGTGCATGTTCTAGGAGGATTTGAGTCATTCGCGATTCAGCTTCTGCAGCCGTCTCAGCAGCACTTGCAGCTTGAAGTGCAGTCACGAGCCCAAGTGCACGGGGACGTTCTGATGTAGTTAGTAGTTGGTTGCGGCTACTCATGGCGAGACCGTCAGGCTCTCGAATGGTTGGGTGGCCTTCAACGACTAAACCCGGCCAGCGTTTTGATTCTCGTTCAACCATCTCGGTGATCACGCGTAGTTGTTGATAGTCTTTCTCGCCCAACAGCAGGCGCTGAGGTTGACAGAGGTCAACCAGGCGGGCGACCACTTGGGCAACACCAGCAAAGTGTTCTGGTCTGTGAAGATCTTCAAGTTGCGGTGTCATGGCAACTGGCGGGAGCGGTGGCTGCCAGATTTGATGATCTGTGGGGTAGACCATCTCGACGGAGGGGGTAAAGGCAGCAGCAATCCCGAGTGGTCTTAGCTGTTCAAGGTCGTGTTCAAGCGTCCGGGGATAATTGAGAAGATCGTTTTGATTGCCGAACTGGGTGGGATTCACAAAGATAGTGACAACGATCGGGCCCGACCATTCACGGGCAGCAGCTCGCACAAGCGACAAGTGTCCTTCATGGAGCGCTCCCATTGTTGGGATCAGGGCGCACCCCTTCCAATTCGAAAGTTGGCCAGAATCTTGCACAATCTGCATAGAAAACTTTCCACACGTTTCCACTATTCGGTCATGCAGAGTCTGCTTGTTGAGTCGCGTTGATTTACGAACGCCTCAATGCAGATCGCTTATTCAGTAAATCGCTGAATAATCAGCGTGTCGTTTTGCCCACCAAAACCGAATGAATTGGATAAGCAGGTCTCAACCTTGGTGGAGCGTGCCTCATTGGGTACATAATCGAGATCCAGATCAGGGTCAGGGTCAGTCAAATTAATGGTTGGTGGTAGGGTCTGATGCTGAATTGCCATCGCACATGTAATAAGTTCGACAGCACCAGCGGCAGCGATGAGATGTCCCATCATGGACTTGATTGAACTCATAGGAATTGCTGGAGCATTTTCCCCAAACACTTTTTTAACAGCCCTTGTTTCGATGGAGTCATTTTCTTTGGTGCCAGTGCCATGGGCTGAAATGTAGTGCACCAAGGGGCGGCCATCAGAATCAACACCGTTGGGATCAAGTCCCGCTTGATTCAGTGCCTCGCCCATCGATGCGGCGGGGCCATTGCCTTCAGGTTGAATGTCTGTAATTCGGTAAGCATCTGCACTTGAGCCATAACCAATCACTTCTACGATTGGTGTCACGCCACGTTTCCGCGCATGTTCAAGCGTTTCTAAGATGACGATGCCTGCACCCTCGCCCATCACAAAGCCGTCACGTGATCGACTAAATGGTCTCGACGCGCCTTCAATATTGTCGGTTCGGCTGCTGAGTGCGGTGAGTCGGATAAAACCAGTGAGCCCAAGCTCATGAATCATGGTGTGAGCGCCACCTGAAATCATGATGTCTGCATCACCGCGTTGGAGAATATTGACTGCTTCGCCGATCGCCTGCGTGCTCGCTGCGCAGGCTGTCAAGCAGTTATAGACTGGACCTCGAACACCAAATTCCATTGCAAGATGGGCTGCCGGCATGATTGGTTCTTGTTCAATCTCGTCGAAGCGGTGCATTCGATCTTGGGCGGCTTGGGCCCAGACTTTTCCATCAATAGCATTCTTTTCTTCATTCCAAGCGGTCAGGTTGGCAAAAGCATAGTTATTGAAATCGAGTACACCCTCACCCGCACCTAGATAGGTCCCAACGCGGCGCATATCAAGTGATGCTTCATCAAGTTTGGCATGTGACCATGCTTGTCGGGCAGCACCAAGAGCAAATCGCGTGTGTGTGCCAGCGTGTTCGTGTCGCTTCGCATCAGTGACATACTTGCTGAAGTCGTAGTCTTGAACTTGGGCGGCAAAATTGGTGCTAAAAGTCTTTGCATCAAATCGCTCGATTGGTCTGACGCCTGATACCCCTTTGGTGAGATTCGACCAGACAGTATTGAGGTCGTGGCCCAATGGCGTAATCCAACCCATCCCAGTAATGACAACGCGAGAGGATGTTGACATGATCTAGGCTATCTCCGGACGAGAAAGCACAATGGCGGCGTTTTGCCCGCCCTGGCTACACGTCGTAACAAGAACATGGTTGAGTTTATGGTCGCAAGCTGGAGCAATCTTGGCGTTGATGCCATCTGAATCTACAGTGTTGATGCGAGCTGGAAGTTTTTGTGATTCTAATGCCGCAGTTGCAACTGCCACGACAAGCGCGCTGTGTCCAGCACCGCAGTTGCCGGTCACGGTTGTCAATGGAATAACTGGCAGCGTCTTACTTCGTGCACCAAAAATTGTTTCGATTGAAGCCGCTTCTGCTTCATCGACACCACGAATACCAGAACCCAGTGGAAACACTGCATCAATCTCATCGGGCTTTCGCCCTGCGGAAGTTAATGCTGCGGCCATTGCATCGGCAACTTCCTGATGTGATGGGTTGGTGCCGAGGCCAATGCGTTCGGCGGCATGTGATTGGGTGGCAGCAAAACCACTGATTTCCGCTCGGACTGTTGCTTGTCGTGCAAGAGCTGAGTCAAGCGCTTCCACAACAATAAGTGCGCCACCTTCGCCAAGAATCGTTCCACTAGCATCAGGGGCGAAGGGCGCTAAAATAGTTTTTGGATCTTCGTCCGCAGGCGTTGGTGCAACGCGCTTTGCGAAGTGCTGTCGTAAGAGAGCCATGGGATTAAGTTTCGATTCTACGCCACCAGTGAGGCATGCTTCTGCAGAGTTGCGCTCGATGACGCGCAGTGATTCACCAATCGAAAGGAGCCCACTGGCCTCGCAGCAAGTGATCGTGTTACTGGGTCCACGGCAGTCGTGGACGATGGTGACATGGCATGCAAGCATGTTGGGCAGGTACTTAAGCAACCACAAGGGTGTCAGATTACCCATTCCCGGTTGCCCCCAGGTTGAGAGATCGAACTGGTCATCTTCATTGCGACTGGTGGATAATGCAGCGGTGAGCTCATCAAGGTCAGCGGCAATCAGACCGGCGCCAATTTGGCATCCCAGTCGCGTCGGTTCAATGGTTGGTGTTGCATTGGCATCCACTGCTTTGGTAATCATGCCAGCATGTGAGACCGCTGCAGCAGCGGCACCAATCGCTAACTCAACATCACGGCACATGACCTTCAGCGCTTTACGATAGGTCTTGGGTACCACATCACGAATATTGAAGGCGTCAGGTTGGATGGCCGCGGCGGCATTGCTGGAAAACCCAGAGGCATCAAAAGTGCTGATGGGGCGAATCTGAGAATCACCCTTGAGAAGTGCTTCCCAAAGAGGTTCAATTCCCAGACCGCATGCAGAGATGGGACCGGTGCCTGTAATGACCACGCGACGTGACATGATCCGATAGTGTACCCATGACGATCCCACTCAGTTTGAACTACTGGCTCAGCTCGATTTAAGGCTGCTGCTGGACTTCGTTATGGCAGAAGATTTATGGGTGATAAGGCGGTACTACTGGTTCTGATTGTCACGGCAGCACCCTTTATTTCAGTGATATTGGGAGCCATCCTGGCTGCGACCGTGAAGTTTGGGCAGGTCACCACCAGCGCTATTCAGCACTTAGCAGCCGGCCTCGTGATTGCAGCTGTTTCGATCGATCTTGTCCCAGACATGATCCAGGGCTCTGATTACATGCCCGTAATCATTGGTTTTGGACTCGGCGTCAGCCTCATGTTTGCCCTGGAATGGGTTTTGGACAAAATTGAGGGAGATCAAGAAGGGTCTTCAGGAAGCACGACATCACTCTTGGCCACCGTCGCTTTAGACCTGATCGTTGATGGGTTCCTGATCGGGGTCGGATTCTCTGCCAATGTCACCACTGGCATTCTCCTGAGCATTGCACTGACCCTAGAGATTCTCTTCCTTGGGCTCTCCTGTGCAACGGCCTTGCGGTCCTCAGGTACGAGTTCTCGGCGGACCATTTTGATTGTGGCAGGCCTCGGTTTATGCATGGTTTGCTCAGCGGTTCTGGGCGCCTGGTTTTTATCAGGACTCTCAGGCGGATGGCTTGTTGCCGTTGCCTCATTCGGAGTAGCGGCACTTCTTTACTTGGTCACTGAAGAGCTACTGGTTCGTGCGCACAGCGTTCCTGATACAAAACGAGCAACGGTCATGTTCTTTGCGGGCTTTCTTCTCATTATTGTGATCGACATGATGATTAGGCCTCCGTTTGATGAGAGTGAACTCAGCAAAAACAATGGGCCTGCACCTCATAATCAAATAGAGGCAAGAGATTAGACGTTGTCTTGGGAAGCCCGACGGGCAACAAGCAGCGCTAATTCGAACGCTTGTTCATAGTTAAGTCTTGGATCAACTTGTGTTTTATAGGCTTGTGTGAGATCAGCATCTTGAAGGCCTCTTGCGCCACCAGTGCACTCAGTCACGTTGTCGCCGGTCAATTCAACATGAACACCGCCAAGTCGAGAGCCGCCAGCACTATGCAGTTCGAAGGCGCGGTCTACTTCTTCAAGGATGTGGTCAAACCGGCGTGTCTTGAGTCCGCCACTTGAGATTTGTGTGTTGCCATGCATTGGATCACAGCAGTAGAGGACACTCTTGCCTGTTTTTTGGACCGCATCAATCAGAACAGGTAAATATTCAGAGACCTGGTCGATACCGTAGCGATGGATAATGGTGATTCGGCCAGGTTCATTGTCTGGGTGAAGAACATTGAAAAGTGCTTCGATATAAGGATGAATCTCATCCAGGGCCATATTCGGCCCCACTTTGATCGCCAGTGGGTTTCGGATGCCGCGTAGAAATTCAATATGAGCGCCATCAAGCTGTGATGTTCTTAGTCCAAGCCAAGGAAAATGGGTCGATAGGTCGTACCAGCCCTCTCGACGTGGCACAGTTCGAGTCAGCGCCTCTTCGTATGAAAGGTGGAGGGCTTCGTGGCTTGTAAAGAAATCAACACGGTTCATGTCACTGATTGGGACGCCGCAAAGTGTTTCCATAAAGCGAAGTGATTCGCCAATCGACTCAACCACATGTTGGTATTCAGTTCCTTGGGATGAGTGCTCGACAAAGTCAAGGTCCCAGTATTCGGGGTGATGCAAGCTCGCAAAACCACCATCAATCAGCGCACGAATAAAGTTCAATGTCAGCGCTGCTCGCTCGAAACCACGCAAGAGAAGATCTGGATTTGGAGTACGCGCGTTTTGTTCAAATGCATGCTCATTGATGATGTCGCCGCGATAGGCTGGGAGCGTGATTCCATCTTTTGTTTCGGTATCGCTTGATCGTGGTTTTGCATATTGTCCGGCAAATCGCCCAACACGAATAACACGACGCTTGGTTCCGTGAACAAGCACCAGGCTCATTTGAAGCAGCACTTTTAATTTTGCAGCAATGACTTCTGGTTGGCAATCTCTAAAACGTTCAGCGCAATCCCCTCCCTGAAGGAGGAAGCGATCACCGGCGGCTGCTTCGGCCAGTTGTGTTTTAAGCGTTTCGATTTCCCAGGAGCTCACCAGTGGTGGCAGCTCAGCTAATTGTCCAACGACCTGATCAAGATGATTCTTGTCTGGATAAGTTGGTTGCTGTAGGGCACGCTTGTGCTGCCATGATTTGGGGCTCCAGCCAGTCATATGAATTTTCGTCCTATCCGGAGAAATATTGGGGCACAGTGAGAAAGAAGGAAAATTTTTAGGTTTGGAGCCAAAGAAAATGACCAGAAAAATGCGGGCGAGAGGACTCGAACCTCCACGGGTTTCCCCACTGGAACCTAAATCCAGCGCGTCTGCCAATTCCGCCACGCCCGCAGGGGTCTAAGCGAGAGGGGAAGATTATCAGCTGGTACACTGCTCGGGGCAATCAAGATCGGGTATATCTTTATATTCGAGCTTAACCCAGGATGGAGAATTCCTATGTCGCTTAGTGCTTGTGCCGGAACCAAATTACTACCAATACTTGCCCGAATCGTCCTTTTTGGCGCTTTTTTCAGTGCTGGATGGGGTTATGTCTTCGGGACTATTCATATCACTCAGGAGCAACGGGACGCTCTTGAGCAATATGGCGTACCTGTGGAGACAGGCCAGGCAAAGCAGGTTTCTTCGACTTTGCAGCCAATGATCCATCAAACGGCATTCTGGCAGGAGACTACCGAACCTGCCGCTGACCCCCCAGCGAAGCCCCCAGTGACGCCCTCTGAAACACCAGCTACACAGAGTACGCCAGCAGTGCCACCAACGATTTCAGTTGCAGCACCGACGCATGATGGCACTCACTATCAGACAACGGGTTATTACCTGCTTTCTCTGCAGATGATTGATGCGGGTTGGGGCGAGACTTCAATCTGGCTCGCCAAAGTGGTGGCCTGGGTTGAGCTTGTTGGCGGTGCGTTAATTTTGTTGGGGTTGATTACAAGGCTTTGGGCGCTTTGTTTGGCGGTCATTATTGGTGGTACCTTTTATGTGGTCTCGATTCACGATAACGGACTGTTTTTAAGTAATCCATTTCAATGGGCTGATGCCATGGATGCCTACAACGCAATGTTTGCTCAAGCTGCTTTGTTCGTTCTGGCAATTGGTGTTTTCTTCACTGGCGCCGGTCCAGTGAGCCTGGACTCAGTGTTGTTTGCAAAGGACCGACCCAAACCTGAGGCCCAACCGCCAGAAGCCGAATAATTGCATCGCTCTAGGTAAAGCGCGGCATTATTGGCGAATTGCCACATTCAGTGCTTGGCCCATGTTGGCAAGAGTGTCGTTGATTGGCTGATAGACTGCCATTGGCACGAAGCCGCAGCGTGGCACTTGCTATGGAAGGCAACCGCATGGGCAAAGACGGAGCATCTGGCTCACAGTCGAAATTCGATCAAGAATACGCCGATCGTGTGGGTTCACAGCACGTTGACAGTGATCAGTTGCTATCGAAACAGACCCACTCGCCGATGTTTGGCTGGACGATCTCGATTGCGATACACCTCGGCCTCATTTTGATCGCATTTTTTGTGACTTGGGCGGTGGTGGCTACGCCAGATGAGGTGCCTCGACCCGTTATCAATGCCACATTCGATATGCCAGCCTATATACCGCTCATCGAAGCGCCGGCAGATGATCGGGTGCCGCCACAAGAGGACGCAAGTCTGCCCCAGTCAAACCAAGAGCGGTTATCTAAAGCTCAGTTGCAGCAGCAAGCAATTGCGGAACTGTCACCTGAAAGGACCACGGACTTGGTACCGGTTGACGGAAAGCCCGCAATGGACTTTATAGAGCAGGCCACGGAGTTGGATGCTTCCTTTGGTGGACTGAGAGGCACCAATGTAAAACGGGTCACCTTTGTGATTGATGCATCAGGCTCAATGCTCTCACTTTTTTCACTTGTTATTGATGAGTTGGCTCGTTCGCTTAAGGGTCTCGACTTCGAGCAGAATTTCGGAATCATTTTTTTTCAAGAAGATACTGCTGTCATGGTCCCTCCAAGAAATAGTCTTGTGCCGGCAACACCAGAAAATAAACAACGGGCACTTGAATGGATCGATGCTCATGTTTTTCCTGGTAAATCATCAAATCCAATGGACGCGCTTCAGAAAGCAATTTCATTAAATCCCGATGTGATTTTCTTGCTGAGTGACAATATTACAGGCGAGAGTATTTATGAAGTTGACCGTGATGTGCTATTGAAAATGCTTGAAGAGGCAAATCCGATCCGTCCAGGTTCTGACCAAAGAGTCACAAAGATCATGTGTATTCAGTTCTTGCACCCAGATCCATTGAATACGCTCGAACATATTGCGGATATTCACGGTGGGCCAGGTGCCTTCAAATTTCTTGATGCCGCTGAATTGGAGGGCCGTCAGTGATGACAAAATTTCTATTGAACTATTCGGTATTGATGTGTTTCGGAATCGGACTGATTGGATCATCATCAGTGTTTGGTGAGGATGCCACAGTCATTGACGTTTCTTCTGAGAGCTTTGGTGCTGCGTTTTTTATATCGCGTAATGCTGATGGCTCAATAGAGTTATTGGGGAGCGTCATTATCTGGTTTCTTTTATGTCTATCGATCGTAAGTATTGGTTTGATCATTGTCTTGGGACTGGCCAATCGACGGGCTCTCTTGATTCCAGACAAGTGGCTGAAGCAATCGCGTCGTCTTGTGGAGAATCATGATTATCAATCACTGCTTAATGAGCTCAGTGGACAAGAGCCCTTTTTCTGCCAAACACTACATGCAGGTCTTCGCGAAGCACCAGGTGGCTTTTCTGCGATGATTCGAAGTCTTGAACAGACGGCAGATGAGTTAACCACGGTACGAATGAGGCGTGTGGAATTTCTCAATGTGCTTGGCCAGGTGAGTCCCATGATTGGTTTGTTCGGAACTGTGTATGGAATGATCCTGGCATTCCAGGCCATCGTCATCGGTGGAGGGAGTGCTGATCCAGTACTTCTTGCAGGTGGCATTGGCACCGCCCTCACCACAACGTTTTGGGGACTTGTCGTCGCGATTCCCGCGTTAGCAGGCTATGCATTTCTCCGTAACCGTATTGATGAACTGACCGTCGATGCCACACTGCGCGCAGAGGAAGTCATTAATACATTCCGACCCCGCACGCGAAAGTCCAATGTCTTGCGTTCTGGCGGTGAGACGAATTCTGAGACAGGTAAGGAAGCAGTCGATTGAGGTTCGGCCTGGGTAACATTATTTTCTCGATAACAGGAGCGTGGGCATGAGGCGTCGTCCCGCTGAAATCAACGCCAACCTTACACCAATGATTGACGTGGTCTTTCTCTTGATCGTGTTTTTTGTATTGGTGTCACGGTTGGTTGATTTTGATTCAGTGGCAATGGAGTTGCCACGTCCTGCAGATGCTGCAACAGAACGTCCAGAAGATGAAGCTCGGCTTGTGATTAATGTTGTGCCTGGTCCCGATGGTTCAGCTATTGGTTACAAAATGCAAGCATCGTTTGTGGATGCATCTCCTCAAGGTGCCAGAGAACTTGTCGAAATCGTGCGAGGCCAGCTCATTCGCCAACCAATTGCAGCGATTAGCTTACGGGCAGATCGATCGACACGATATCGATACGTGTCAGTGTTGTTGTCCGCTTTAGAAGCAATGGAACGCAATGATCTTGAGGCACCGGTTCGATTAAATCTTGTGATCATTAATGAGGAAGCACCATGAGCATTCCTCCTGCCAGACGAAAACATCGAAGTAAAGCTCGTCTTGGGTTAAACCTGACCTCAATGATTGATGTTGTTTTTCTTTTATTGGTCTACTTTATGGTGGCAACGGATTTCACAGAGGGAGAAGAAATCTACAAGCTGGATTTGCCAGTGCGTGAGGGTGCTGTTGCACCGGACCCATTTGAGTTAGATGAAATGCCCTTGATTGTGACCGTACGATCTATTGGTACTGAGCCTCAAGATCTGGTGATACAACTGAAAGGCCCATACCCAGAGATTGTCAATCCGCATGAACTGGCGGAGATGCTAAAGAAACGCAAGATTAGCGTTGCGAACCCTTATGGGCTATTCAAGGCTGATCATCCAATTCTCATTGATCCATTACCGCAAGCGCGGTGGGGCCATGTTATTGAAGTGTTTAACGCGCCAGCGCTTGCTGGATACACGAACATTAGCTTTCAGGGTTCCGATTCATGAGCACACGGTTGATTGTATGTTGGAGCGTTCGTCCAGTCTTAGCGGCAATCATGTTATTGGTGCTGTTAAGTCTTTGGCAGTCTGTTGACGCACAATCTGATCAATGGGATGAGCTCACCCAGCACATCAAAGAATCAAAGCAAGTACTTGATGATCCAAATCGATCTGCTGATGAACGCATCTCAGCCTACCGAGAGATGATGGCGTTTAGGCAAGCTGTGATTGAGAATGCGGTTCAGCCATCAACTCAAAACCAATGGCAGCTGCAATCAAAACGAGCGGTTATGAAAATTGACCATGCTCTTGATATGTTTATCTATGAATGGAATCTTGGTAGGTCAGGCGACACGGTGCTGCTTGGCTGGCCAACAGAGCTTCAGCAAAAAGCAGCAGAAAAAACCGCAGCCAAGATGTACATCGCTGCGGTCCAAGCCAAGCAAGCGATTGATGACGCCATTATCAAACTAGAGGGCGATCGCCAATTTGCTTCCGATGTTGACATGCGACGTCTTAGGCGTTCGCTCGCCCAATTACATCGAGATCAAAGGGCTCAGTTGATCTGGAGTTTTTCTGCAATTGCCCATGCAATTGTTAATCAGCCCGCTGACCGCCAATCACTTCTTCAGGAGGCAGTTCTCTTGCTCGAAGAGCTGCTGGATGTTCTTGCCTCAGATTGGGCGGATGAAGCTCGAATCTATCTTGCACAAGCGCTCCTTGAGCTTGATCGGCCACGAGAAGCGTTGGAGGTGCTTGGCCTTAGATTTGGTCAGGCGCCGCAGCGAGAAGATATTCAGTATCAATTGAGAGGCCTCTTAATTGAGGGTCTCGCACAACTGGAACTCGGTGAACTAACGCAAGCTCGTGCATCTGCTGTAAAGGCAGTTGAAACAGCGAAAACCAATGCAGAATCTTTGTTGGCGGCTGATCTGATCTACCGTGTTTTGGTTGCGGAGAGAAGAGATCCTGATCTCGCATACGTAAAGTTGCGTCATCAAGCTTTTGACATCGGGCACTTGGAACTCGCTGAGCAGGCCTTGAATCGATTAGTGATGAAACAGTCGCTGGCCATCAAGGAGCAAGGCAGAGCGTCAATGCTCCCGACGGCTCTTTTAGCAAGAGGGCTCAGTCGGTCTCAAGATCCAACTTCATTCACTGGGGCAAGGTTGGATTTGGAAGCACTGCTGACACGTGATGATTTGACCGTAGAAGATCATGCTCGTGCCCTTGAGATTTTGGGTCGTTTAGCGTTAGCGCAAGATCGGACTGAGCAGGGGATTGAGCTGTTACTTCAGCGAACGCAACAAGAACCGAGGAATCAGGCTCGTCTCCAGGCATTCTCTCTTGCGTTGGAATCGGCACTGACATACGCAGCATCGCGGCCAGAGGACAATCAGGCGCAGCTGCTTTTTCGCAAGGCGCTCTCTCTGGCGATCAAAGATCAGGAGCTTCCTCAAGTGAACCGCTGGCGGGTTGAGGCTGCTCGTTTGGCACTCGTGGAAGGCAGAAACGAAGATGTTTTGGCGCACACAGCAAGTATGACAGGCCAGGACTATGCGGTGGAACAGTCATATCTTCGAGCTTCGGCCATTCTGGCGAGTTCTGGTAATGGAGTTCTTAATGCCGAACAAGTTGATCAAGTGCTTGAAGAAGCACTGGCTGAACTTGAGCAGCTAGAGTCAGATCAGAGTGATATGAGCGTATGGCGCCGTCGGCTGACGCTCGGCAATGCGGAGCGACTTCTGGCCCTGGGTCGAACCAAAGAGGCGCTTCATCAGGTACATCAAATTGAGCCAATTGATAGTGCGGCGTTGTCTTTTATTGTTTTGGGTAATCTCGATCTTGGGGACCATGCAAAAGCAAACGAGGCAATGCAGCTGCTGGTAGCAGGTGATCTTTACGCTGCGATGGCTTTGCTTGAGCAATTGAGAGAGATGAAATCGAGTGCTGCTGAGGGGCAGCGGCTCAATGCTAGGCAACTTGTTGAAGAAGAACTGCCGCTCGTGCCCTATCAAGATCTCGTTGAAACGGTGTATGAGGTGGCTGGGCAGGACATTGAATTATCAGAAGCGGGGCGACGTCAGCTTGCAAGACTATTGCTTGTCGCAGGCCGCTTTGATCAAGCTGTGTTGGCCTATCAAGAACTCGTTAAAGCGTCTCCAAAGGATCGCGATTTGGTGTTCGGGCTGGCTGAGAGTTTGTGGCGACTTAGTGGAAGTCACTTAAGTCAAGATCAGGTCAAAGAACTGACAGCATCACTGGCGTACTACAAGCAAATTAGTGCTTCGATCAATAGTCCTCCGACACCATCTCAAGAAGATCTTTTCTGGCTAGGCCAACTTCGAACGTTGCAAATACTAGATCGAGCGGGTCGAAATACTGGGCAAATCGCGCCACGCGTCAATCAGCTCCGGCTCATTGATGGCGGATTGGGTGCGCTTGTTTTCGAGGAGGCTTTTGTGCGTTTGGTCAACAAGTATCCACCATCACCCTAATCAGGCACACACGGTCTCATCGTTAACAGCGCCTTTCGCTGTGCGCCTTAGTTCTTCATCTGGCGTATTTCATCACGCAAAATGGCGGCAAGCTCGTAGTTTTCGTTAGCCAATGCCGTCTGAAGTCTATCCTCCAACTCAATGCGTTGACTGGCGGGTAGCTTTGGAGTGAGTAGATCTCGCATTCCTAATAAGAGTTGCACTTCGTTTGATTGGTCGAAGGCCTCTGTTCTCCCTTGTTGTTCAAAGGTCTCTGCAAGTTCTTGAAGCCCCGCATTGATGGCACTCATTGCATCTTTAGAACTGCCGGCCTGCATGCACAGCTCTGCTGCGGCACGAGCGCGAACGGTAATAACATTGGGTCGGTAGCCCTCGAGCATGCTGCGATCTTGTTCACTGGAACCTCGTTTGAGGCAGAGATCAAAGATCATCAGGTTGTGGGATGTGTCTCTTACCACGGACACAAACTCACCAAGGGCGAATAAAGCGACATAACGATGGTGGAATTGAACCGCCTCCTCCCTGAGTTCGCGACACTCCTCCGCGGTGAGTCGTGGGGCTGAGCCATCTGGATCCTTTGTGAGCCGACGCTGGTGATGTTCAAGAAGGGTGCTCGCACCAGAGGGGGTCTTGCCATCGGGTCGCCCCTCCATTTCCAACTGTAATACGCCTAGCTCTAATCGAATCTGAAGTTTAGAAAGGCCGTTTTTGCCAGAAATAATCCTCGCGTTAATGCCCCCGGATTCAAAAATCCATTCTTTTAAGAGATGGCTGATATCAGCATTGGCCATGGCAGGATCTCCAGAATCAGATATCGGTTGTTATTGGATGTTCAGGAAGTTGAATTTATCCAATCGCAACGATAGTGCGGCCTTGATGCAGTTCCTGAAGTCCTAAACACGGTCAAGAGCCACCCTGTGGTCGTCGATTGAAGGGGCAGAGAGGGCGATTTTAGGCCCTAGATTCTAGGTGGGGCTGGTTCATGCAGGGTCAGGTTTTCTGGCCATCTTGGCTGGCGAAAGGATATTCAATGAATAACCGAGGTTTTGATGGATCCAGAGGGTTCATTACGGCGGACACAACTAATGGATGCGAGCCGGCGAAGGGGATGGGGTCGATTAACGATCTAGCCATCATGAATCCACATGCTCAGACCGTTCAAGTCATCGACCGCCAACAGGAAGGTTAAAAAATGAGAGAGGCTGTTTTGCATAGTGATTTACAACTCTACCTGCGGCAGATCAACGAAGTTGATTTGCTCACGGCACAAGAAGAGAAGGACCTTGGCTGGCGAATTATCAACGACAATGACCATGCTGCGAAAGACCAGATGATCAAGGCGAATCTAAGGTTGGTTGTGTCAATTGGAAAGCACTACACAAATCGCGGCTTGCCATTGGCCGATCTTATTGAAGAAGGCAATATTGGTTTGATTCGAGCTGTTGAGGGTTTCGATCCTGCTCAAGGTGCTCGCTTCTCCACGTATGGTTCTTGGTGGATTAAGCAATCAATTAAACGCACGTTGATTAATGCTGTGCAACCAATTCATATTCCAGCCTACATGGTTGAGTTGATCTCAAAGTGGAAAATGATGGCTGCTCGACTTCGTGATGAGATTAATCGTGTGCCGAGTACCAATGAAATGGCCATCGCAATGGACTTGCCTCTCAAGAAGGCGAAAATCATCTGTAGAGCCATGAAGGCATTCCAATCGAAGGGTCAGGCGCCGCGCAATGAGAATGGCGAGGTCTTGGACTTTGCAGAACTTGTTCCAGATAGTGGTTCTATTGCACCTGATGAGCGTATTGCTCGCACCGAAGAGTATGAGACGCTCCGCAGGCTCATTGACAGCATTGATGAGCGAGACGCTCGTGTCTTACGACTGCGTTTCGGTCTGGAAGGCCAGCAGCCGCTCACTCTTAAGGAGATCGGCAAGAGGGTTGGCCTGACACGGGAACGTGTTCGCCAGATTGAGGTTGACGCGTTGAAGAAACTGCAAGTACGGCTTCAGGACGATCGCCCCAGCCGCTTTTTCCGCAAGCTCATTGATCCTGCAGCTGAGGCAATGGTTAACGTTCGCTCAAAGGCTGGTTAAAGCAAAATCGGGTCGCCCAGGTCACCTTGGATCTTAGCTGGGTCGCTTATAGAACGGTAGGTCGACGACTTCGGCGTTGACTGTTGCTCGGCCTAAATCAACAGCAACGTGTGTGCCTGCGACGGCGATGTTGGCGGGGATGTAAGCCATCGCGATGGATTGATCGAGTGTGGGGCTCAAGCATCCGCTGGTGACTTCTCCGACAGCTTTCCCATCATGCAGAACACTCATGCCTTGGCGAGCACTGCGTCGGCCCTCAAGCACAAGGCCTTTGAGTTTTCGGGAAGGGCCTTCGGCGGCAATACGCTGAAGAGCGTCTTGTCCGATGAAACGACCCGCTTCTGGAGCAGACTCACCCTTATCTAACTTGACAGCGAAGTTTAGTCCTGCCGAGAGAGGATCAATATCCTCAGTGATTTCGTGGCCATAGAGAGCCATGCCTGCTTCAAGTCGAAGAGAGTCGCGCGCACCGAGTCCGGTGGGCCGCACAATGTCGTATTTTCCACCAAGCTTCATCATCAACAGATCAACGGCTTTACTTGCCATCTTGGCGGGCATAATGACTTCAACACCATCTTCACCCGTGTAGCCTGTGCGAGAAAAGAGCATCTTGAACAAGAGCAACTGCTTTTGTGTGAAGTGATACCTCTTGAGTGTGGGCACTTCTCGTGAGAACTGTCCAATCACATCCATAACCTTTGGCCCTTGAATGGCGACCATGGCTGTGCTGAGCGTCTCATCCTTCATCTTGAAGACCATGTCACCACGTTCGGCTTCGAAGTGCTGTACCAACTTCTCCCGATTGGAGGCATTGCACACCATCAAATACTCAAAGTCAGAAATACGGTAAACCAGCACGTCATCGCGGCAGCCACCATTTTCATTGCAAACCAGCGAGTAACTGGCCTGGCCGTCAGTCATGCCGAGAATCTGCCGTGTACAGACTCGGTCGAGGAAACGACGGGCATCTTTTCCTTTGAAGCGAATTCGACCCATATGGGATACATCGAATAGGCCACCGCTGCGGCGTACTTGCTTATGCTCCTCAATAATGGAGCTGTAAAGCAAGGGCATATCCCAGCCGGTGAAATCAACCATCTTGGCCTTATGTTCCAAGTGGTACTTATGAAAGGCAGTTCGTTTTAGTGTGGCAGTAGTCATAGCACCAAAAGGTAGCGATAAGGCCAGTTTGATGCCAATGTGGGACATCTCAGGGGCGATCTTTGGGCTCTCAAAGGCCATCATGGTTGCTTGTTATGCCACCTGGATAAGTAGATTGAGGCTCATGGGGCTCATCTTGCGATCCACGAAGGAGGCTGGGGGCGGTTGTTGTAGTCATGGCCGATGGTTATGCTCGACTCGCCGATGCGTTTTGCTCCTCTACTTTTGATGTTTTTCTGTTGGCTATCGCTCTCGGTAGCGCCCCTGTCTCACGCGCTGGGGCAGTCGATGAATGAGGACCTTATTGACCGGCCAATTTCTCAGGTTGTGCTGCGTGGTCTTGACCGGGTTCTAGAGCAAAAAGTGCTCAATAATCTTCGTAGTTCACCTGGAGAGCCATATTCGCCGCAGACCATTGAACTCGATATCGCAAACCTGACCCGCCTCGGTGATTTTAGATTCATCTCAGCTTCAGCGGCACTTCAAGCCAATGGAACGGTTGTTGTCTTTTTTGACTTCACCGAGCAGGCGATGATTCAGGAAATCGCATTTGTAGGCAACAAGGTTTTCAATGGTCAAGAATTACTCGCATCAATTCGTTTGGTGAGAGGTGGTCCCCGCGATGACTTCCTGATTGAAAATGCCAAACGAAAAATTGAATCGATGTACCGTGAGCAAGGCTACTACATGATCACGGTCTCTATTGATGAGAAAGAGCTTGAAGCGAATGCAGTTCTGATTTTCGAGATCATTGAGGGGCCACGTGTTCGCGTGAAGGCAGTAGAGTTTGAAGGCAATACATCTTTTACTGATGGCGTGCTCCATTCGGAAGTTGTGACAAGAACGGCCATTCCATTTTTTAGGCGTGGCGAGCTTGATGAATCTCAGCTGATTGCAGATGTCACAACGCTCACAGAGTTTTATATTGATCGAGGCTATCTCGATGCTCGGATCGACCGGCGTGTCGAAATCAGTGCAGACAACTCTGAAGCCAAAGTCACCTTTATGATTGCAGAAGGCTCGCTGTATACGCTGCGTGATCTACAGGTGATCAATTTACTTGAAGGTGAGCAGGTAGAGGTCTTTACGCCCGAGCAGATCAAGGCCATTGTGCCAATGAAGGTAGGGTCCATTTTTACGGCACCAGGAGTGCGGAAGTCTGTTGAGGCAGTCCGAGAGGCCTATGGGCTATTGGGCTATCTGGAAGTTGATATTCAGGCTTCTGACTTGCGTTCCAGTAATGAACCCGTTGTTGATCTTTTACTTGAAGTCACGGAGGGCCGATCCTCGACAGTGGGCCTGGTCAAGATCAATGGCAACTTTTTAACGAAGGACAAAGTGATACGCCGCCTTATTCACCTGCATCCAGGTCGGCGTATTGATGCAAATCAGGTCACACGATCACGACAGCGTGTACTAAATACCCAATTGTTTAATGACGTACGCATCACTATTCAGGATCCAACACCGAGCCAGCCCGGGCATCGAGATGTTTTGGTAGAGGTCAAAGAGCGAAACACTGGTAGCTTCAATTTCGGTGTCGCCTTTGGTAGTGACTCTGGTGTTTTTGGTGATTTCTCAATTAACCAAAACAACTTTGATATAGCAGACTATCCCCGTTCGTTTGACGAATTATGGTCGGGGCGTGCATTTCGAGGTGCAGGGCAACAGTTCAGTATGGTTTTTCAGCCAGGTAATGAGGTCTTTAATTATGAGATCTCTCTGTATGAGCCTCACTTCCTTGAAAGCAACTGGGGATTTGATGTCAGCGGCTTCTTCCGTCGTCGGCAATTCTTTGACTACTGGGAAAATCGTCTGGGTGGTCAGTTTGGTGTTGGGCATAAACTCGGTGAAGTTTGGAGTGGCTCAATTGCTGCGAAAATTGAGGAGGTAGAACTCTCAGATATTCGAGATGATGTGCCTCAGGAAATTTACAATGATCGCGGTCCCGATTTGCTGACCGGTTTGACCCTGGCACTCAGTCGTACCACAGTTAATTCACTGTTCCGCCCCAGCGAAGGCGGTAAATTTAATCTCTATCTCAGTCAGTTTGGTGGTATTGGGGACGTGACTTTTTCGCGCGTTCAAGCGGAGTACACGCTTTTCTTAACTGTGGATGAAGATTTTCTTGGGCGTCGATCAACGATGCGTCTAAGGGGCCGTACGGGCTATATTTTTGGTGGTACCGCACCCACCTACGAGAAGTTCTATCTTGGTGGCCGCACGTTACGTGGCTTTGAGTATCGGCAGGTGAGTCCTAAGGGTACAAACCGCCAGAACGGCAAACAAACAGATGTTCCTGTTGGTGGTGACTGGATGATGTTCTTGGGTGCTCAATACCAGTTCCCCCTCTTCGGAGAGAGTGTCGACGGTGTTGCCTTTATCGATAGCGGTACAGTGGCCAATGAGATCACGATTGATCCTTATCGTGCATCCATCGGCGTAGGTGTTCGGCTCTTCTTGCCGATATTCGGTCCCGCACCGTTAGCCTTTGACTTTGCGATTCCCGTACTTCAGGGACCAGACGATATCACCCAGATATTCAGCTTTTCAGCTGAGGTGCCTTTCTAGTCAGCTGATATTGGCGCTGGGGCTATTACTTGGTGGCGTACGCGTTGTTCATGCGTGTGATGAGGTCATCGCTAATGTCGGTGACCGGACTTGCAAAGAGTAGATTGCGAGCTCGCAGTTGCTCTTTGATTTGAATGACGCGACGCACATCTCTCTCGATGACTGCAAGCTGTAGGCTCGAATCATCAAGGAGCACCACATCGAAGCCCTCGGTCTTCGACATCTCTTCAGCAGCCTTTTGGATTTCTCGAAAAAGATCTTGAAGCATCAGTGATTCTTCGACATCCAACTTTTCACCGATGAAATTGAGCCAAGCCTGACGACGTAGCGTTGCAAGGGCAATTTCTTCTTCCTTGTCGAGCAATTTTCGCTGATCGATGAGATCCGACATGGAATCTTCCATATTGGCAATCTCTTCCTTTTTGGCAATGTCCTCTGCTTGGTAAGACATGGCCAATTTCTGTAGTTCCGCGTCATCATCAGCCCGTTTGTTAAGCCCTTCTAAAACACGTTCTAGATCAACAGTGACGGTGACTGAGGGTCGCCGCAACAGTGGTCTGACCGCAGTAGCCTCATGGACAGTGAATCCACCAAGAAGCAGTCCAGCGACGAAGAGCATTCCGAGATTTTGCTTGCGTTTCATAGATAGGGATTCCGGGGCTTGAGAGGAGGAAAAATGACTGGGGTGTTATGAGGCACCACCTAGCTTGGAACAGGATACACCCCGTTGGCCGGATGTGGGCCAAGAGGAAAGGAACCCGAGTTTCCAAAGCATTACTACAATAAGTCGAGCCCTGTCCCTCTAGCGTAGAGGTGGTGGGAAACCGCGTCATGATTGAGGAATCAGAGCCATGCTGACCAGCCGTGCTAAATTCTCCTGCCCAGTCTCCATAATGGTCATTTTAATGACCTTGGTTGGGCTCACTGCCTATGAATCGTTTGCGATTCGCAACACCCTCAAGGCGGCTCCAATTGCAGCAGGCGTGGTCAATCTTGAAGTCGTCTTCGCTGGACTCACAGAAAGAGCTCAGGCAGATGCAAATCTACAGCAAATGGCTGATGCGCTTCAGGTTGACGGTGAACAACAAGGTCAATTGATTAAAGATCTTGCTGCAGACCTTGAAGATTATCCACCTGGCTCTGACAAGTACCAACAAGTGCTTGAAGAGTACTCACTTAAGACTCTAGAGTATCAAGCATTCATGGAGTTTAGCCGACAGAAGATTTCAATTGAAAAATCATTGATATACAAAAGGATCTATCAATCTATTCGTGATTCTGCAGCTGAAATTGCCAAAGAGGATGGATATCAATTAATCCTTGTTGATGATGGTGTTGGCGACTTGCCACCGGTTGCAGAAGCGGAGATGGTTCGACAGATCTCGGCTCGTAAAGTCTTGTACGCCGATGCAACGATCGACCTTACTGAGAAGTTATTGGCGAGAATGAATCAAGCAGCCTCTTCTGCCACACCTTCTCCATGATGAGATTGATAGTCCACACCAGTAGTTCTGGAAATTACAAGACCAAATGACATTAATGACTACCCAAACCACCACAAGCCAATTTACTGCAGCATCTCTCGCCGAAAGACTTGGCGGAAAAGTAATCGGTGATGGCAGTCTGGTTATTACTGGTCTTATGGGTGTAGATGAAGCCCAGGCTGGTGATGCCACCCTGGTCAGTGATTCGCAATATGTCACCCGCTGGCATGATTCCAACGCATCGGCCTGTGTTGTATCAGAATCCATTTCGATGGACGCGCCGCCGAGCCATAAGGCACACATTGTGGTGCCTGATGCCGAACTGGCGATGGCCGATTTGTTGTCATTGTTCGCTCCGCCTGCGGAATACCTTGCAGAAGGTATAGACCCATCTGCTGTTGTTGATTCAACCGTTCAACTGGGTGAAGGTGTTTCTATTGGGCCGGGTGTTGTGCTCGGGCGTGGTGTAAAAATAGGTGATCGCACGCGTATCTTTGGTGGAGTACAGGTCTACAGCGAAGCGATGATTGGCGATGATTGTGAAATTCACAGTAACACCGTGATACGATCTCGTTGTGAGATTGGTAACCGTGTCATTCTTCATCAATGCGTGGCTGTTGGTGCGGATGGTTTCGGTTTTCGGCCAGCAACTGATGGAACAGGGTTGGTCAAGATGCCACATATTGGCAGCGTGCGTATTGAAGACGATGTGGAAATTGGCGCAAATAGCTGTATCGACCGAGGTAAGTTTGGAGCAACCGTTATTGGAGCAGGAACCAAACTCGATAATCTGGTGCAGATTGGCCACAACGTTCAGGTTGGTCGATGTTGCGTGATTTGTGGTCAGGTTGGCGTTGCTGGTTCGGTGCACATTGGTGATGGTGTGATGATTGGCGCTCAAGCTGGAATCACCGGTCATCTGGATATCGAAGACGGCGCCATGGTGGGCGCTCAGGCGGGCGTCATTCGTAATGTTGTTGCAGGTGATCCAGTGCATGGCACTCCGGCGCAGAGCACTCGTGTTGTTAAGCGACAGATACTGAGCGTGATGAAACTTCCCGACTTTATGCGACGAGTGGAAAAACACATTAAGAAATCAGAGGCCGATGATGTCGCTGGGTAAGAAAAGTAAGCAAGATACCGAACCGGCCAACGTTCCTCAGCAACACACGTTGCGGGGAGAAGTGCAGGTGTCTGGTATTGGGTTGCTTCTCGGTGAGCCAGTCAATGTGGCTATTCAACCAGCGCCAGAAGGTCATGGAATTGTGTTCGAGCGAGTCGATCAAGATCCGCCAATTCAAATACCCGCAACGATTGACAATGTCACTCAGAGAGCTCGGCGTACGACGCTTCGACGCGGAGATGTGACGATTGAAACAGTTGAGCACTGTATGTCTGCGCTTGCTGGCCTGCGTATCGATAACGCCTTGATACGTATAGATGGCCCAGAACTTCCTTGTGGGGATGGTTCGGCTCTACCATTTGTTGAGCCTATTCTTGAAGTTGGGATCGAAGCTCAAGACTCACCGCGAAGAGTTCTCAAAGTAAGCAGTCCGATCATGGTGAAGGATGGCGATGCAATGATCGCGGCATTCCCAAGTGATGCTGCAGAATTCGAAGTTGTCTTTGATCTTGATTACGGTGACAACACGCACAGGATTAAGAGACAAACGCAAGCATTTGCTCTTCGCAATGGCAACTTCGCGGAAGATATATCGCCCGCTCGGACTTACAGCTTGAAGGAAGAAGCTCAAGCACTCTGGGATCAAGGAATGTGTCGTCATCTCTCTCCCAAGGATGTCTTGGTCATTGGTGATGACGGGCCGATCGAAAATAGCTATCGATTTGAGAACGAGCCGGTTCGCCACAAGATTGTGGACTTGCTCGGGGATCTTTATTTGAGTGGTGCGGAGATTCACGGAAAATTTGTCGCCCACAAATCTGGTCATAGTCTCAATCGACGAATGTGTGGGCAGCTCGTAGAACAAGCTCAGAGCCATCACTATGCAGAGTTAGCTCGCGGTGGCCGAGCAATGGATATCAGAACCATTCAGCGGTTGATGCCTCATCGATACCCCATGCTATTAGTTGACCGAGTACTGGAGCTTGATGGCGACCGACGGGCCGTTGGGGTCAAGAATGTCACCATTAATGAGCCGTTTTTTGTGGGTCACTACCCAGCGGCACCTATTATGCCCGGCGTTCTTCTGGTTGAAGCAATGGCTCAATTAGGAGGTTTGTTGGTCAGTCAGAAACTCGAGCATACTGGTAAGATTGCGATATTACTCAGTTTAGATCGGGTTAAGTTACGCAAGCCGGTGATACCTGGAGATCAGGTTATCCTAGAGGCAGAGGCAATACGGGCCAAAGCCACGACTGCGAACGTTAAGTGTCGAGCGCTCGTGGGTAATTCTGTTGTTGCTGAAGCTCAGGTCCGGTTCATGTTGGTGGATCCTGATAGCGCATGAGTTGCTACTTGGTGTTGATGTGGAAAAATTTAGTCTGGGCGGGATAGTAAACCAGCCATTTGCTCATCAGAAATAGTATAAATAAGCATCCTCATTTCAGAGATTCCAGCCCTCAAGGCAGGATACGTGCAGATAAGGTATTAATAATTTCAAATGTCCGGCGTGCACCCAACAGCCATCATCGATTCTTCAGCAAAGATCCATGAGTCTGCAGAGATAGGACCTTACTGTGCCATTGGGCCTCAGGTTGAGGTAGGCGAGGGATCTGTACTCATAAACCATGTCTGCGTCCAGGGGTGGACGAGCATTGGTAAAGGAAATCTGATTTATCCGTTTGCAGTCATTGGTGCAGATCCACAGGACCGAAAGTACCGTGGTGAGCAAGCGGTATGTGAGATCGGTGACAACAACTGTATTCGAGAGCATGTCACCATTCATCGGGGTACGGCTAACGGTGGCGGCGTTACACGCGTTGGAAATGACAATCTCATAATGGTTGCCGCACACATTGCACATGATTGTATTGTTTCTGATGAGACAATTATTGCGAACCAAGTCATGTTAGCCGGGCATGTGCATATCAATGATGGAGCCAGCATTGGTGGAGGTGCAGGAATACATCACTTCACCACTGTCGGTTGCTACAGCTTTATTGGTGGTCTTGCGAGGATCGCTCGTGATGTGCCACCATTTATGATCGTTGAAGGAAACCCTGCAGATGTTCGAGCTGTGAATACGATTGCGATGACGCGTCGTGGTTTTAGCGCTGATGAGGTAGATGCTGTCAAAGACGCGTTCCGTCGTCTCTATAAAGACAATGGTAAAGCGATGCAGGATCGCATTGGGGTTGTTCTGGCAGAGCATGCAACTGTAAAACCTGTTGTCCAACTGTGTGAATCAATAGCTGCATCCATCAACGGAGTTCATGGCCGAGCTATGGAGTTGAGCAGGCAGGACGATAAGCGTGCAGTGGATAAGATGGCCGCTGGGGCAACCCTTGCCCATCAAGTGCAATCTAAAGATCAAGATAGCCAGTGATCATTCTTCATGCTGCACTGTTTCTCATTGCTGAGTAGCAGGTAGATCAATGACGATGGTCTGTTTGTTTGTAGAGAATAGCACTGCTCCCTGAATAGGGATGGCATACTCCCCTTGTGTTGGTAGGGGTGGTAGCTCAAAAGAATCAGTGATACGACAGTCAGGTGTCAGTTGGAAAAACTGATATGTGTAGTCGCGCGTATTGGCCTCTCTTATTCGCAATCCAGCTTGTCGCAAGTTGCTGTTTTTGGGTCGGAGGCTGGGAATGATAAAACCGTTGCGTGACTGGAGAATAGCTTCAAAGCCACGAGGGTCGGCAATAAAATCTGCGCCAACCACTTGGCCATCGCCGGCAAATGCAATGATTCGATCTTGGGTCATCGTGTAAAGGATTCCATTCCTTGCAGTCGAGTAAATCACATCTTGGGAGGTCCAGTCGCGATTCGCGGGAGCCTGAAGTGAGTCGCTTAACTGTGCGGTGTGAAGATTGATCATGCGCAGATCACGATTGGAATCAAAAACAGCAAACGCATTGCGGTTGACTGCTGAGGCAGATGTTGTTGATTGAGCGAGCGGGCTTCGATTGAACCAAAGCAAGTCGCCTGTCACGATGTCCACACAGGCAATGCCCTCGGCGGCACCAATTAAGACCTGCGACGCATTCGCTGCCTCAACCCACAGCGGAGTTTCTCGGTTCGGCAAGGAAATCTCTCCGAACTTATGACCCGTTTTCGAATCAACTAAGACAAGCCAAGTACGACCGGACCAGGGATACTCAGTTGTAAGTGGGCGTGGCCCATCGCCAACCAGTGTGACGCCCCATGATGAACGTTGGGCGAAGAGCAAATGTTGTAAAAGGTCTTTTGTTTTCCAAAGGTGATCGCCAGATTCCAGGCTCAATGAAACAGCTTGTCCACTTCTCTGGAGAATCATGAGATCATTTTTGCCGACTAATGGAAGCATGGCCTTTTCGTCGAATCGATCGTCTCTTGATCTATGTTGAAGTCTGGTTGATGAGCGTCTTTGAAGATTGACGACGCCACCAAATATTCCGTTGAGTGGAGCCGTTTTCCAGATTGGAAGTCCGGTTTCGTTACTTAGAAGAACGGCCGAAGGTTGCTCTCCTGACTCCCAAAGAAGTGAGCTTGAACTTGTGATTCCTAAAACAGAGAGGCTACTATCTGTCGAGAAAGAGGCAGGTTTATCAACCCACCATCTCATCTTCTTTTTCGTTGAATCAAATAACCCAATGCGATTGTCTTGTTCCAGGAGAGCAAGCGAATTTTGACTTTCAGTGAAGATGTTTTTGTCTTGAGCAACAATAGAACCATTGAGGACGCTGGCCGAAGTGCTCGGAGTGACATCACCGATTTCAGGCAACTCATTAGAGGTTGTAGTGGCGATGGATCCATCTGTTGGATAGGCGCCGCCATTCCATACATATTGTGTATCAGATTGCAGCATCGTGGCGAGTTCAGTCCAGCCCATCGCTTGAGATAACTTGAGTGCTTGTGCAGCAATAAGAGTTTGATCAGCCGGCTTTGCTGATCGACCAATCAACATCAGTAATCCAATGGCTCTTCGCGGGGCACCTTGCTCGATCAGTAATTGAGATGCTCGCATGCTCGCTTGAACGCCCTGTTGGGAGAATGGAAATGCCCGAGCGAGTTTGATTAAGGACGCAGGTGTCATCGAAGTGAGATTGGAAATATCTGCAGCGGGGTCTTTGTCTGCTCTTTCTTGAAGAATGCTCCGAATCTCGGGCCCGCTGGAAACGATCAAATTGTTAAGGAGTGCTGTTGCCCAGCTGCCACCACGTCGCCCGACATCGCGATCCCAAACCCATTGTCGCCGCAAATCCGGATCTCGAAGAATGGAGGCGTATGAATCTACGGCGGCGGCTGGATCATCAAATTTGAGCCAATCGCCATAAGCAAGGGCGAATGCGACACGCTGGCTCGCAGATTGGATCACGGTACTGAGTAAACGAAATGCAGTGGCACGAGCTACTTCAAGATTGGCAAGTATCTCTGGTGTTGGCGGCTCAGTGTCGCCCGTCTTGAGAGCGTTGCCGGCCGCAATTTCGAGAAGAACGGTCGTGAGCTGATCCTGAGCTTGATCGGAGAGGCGTTCGTTATAGAGTCCAGCGATTGTGATTGCTTTCAATGCGAGCGCAGTCGCTTCCTCCATAAGCTCTAGTCGATTTGTCCGATAGCCCAGCTGTACCAACATGATTGCTGGTTTTGGATTCTCCGGTGATCGGGCAAGGCTGCGGCGCAGTAGGAGTTCTGCTTGAGCATCAGAGAGATAAGAATGAACCGCGTCGTCTGTGGCAATGAGTAGTTGGCTATCAACAACAAGCGGATGGCCACTGAGTGCATGATTAACAAGTTGTATCTCATCACCAGTTGTTGGATCAAGTATGGCAATACCGGCGCTTGTTGGGATCACCAAAGCGTCATCAGCAAGAACAACCCGGCCAGTTAACACAACTGGATTGTCTATAAATGGACCGCGAGGCGGGTACTGCCAAAGTGGCTTATTGTAATCGTCAATTGAAAAAGCTCTTACATTTTTGCCAACCGAATACAGTCGATCATCATTTGCTAGAAGGTATTGTGGTTCTGCGAGAGAGCTAGAAACCAAGGCGCCTTTTGTTTGGATCAGATCGCCGCTTAAGCGATCGAATTCAAAAACCCAGTTGCGATCGGGTGACAATGCAATGATCCGATCCCCAGCCACAATTGGCTGGGCCATATTCCACGGGACCATGCCTGTGATTGATGTTCCTTGTGAGACTGGTACCTCAGATCGATGAAGCCAATTAATCTGGCCAGTTGTCGCACTTAGGCTGGCAATAACGCCCACTGGACTCGCAACAAAGAGTGTTCCATTGTCATACGTCAAAAGTGATGCAGGCCATGCCGAGCGATTGCGAAGACTACCGCTTGAGCCAATATAAGAGCTCCACTTAAGGACACCACTGTTAAGCTCCAGGGCGACTATAAAACAACTTGCAAGGTATTGCCGACTGACTTTTCGGGCGAGAACATAAACGGTGCCTTCTTTGATGAGCGGGGCGCCGATAGGAAAGAGTCCGTCAAAGGTCTCGCTTGGACTCAAGAGCTCTAGATTGACCCACCATTTGAAAGCGCCAGTCTGAGTGTCAAGGCAGATAATGTTCGATGGATTTGATCGTACTCTGGCATGGGCATGTCCCGTGTAGGTCACGAGACTAGAGCCCTCAACAGCAATGGCGTTTAAATCCAACGGTGCGTCGGATGCACTTGCAATTGACCGATTGCTATCGTTTCGGAATCGCCATACCTCTTCTCCGTTAAAGCGGTTAAGGGCTTGAATGATCGTTCCTTGGTTGATCAGTACCAGCTCGCCGTGGACGGTGGGTGCAACGGTATTGGTCTGTATCTTTTGTCGTTCATTCGATCGGCGATTGGATGTTGCCTTGCGACGTTGGTACAGCGATTCAATAAGAGGAAACGACCACATCGGCATGCCAACAAGTGCATTCATATCACCAGACGTGTTTTGTTCGAGTGGTGAAGACGATATCGAAACAGACTGTTTAAGTGGCTCATTCTTAAGGTTGATCAAAGCATTTCGAAGGGGTGTTGCCTCAGGATCAGTTTGGAGCTTTTCAATTACATTTTCAAGAACCTCTGTATCTGATTGAAACCGGGCAGCCACACCCAGAAGATATGCAGCATGTCGAATGGTTCGATCTGTTTGGTTGGGATGTGACTCAGATTGATCAAGCCAGTATCGAGCCGAATCGAATGCGCCATGATCAATCGCAGATTCTGCGAGACGTAACATCGCTTCAAGGCCAGCGGAGGTCATCGGTCGCCTGATGGCGACCAACTCTAGAGATCCTGCATCGAGTTCTCTTTGAGCTTGGCCACTTTGGGTTTGTTGATAGCGCTCAAGGACGATGGGTTCAGCAAGAAGTCCCTCAAGGGCGAGGTTTCTCAAAGATAAAAACTGATCCGGATGCCGACTGCCAAGTGGGGCCAGCTGCTGCCAAGCATCATCAAGAACCTCTTGATAAAGGCGGGCTGCTTCCCGGGGATTGGCTTCTGCCTGAGATGCTGCTCGACGTAGTAATTCGGCACCACGGGGAGATTCATTTACATAGACCGGGTTTTCTTGCCCATGGCCAGGCTTGGCGATGATGAAGATCGCCAACATAATCCATATGGGTTTCGAAATTGGAGGCCAGTGATAGGTCATGCGAAAGAGAGCCTTTGTCATCTCCAGAATAGAGCAGTGAGCAGGATGGCTTCCCATAGAGCCTTTAAGGGAATGAAAACGCCAGTCATCTTCTTGGTGGTACTTGTCTGTCAATAGTAGGGCGTCCTAGTACTCTTAACACGGTTCATATCCTTGTAGTCTCGACAATATCAAGGGCCTTCGTTACCGTGCCATCATCGCATCTCAACCAGCCATCACAGCTTCCAAATATATCGGTCTTCTTCCTCGGTTCTTCTGCCCGTCGATCACCGTGGTGATACCGGCGCTGAGGCCCTCTAAGAACATCTGTCTGGTTTTGGTGATGTTGCTAGGTGCACCCTTGTTCTATGGATGTAGTGGCTTTCGTGGGCCAGATATGAAGGTCTCGGGTGTGGTTGTCAGTCATGCGACTGATGAGGGGCTGGAACTCGAGATCTATCTAGATCTTGCCAACAACAATGATACTGGCACGGAACTGCGACTTTATGAGTATTCAGTCTGGGTAGATGGCACCAGGGCCTATCAGGGCGTCTGGGCCGCTGAGCAGACTATTCCAGCAGCCGCTGAGCGATCTGCAATGGTTCCCGCAGTCCTTCTGGATAAGCAGTTAGGCTGGTCTAAAGAGGCTCGCCCAGAACAGGTCCGAATGAAGATTATGGGTAATGTTCTCTATATTGCCCCAGGGCAGCTCGCTGAGACTTTACTGGAATGGGGCCTTTATCAGCCCCGTCAAGCCTTCGGTGCGGAAGATTCTATCGAACTCATTATTGAGAAGAAAATACCCGAGAAGGCTAAATCGAGCTCTACGGCCCCATAATCAGTACGGACCAGCCGGAATAATTGCTACAACCCAAACTTGCCCGTGTCCTATGCGAAGTGGGGCAGAATCACACGAGGCATCCCTTCATCTCCCCTAGATTCGCGCCGATAAAGACAAGACTCGCGGGCGCTTTGTCCGTGAAGCAACGGGGTATTTGTATGCGCCTGTCTGAGATTCTTACTGTCGCGATTGAGGCCCAAGCGTCGGATATTCACTTAATTGCCGAGCATCCACCCATGATGCGCGTCAATACCGTGATGACGCCAATGGACTATCCACTTCTTACCATGGAAGTCCTTCGGGAATTCCTTGGTCAGATTACAACAGACTTGCAGCGTGAAGCGCTTGAGTCTCTGATGGATGTGGATTTCTCTTATGAAATTCCCGACCTGGCGCGCTTTCGTGTAAACGTTCATAAGCAACGAGGTCAGATTGGCCTGGCAATGCGTGCCATTAAGACGGCCGTGCCTCCGATGCGTGATCTCAATCTGCCTGAAGTCATAAGCCGTTTGACATACCTGCCACGTGGTCTGGTTCTTGTTACCGGCGACACTGGTTCGGGCAAGTCGACCACTTTGGCATCGATGATTCAATCGATGAATGAGCGCTATCGTAAACACATTATCACGCTTGAGGATCCAGTTGAGTACAGCTTTGTATCTGACAAATGCCTTATTGAACAGCGTGAGCTTATGCATGATATGCCCAGTTTCTCATCTGGCCTCAAGCATGCACTGCGTCAGGATCCAGACATTATTCTCGTTGGTGAGATGCGTGACCTTGAAACCACGGCACTTGCAATAAGTGCTGCAGAAACCGGTCACCTGGTCTTGTCTACTTTGCATACTGTGAATGCGTCACAGACTGTTGAGCGTGTGATCGACATGTACCCAGGAGGTCAGCAGAATCAGATTCGTTCAATGCTCGCAAACACACTGCAAGCAGTGGTTTCACAGTCGTTGTTCAGTCGGATTGATCGTCCAGGCATGGTGCCTGCGGTTGAAGTATTGCTCTGTACGCCTGCTGTGCGCAACATCATTCGTGAGGCAAGAACATTCGAGATTCCAAATGTCATCGATACCAATCGTCAGATTGGCATGGTGAGTTTGGATAACTCAATTGCTGAACTTTACTTCAATGGCCTTATCAGTCGCGAAGATGCGATTGCTCAGGCAGCCTTCCCCGATAAGCTCGAACGTCAGTTGGCGGCCTAACGCCTAGGAACTCTGGATCATGCCTCAGTATCGCTATCAAGCACGACACAGCTCTGGTCAGATGCAAGCCGGCGTTCTTAACGCCGAAAGCGCAGCTGCTGCAGCTATGATTTTGCGTAGCCAGGGGCACCATGTTCTTCAGTTGGTTCCAATTCAAACAGCAAGCATGCAAATGGGCGAGTCTATTAAGAGAATCCTTAATTACTCTTCAGGTCCAACACAGCGTGACGTGCTCGACTTCACAACACAGTTAGCGGTGATGATTCGAGCAGGCATTAGTTTGCGTCTCGCACTTGATGGTATTTCGGAACAGATTACAAACCCGAAATTCAAGCGCGTTATGATGCACATCAAGCAAGAGATTGAATCTGGCAAACAGTTTTCCGAAGCTATTTCAGCTTATCCAAAGCTCTTTAATCCTCTGTATGTAAACATGGTCAAGGCTTCTGAGATGTCAGGTGCCTTTGCCAAGATGCTTGATCGCATCGCTGGTTTCCTGACACAACAGCTCGAGACGCGCAAAATGGTCATTGGTGCAAGCATCTACCCAGGTGTTATTGCTGGTATGGCTACGTTTGTCACAATCTTCTTGCTTACGTTTGTGTTGCCTAGATTTGCTGGTGTATTTGAGGGCAAAGAAGACATCCTTCCCTGGCCCACGAAGTTCCTGATGGATCTTTCGGCTTGGATGGTCAATTATTGGTGGACACTCGGCTTTGGTGGCGTAGGCGCGATCGTTGGTTTTATCTTCTTCTCGAAGACTGATATGGGCCGTTTCTGGATTGATCGTGGCAAGCTCGGGGTTCCACTATTCAGCCGTATGTTTCGAGCGTTGTATGTGAGCCGTTCGCTGAACACGATGGGCGAACTTCTTAATGCAGGCGTACCAATGCTGGATACGTTGTTGATTACAGGCGATATTTCCGGCAATGTACTCTTCAAGCGTATGTGGCGAAATGTGTATTCGGCAGTACGTCAAGGTAAGAAGATTAACTCGCAGTTGAGCCGATCAAATCTGCTGCCCAAGTCAGTCGTCCAGATGGTCGCGGCTGGTGAAGAGTCAGGGCGACTCGGGGAAGTTCTGCAAGAAATTTCCGAGTACTACTCCAAAGTACTGCGAGATGCGATCAAGTCTGTTACTGGCATGATCGAACCCATCATGATCATTCTTATGGGTGGTGTTGTTGGCTTTATTGCCATGGCGATCATCCTGCCAATCTTCAAGATGAGCTCGGTTGTTTCAGGTCACTAGTGTCAATGGCTTAGGAGCCAACGAATCAATGTTGTCACAAGGCAAAAATACTCGAGGCAATAGACGTAGGGTTCAAGCGACTCGTCGCGGGTTTACGTTAATTGAGACCGCGCTGGCTACCATTATTGTTGGGGTAGGCGTTCTATCTATTGTTGCTGCACAACAAGCATTCCATAAACAGAATACGTGGTCGAGCCATGCATCAATAGCCGCGCGACTTGGCAATGAGATTCGAGAAATGACATTGAATCTTCCAAGTCATGATCCAGTCACGGGCACTGCTGCATGGGGCCCTGAAGAGAATGAGCTTTGGGTCGTTGACTATGACGATCTAGATGACTTCGATGGCGATGGTGGTGGCATGGTCTTTGGGTCTGCATATGACAATGGTCCCATTAATGCCCGGCGCGAAGTGATTCCCAATATGGATGGATGGTCGCAGACGATCCGGATTGCCAATGTTGATTCTTATGACATTACTTCTGCCGTTGATGATGGGGCGAGTGAAATGGTCTCTGTGGAGGTCGTTGTTTCGTTTCAGGAAGATGAAAGTAGTGATGCGATGGAGGTCACACGTGTTGGATGGATATCACCGCGTTAAGAACACTCAATTAGAAATCAATAGGTAAACAAATCAAATGAACATGGCAGTACAACAAACATCTTCGCCTCGCGCACGACGGAACAATCATAGGATTGTTGTTCGTCGTGGTGTGTCGTCGGTACTTGCCATGATGTTTATGGTCATGTTTGGATCATTAGCTGCAGCTATGGCCGTCGTAGCCCAAACAAATATGAAGACCGCAGACGCAGGACTCAAGGTTTCACGAGCAATGAGTGCTGCAGAGACAGGACTGGCATTCGCCATCGATCGCCTTTCAGCTGAGAGTGCACGGTTTGTGGTTGAGCGTGGTGTTATTGACAGTACATTTGGTGAGCGTTTGTGGCTTGGTGAATGGGATGACGATGATGGCAGCGTTACCGTAAGTGATCCGGTTGGATACGATCTTCCATTTCCAAGTGGGCCTGGCCTTATTCATGCACTCTATGACGTGCACCAACAAGTGGACACGCATGTGCTGCCGCCGGGAATTGAGCCAGGTGATGATGCGCTGCCAGCTATTGATGAGGCGCTTGGTGCGATGTACTCGCAATTGATTCCACTGCGCGCTGATGTGACCTATCCGTATTTCCAATTGAAATATGAGTTGTTACAAGACGGCCGATATTTGAGAGTGACCAGTGTTGGGACAGATCAAGGTATTACGCGGACGGTGCAGATTGACCTTCAGATCAGTAAGAAGATTGAGTATGCGGTACTCAGTCCAAACCGCATCATGATTGGTAAAAATGTACGAATTGAAGGTCCACTGGGCTCTCGTTACGGAATTATTCCAGGCGAACTTGATAGCACTAATGGAGATCCATTGGTGCTGCGTAGTGACTTTTACTTTCTGGATAGCAGTGTCTTAGATCCAAAGTTAGATGCGCTTTATAGCGAAGTGTCAGATCATGATGTTGATGGTGATAACCGTCTTCGTCCCAATCATCCTATTGAGAGTCAAGGACTTTCTGGTAACCCTGATCTTCAGGACTATGACGGTGACGAGTACGTCGATGATTTTGATCTCTTTCTAGCTCACTATGACTTTAACGGTGACAAAAAAGTTGTTTACGATTCAGGCCTTGCATTTGACGCTGGCTACGGCGGATTGAGTGCAGAGTTTACGGATGATCTTCAGCTAGCTGAGCTCATTGATGAAGGAAATGCCGATCGTGATGGAGACGGTGTCATCAGTGGATATGACACAACACTTGGTTATCTCGATGGCGTACTTGATGTCAACGATATGTATTCAAAGGTACGAGGACGATTAGTCTTTTCGGTCAGCGAATCTTCATGGGAGGCAGCTCATGGAGATAGTTACACGACCGTTGTTCAAGGGCCCATTCGTCCAGATCTGGAACAATCGCCAACAAGTTTCAATGTAAGTGATGAAGAGCTCCGAGAAATTACAACGGATATGTTTAGTGACAGTCAGACTTGGTTTGATGGTGAGTCTCAATCTGGCGCGAGTTTTGGTGATGCCGAAAATGGGCAGGTTAAAGACAATCTCGATAGTGTCGCAGGCGCCGAATATATTCCTACCGAAGCAGGACAATGGGAATCAGTGCCTTTAGGTTCTTCAAATGCCTACGATCACTACCAGCGTGCAATCTACCGCAACATGACTTTTACAAACGTGCGCATTCCAATCGGGAACAACGGCTTATTTGAAAACTGCACATTTATTGGTGTGACCTACATTGAAACAACAGAAGAATGTGAAGATCAGAACTGGAATTATGTGGGCGCACGAGAGCCAGGTCCTGGTGGTTATGTGCTTCGATTTCCTGGTCTGTTTGCGGAGCTTGGCGATGATGATGAAATAGAAGACACCAAGCCGTACTCTAATAACATTCGTTTTGACGGATGCACTTTTCTTGGCTCTGTCGCGGGTGATCAGCCAGCTCAATACACGCATTGGCGCAACAAACTGCAGTTTACAGGTAATACACGGTTCTATATTGATCCTGAAGATACAGACCTGCTCGAGCAGCCAGATGCAACCGAACTTCAGGACGTGTTGGTAGGACTGGGCGAAGAAGACCTTTTTGAATTATCAAAGAGCTCGATGTTGATTCCCGGCTGGTCATCTGACGTGGGTAATTTTTCAAATGATGTGCTTACAAAGGTCAAGCTCAAGGGAACAATAGTGACTGGGATTATGGATGTCCGTGGTACAGCTGATGTCTTTGGCACCATGCTGATGACATTCCGTCCGGAATCTGAAGCTGGTCCGCTGAGTTACGGCGGATTGACTGACTCGTTCAATACAACAATTGGTTATTTTGGATCGACAGAAGGTGACGGTGAGGGATCGAACCCTGGAGCCGAGCCTGAAGGTTACGGAGCGATCACAATTCGCTACGACCCGAATGCCATCTTGCCTGATGGAATTCCTTGGCCAATTAGTTGTGATCCAGTTCCGCTTAGCTATGTTGAAGGGGGCTCAATGTGAATAGCCAATTTAGAAATCTACCCAAGAGGGGTCGGCGCGCTGTTCGCCGTGGTTTCAGCCTCGTAGAGTTGTTGGTTGCATTGGCAATTACTGCAGCGTTAATGGTTGCAACTCTCACGGCGCTTGATGCATCTTTTACGGCTTACCAAACTACAACAGAAACGGCTTCAACGCATGCCATTGGTCGCCTGACTGTTGATCGAATTCAGGCAATGATTCGAACTGGTCAAGGTTTCGGCCCGCTGCCATCGCTGCCGTCTCAGACAACTCTGGAAAGTAATTACATTGATATTGTGACCCCAGCAGGTGAGCAAATTACAATAGAGTGGCAGCCTTCAGTAGAATCGCTGTATGTCATTGTCAACGGTGATGAGCATCTGTTAATGGAAGGTGTGATTGCTCAGAATGATCCAGTGACCGGTGAATCGATCTCGCCGTTTACACTAGAGTTTGCAGCAGGGCGTCAGCTCTATCGAGCAACCATCGATTTGCTGATTATTCCAGATGACAACATGAACGTTGTGCTGGACGGCAATTCTCAGGAAACGCTACATCTCATAGCTTCCTCTATGCCGCGATCGCTTGCGTACTAAAACCCAGCTGAATTCAGCCCGACGCAAGTTCGTCTTCAAAGACAACTGATGCGATGCAGCCCGGTGCTTCTGTGAGGCTCACGCGGCGTAAGAAAACGCGTGTCGGAAGTACGGGGGCAATCCGTTGGCTAATCAGAGTCACCACATGTTCCGCTGTCGGGCTGATGCCTTTGAAGAGTGTCAGCTCATTTAAATCAGCGTTTTCAAGTGGTGCAATTGCTTCTTTGACACCTTGCTCAAGGACGTGGAAGTCACAAACCACGCCATCACTATCAAGATCGTGGGCAGCAACATGGACCACCAGCTGCCAATCGTGCTCATGAGGCTCTTCATCAATGCCCTGGATCGTCACGGCGTGTGTGGCAAGAAAATTTAAATGGATCGTCAGTTCGTACATTGTGGATAGGGGAGTATACCGCTCAAAAGCAGAAGACTCTGATGTTGCTTCTTGCTTTGGGCTTGGCGCGGTATGCTTCTCACTATTATGAGCAGTGAAGCACCCCTCATGCTGTCCGTTTCTGGTGCTCGGGGCATCGTTGGCAAGACGATGACGCCGGAGGTATCAGCAGCTTTTGCCGCGGCTTATGGCGGGCATCTCCAGGATCATTCTGATGGTATACCTTTGGTATGCGCTGGGCGGGATGGCCGAGCTGGTGGTGAGGAACTTCATAAGGCAGCCTTAGCAGGATTAATCGCGGCCGGTTGCAAGGTTATTGATCTTGATGTTGTGGCAACGCCAACCGTCGGTGTGATGATCGACAAACATGGCGCCTCAGGCGGCATTGTGATCACGGCAAGTCACAACCCTCAGCAGTGGAATGGCCTCAAGTGCCTCAACAAAGATGGGCTTGCGCCAGCTGTTGATGAAGCGGCACTTATTATCGATCGGTTTAAGAGCTTACGCGATCAGGATTTTACGGGCACAGCCATTGATTCGGTTTCTGTTGATCTCAGTGGAACGACAACGCATGTGAAGCGCGTTCTTGATCAAGTTGATCGAAACCGTATTGCTGCAATGCGTTTTATAGTAACTCTAGATTCAGTCAATGCTTCTGGATGTGAGGGTGGCCGTCAACTATTGACAGCGCTTGGTTGCCAGCTGACTCATTTGCATGCGAGCGGTTCAGGTATCTTTCCACATTCACCGGAGCCAACTCAGGCGAATCTGACTGAACTCGCCTCTGTGACCAAAGAGTGCGGGGCGGTGGTTGGATTCGCCCAGGATCCTGATGCAGATCGATTGGCATTGATTAGTCAGCGTGGGGAGTATGTCGGTGAGGAGTACACATTGGCGATGGTTGCGAGGCGTTTTCTTGCTCGCGAGCATGGTGGGGTACTTGCTGCAAACCTATCGACCAGTCGAATGATCGATGACTTAGCAGAGATTAATCCGGGTGTGTCAGTTATTCGCACCGCCGTTGGTGAGGCCAATGTTGTGCATGCATTACGTGATGCTGGGGTGGGTGGAGAGAAAACTGGAATGGGTGGCGAGGGCAATGGCGGCGTCATTTGCCCGAGCGTTTGCTGGATCCGAGATTCCCTTTCTGCAATGGCATTCGTATTAGAATTACTTGCGACTGAGGGGCGTTCTCTATCAGATCTCATTGATGAAATGCCGAAATACGCAATGATTAAGCAGGCATTTGATCTTTCTTCAGTGGGTGGGCACGACGGAGTTGGCGCTATATTTGATCGCGTGCGCAAAGCATTCGCATCAGAAAAAATAAACGATCTTGATGGTTTACGCGTTGATCGGGCTAATGCATGGGTTCATTTACGAGTGAGCAATACCGAACCAATCGTGAGATTGATTGCAGAAGCGCCAACCAATGAAGATGCAGAATCTCTCATAAGAGAAGTCGCATCAATCGCTGGGTTATAAAGACGAGATCATTCTATTTGTGATTGCTTTGGGGAGGTCTATGTCTATAAGACTCTGTTACTTCCCACTCAAGCTCTGGGCCATCACATCGAACGTGCGCCATAAAAAAGCCACCTTTGTGTTCTTGGATGAGCGGCCAGAGTATACGCCGGTCGGTTTCTGGAATATCTGATTGAGCGACTTGGTCGTAGTCGACCCACTCTAGCGTGCCTTCATCCATCTCATAGTTTTTGATTTCATCAGGCTTAATTTCACGTTTGACCTCGTATAAAAAAATCAACCAGTGGTTGGTGTTTTCGTAACTTTCTTCCGAAATAATGCCTCTGAGTTCTACATCGTTAGGTCGAAGTGACACGCCAGTTTCTTCGTCGATCTCACGAACAGCACATTGGTGAGGACTTTCGCCAGTGGTGATCTCGAGCTTTCCGCCAATTGGAGAAAAGAAATCTTTGTTGGGCATCTTGCTCCGTCGCAAAAGCAGAAGTCGTTTTGCAGGATCATAGAGATAACAAAGAACGGCGATCTGATAAGGCATCGCGTGTGCAGGGGCAAGGTTGGTCATGCAGTTTGTTCCAGTGAGCGGTGCGTGGCAGCAATGGTCAATCCGCAAGCTTTGAGTTGTTCTCGAACTTGATTCACAACCTCGGAGGTCGAAGCACATAAAGGTAGACGCACGGTTCCGCTGTCCCAGTCGAGAAGCGCCATTGCAGTTTTGATTGGCACAGGGTTCACGTCACATTCTAGAAGTGTGCTTGCAAGTGTGAGTAAGCGTCGGTGCAAACTCACGGCTTCTTCCCATCGTGCCTCCCGACAAGCTGCAACTAAGCTCATGACTCTCATCGGTAAGATGTTGGAGAGTACTGAGATGACACCACCGCCACCAAGGGCCATCAACGGCAGGGTGAGTGGATCATCCCCACTTAGAAGTACTAAATCGGTGTCAGTTAAGATTTCCTTGGCTTGGTTGGCGTCACCAGTGGCATCTTTGATGGCAGCAATATTCGGGTGGCTTGCAAGGCGTTTGATGGTGTTCAATTCGATGAGGCGTCCACATCTTCCTGGAATGTTGTAGAGAACAACCGGCAGGTCACAGCTGTCTGCAATCGCCATGAAGTGACGGTAGATGCCTTCTTGTGAAGGTCGATTGTAATAGGGCGTTACTTGGAGACTGGCGTGAGCGCCAACATCATGACAAAACTGATGGAGTTGAATGGCATGGTGTGTTGAGTTTGAACCAGCGCCAGGTATGACAGTCAGTTGGAGGTTTCGAGCTGTTTTAATGGCATGCCGAACAACGATCCGGTACTCCGCATTAGTCAGTGTTGGTGTTTCTCCAGTTGTTCCGCATGGAACAACGCCAGTCATACCATAGCTGGCCTGCCGATTGATTTGTTCAGTCAATCGCGGAAGATCTAGCATGTCACCGCGTCTGGAAAACGGCGTGATCAATGCGGTATAGGCACCAGAAAAATCTATCATGAGCGGAGTCCCTTCCTGCTCGTATGCGGCTCAGGTTTATTATGACACTTCTGAGCCGCAGAGACCAATTATTGGTTCACAGCCTTATCAATCTCACGTTTCATTTCGGCCACAGATTCAAACATCCCGACAAAGAGACTTCGGCTCACAATGCTATGCCCAATATGAAGTTCAGCGAGGCCAGGCATTGCAGCAATAGGGGCTACGTTGGCATGGGTGAGGCCATGGCCTGCGTTGAACCGCATGCCTGCCTCTTGAATCCACTTGCCAGCCTGCTGAATTTCTTCAATTACTTGAGCCAGTGCATCAGTACGATGAGCACTTGGCTCAGTCAGAAAAACCTCGGCATAACCGCCAGTGTGGATTTCACAGACCGAAAAGCCAACTTTTGCAGCCGCTTCAATTTGCTCTTGCTGAGCATCCACAAAAGCGCTGACCATGATGCCTTCGCCTGTCAGGGATTGAATGATGGGCAGTAGCTGGCTTTGCAGGCCATAAACGTCTAGCCCACCTTCAGTTGTAAGCTCTTGCCGACTCTCTGGAACCAGCATGGTCATCTGAGGCCGGATTTCGTGAGCAATGGCCACCATTTCAGATGTGGCGGCCATTTCAAAGTTCAGCTTTACATCAATGGCCTCGGCCAGGCGACGCACATCTTGGTCATTAATGTGGCGCCGGTCCTCCCGGAGGTGACAAGTAATCCCCTCAGCGCCAGCTCGCTGGGCTTCAAGAGCTGCCTGGACCGGGTCGGGCTCAATCTGGCGTCGAGCTTGCCGAACGGTGGCGATATGATCAACATTGACGCCTAATTCAACCATCTCTCCAGCCTATGGCGTATTTACTCATAGGACAACTGGCAAACCAGGGATCGAATAATGGTCGTGGGGCGGCTGGCTGGCTATACTCGCGCCACAAGGGTTTTATCCTTGGTCTCCAATTCTAAGCATCCGACAGGTGCAGGCATGACATCGTTTAATCAACACCTCCAACGTCTTAGGCATGATCTAGGCCGTCAAGGTGCTCGCTGCATGGAGCTCACGCTTAGAGCAGTGGAGAGCTACTTTGATGGTGACCGCGTTGAAGCGGCGGATGTGATCAAAGGTGATGAGTCGATCGATCGGGTTGATGTTGAGATCGAACGAGGGTCCATCAACCTTTTGGCGATGGGAGAGACCGAGCCATATTCCATCCGTAGCGTCCTCACAATTGTCAAGATTAACAACGAGCTCGAGCGAATCGCAGATTGTGCGGTGAATGTCGCGGAGGTTGTTCTTGATGGTGATGGTCACCATGATCAACTACCACAGACCTTCCGCGTGATGGCCAATAGTGTGATTGGTATGCTCAGGGATGCAAATGACTCGCTCTCTAGTCTTGATATCGAGCTCGCCACTCGTGTGCTTCAGTTTGATGATGCTGTCGATCGTTTTAAACGTGAGATCACCCTTGATGCTCAGAAGCAGGTTGCCTCTGGAGGTATTTTGGTTGACATGGCTTTCCGATTATTGAGTGTGGTTGGGTCTCTTGAGCGTATTGCGGATCACTCGACGAATATCTGTGAGCAAGTGATTTACCTTGAAACAGGCAAGATTGTCCGACATAGTCGTGAAGGGTGGTCCGAGCCAGCATTGCCTGATAGTGATGAGTGAGCTTCGCTTTCTTTTGTCCCTGTGCATATCGCCTGCTCTTGCTATGATTCAGGCCCCGATCTCATACTGATCTTTTTGTATGCAAGAAAAGTGCGATGTCTATGTCGGAGCAACTCGAAAGAGTTCAGTCACTGCTAGCCCAGCATAAGCAGGAGCATCTACTGACCTTCTATGGTGAGTTAGATGAAGATGCGCAGTCTTCGCTGCTTTCTCAGATCGAAACCATCGACTTTGGACTTCTTGACAGACTGATCAGAAAAGAAGTACGAGAGCCCCATTCTGATGACAGTGCACCGCTGCATCTAGAGCCTCCTCCAAGTCATTTCTTTGAAACAGCTGAGGATGCTGGCCAATTCCGCCGTGCTGGTGAGGCACTTTTGAGCGCGGGGCAAGTGGCCGCGTTTACGGTCGCTGGCGGCCAAGGAACACGCCTGGGTTGGAGTGGTCCAAAGGGTACATTCCCAGCAACGCCAGTCACCGGGAAGTCACTTTTTCAATCTTTTGCAGAGCAGATTCTGGCATCGCAGCGCCGTTTTAACTGCCGAATTCCCTGGTACATCATGACCAGCCAGCAAAATGATGCGTCCACCAGAGCGTTCTTTCTTGATAACAATTGCTTTGGTCTTGTTAGAAGCGAAATCTATATGTTCCCACAGGGGGAGATCCCGTCGGTCGATGCAACAACAGGCAAGCTCCTGTTGGCAGAGAAGGGGCGCGTGGCCATGAATCCCGATGGACATGGCGGCAGCCTCAGAGCTTTATGTTCGAGCGGTGCGATCGAGGATATGCAAGCCCGGGGCATTCAACACATCAGCTATTTCCAAGTAGACAATCCGCTTGTGAGAGTTTTGGATCCAGTGTTTATTGGTGTTCATGCGACGGCGGATGATTCATCTGGTGAAATGTCGAGCAAAATGGTGCGGAAGAGTCACCCTGAAGAGCCTGTTGGTGTCTTCTGTGTTGGAGAAGGTAAAACGCGCGTGATCGAGTATTCCGATCTTCCTCCAGAGCTTGCCAAGGCACAAGATGAGCAAGGTCAGATTAAGTTCCACGCGGGATCCATTGCAGTACACCTTCTGGGTGTTCCTTTTATCGAGCGGTTAGGCCAGGAACATTCGGCGCAAGATGCTACGGTGCAATTGCCGTGGCATCGCGCTCACAAAAAGGTGAATGTCGTCGATCTTACAACAGGAAAAGTGGTTGAGCCAAGCGAGCCAAACGCCGTGAAATTTGAAACCTTTGTTTTCGATGCACTGCATTTTGCAACTCGCCCAGCCATTATGGAAACGCGTCGACAAGAAGAATTCGCACCTATCAAAAATCGTAAGGGTAATGACTCTGCGGTCACGAGTTATCATTTACAGACCAGTCGTGCAGCGGGCTGGCTGACAATCAATGGTGTCGAGATTCCATACAAAGATGTCAATGGTGTTCGTGAGGTCGATGCGGTCATCGAGGTGAGCCCGTTGACAGCCATGGATGCCGAAGAGCTTTCCTTAGCGACGCTCCCAGACCAAATTCTCGGTGGTGAACGAGTGGTGTTGTGAAAAGCACTCACACGACGTGTCTCATTGGCTGGTTTTTAGCCATTGTTCAACAGCCTGTGTAATGGACTGAGCGGTTTCCGTACGGGCCATTTCTGATCCTACGTACGTAGAGAGGTTGATGTAGTCAGCCAGTGGGCCGTCTTGTTCCGCAAGCATGGACTCAAATCCTTTGGCGGTGCGGCCAACGACAGCAATAGTCGGCACACTCAGTGCGGCAGCTGCCATAGCAACACCACCGCAAGCTTTTCCAAATTGTGTCTGGGCGTCGAGTTGTCCTTCACCTGTGATGACGAGCGACGCACGTTTACAACGTTCATTAAAATTTACAATTTCTAGAATCGTGTCTATGCCTGAGACCATTGTTCCTCCGAGCAGGGCATGCATACCAAAGCCAGCGCCACCGGCGGCGCCGCCTCCCATTATTTGAGGATTGGTATTTGGGCAGAGTGACGCTACATGCAGGAGCACTTTCTGGAGGTGTTTTACTTGTGACGGTGTCGCACCTTTTTGTGCGGCATAGGTTTCTGCGGCGCCATTGATTCCAACAAGAGGGTTGGTGACATCACATGCAATTCGTAGTGATTGATACGCTCGTGGAATATGACTTGTATCAATGCTGCTGATCGATAAATATGACTTTGGGGGAAGGGGCGCTACAAGTGGTTTGTTATCTGCATCGAAGAGTTTGGCGCCAATCGCTTGGGCCATGCCGATGCCCCCATCGATGGTGGCGCTGCCACCAAGAAAAAGAGTGATATTTTGGCAGCCAGCCTGGATCGCTTCGTTAAGTAACTGTCCCGTGCCGTAAGTGGTCCCCAATAAGGGGCGCCGGTCTTGAGGCGCCACCCGCAAGAGCCCTGAAGCCTCCGCCATTTCAATCAGTCCAAGGCTTTGTTCGGGTACATGGAGCCAACGTGCTTGGCATGTTCTGCCGAGAGGATCGCAGACCTGAGCTTGGCGGAAAACACCGCCAATACTCTTGTAGACGGCGGCCAAACTGCCCTCTCCGCCATCGGCCAGTGGGCAAACATCAACATGGCAATCTGGGTAAACACGCTTCACACCTTGGGAGATCGCTTGGGATGCTGTTTCAGCGTTGAGAGTTCCTTTGAGCGAATCTGATGCACTAAGCACATTTGTGATTGTGGTTTTAATGTTTTTGGAACAATGGATAACCATCTGCAAACTTTTCTCCAGATCAAACCACAATCACCTCACGGCAAACACCCTACACTATGTTGCTAGCGGCAATCCGTAATTATGTTTGATGATCTATCGCTCACAATTTCGAACAATATCGGGGAGTATGGCCCCTGGTTGGTGTTCTTTCTGCTTTACCTCTCCGGGGTTGGTATTCCACTTGGTGAGGACATCATCATTATTCCTGCGGGAATGTTGATTGGCCAGGGTCAGTTTGGATGGTTCCCCATGGTTCCACTGACCTATCTGGGGGTTGTACTAGCGGATGTTACGTGGTTTGGGATCTGCCGTACTTTTGGAATGAAACTACTAAGAAGGCGGTTGATAAAACGGCTGGTCCATCCGCGACGAATGCTGGAGATGAAGTACAAGTTTGATCACTATGGTGTCTGGGTTGTGGTGGTCAGTCGATTTATTCCAGCGAGCCGGACAACGATGATTACCGTCGTTGGCGCCTTTCGAATGAAATTCTGGAAGTTCTTAGTCGCCGAGGCAGTCTGCGTTGCGGTCACCCTTCCATTTCAGTTAGGGTTGGGTTATCTCATCGGCGCTGGTATGCCAGATACCAAGAACTTCGTCGATCTTTTGATCAAAATAGCAGTGGTGGTCTTGGTTGTTCTTGTTGCGGTGTTCCTTTTTGGGCTCTGGATGCGTTCGCGTAAATCTGATAATCGAGCCCCTCGTGCCCCAATCGCTTGGCTTAAGCGAGGGAGCACCTACGACCCATCGTGTGTGGCTGAGCTGGCGACCAGGCGGAGCCAAGCGAAACAATAATTTCTCAAGCCATCGTTCAGGCGTAGCCTCAGTGAAGCCCTATAATGACGTGTTCGCTGCTGGAGTGTTGATGATTCAACAGTCCAGCATTTAGCACCTGATGGAGTATCCAAATGCGCGTGGTGATGACTGGCCAAATCGGAATGGATAAGAAGCGCTACCTTGAAGCGGTAGAGCAGATCGCTGGTGAGCGGGGTACGGCCATTGAGATGTTCAATGTGGGCGACATGATGTACCAAGAGTCGCCAGATGTTCGCAAGGGTCGTATTCTTGACCTTCCACTCAGCCGTTTGCAGACGCTGCGCCGAGCAGCATTTAAAGACATCATCTCTGAGACGCGGCCTGCTGAGGCGCATCCAAATGTGCTCATCAATACACATGCAACTTTTCGTTGGCGGCATGGTCTGTTTAGTGCCTATGACTTCGATCAAATGAAGCAGGCCGAACCAAATATGCTTATTTGCTTGATGGACAACATTGAGGTGGTTCATCATCGTTTGCATCAAGAACACGATATTGATGCGACGCTCAAGGACTGTATGGTTTGGCGTGAAGAAGAAATTCTCGCCACAGAGTTGCTCGCCCAAGCGCTTGGCTGTCACAATGAGTTTTATATTCTCAGCCGTGGCAGGCATCAAGAAACTGTTGAAACCTGTGTTCGGCTTATTACGCGCCCAAATCTTAAACGTGTTTATCCAAGCTTTCCCATGACACATGTGGTTGGCATGCCAGATGTACTTGCCGAAATTGAAGAATTTAGACGGCGGCTTGCTGAGCACTTCATTTGCTTTGATCCAGCCGATGTCGACGAAAAACTTCTTTTAGACCGTGCGATTGAAGCCCGTCAGGCCAACGAAGAGTGGCTCGACGTTACCCCGCATGAATTTGGGGGAAGATCAGATGGCGATGCAATACGGGTATCCGTTCAGCAAGTGTTGGATATCGCAGGAGATATTGATGGTCAGATCTACATGCGAGACTTTAAACTGATTGATCAATCCGACATGATTGTCTCTTTGATCCCTGAATTGCCAGGAGGTGGACCTGGTTTATCCAGTGGCGTTGAGCGTGAGCTTCACCACGCCTGGGAACATACAAAAGAGGTTTATGTGGTCTGGAAACCTAAGAAGAGCCCCTCGCCCTTTATCACCGAAACAGCCACAAAAATATTCTCTTCAGTTGATGAGGCTCTCGAGTATTTTTCAGAGAAGGGCATGTTTCCGGAAGTCAATTTGTTTGGCCACTGAGCGCGCAGTGAATGGTTTTGCGACTCAAGCACTGCGGCCCTCTACGAGTGACCGCCGGCTGCAATTGAACAATGCCGCATTATAAAATGACAGTCTCATACGACGGCACGGACTTTCATGGTTGGCAAAAGCAAACCCCACCAGATGCAGAGCCAATGCGCACATGCCAAGGCGTTCTCGAAGACACGGTTCGTCGTGTTGTAAGAGAGCCGGTCACAGTGTTGGGGGCATCTCGAACTGATGCTGGTGTTCATTCTGTGGGTCAGGTGGCAGTGTTTCGCAGTACATTGAACTTGCCACTCGATCGTTTACGCATTGCTATCAATGGCCGATTGCCTGGGGATATGCAAGTTCATGATCTGAAACTGACTGGAGAGAGCTTTAATCCAATTAGTGATGCGCTTTCGAAAGGATATGACTACTCGATCTCGTTTGGCTCGCCCATGAAGCATGACCGCCCACTTTTTGACCGGCATATGCATACTTGGTTGCCCTTTGATCTGAATGTGGATCTGATGAATGATGCAGCTCAGCATCTCGTTGGTGAATTTGATTTCGCAAGTTTCACGCGTGTCAATCACGGTCGAAAGGGAACCACGAGAGAGGTCTATTCTTGTGTATGCGAGCAAACCGGTCCTCATCGATGTGTTATTAAAGTGACGGGCAGTGGTTTTCTCTACAACATGGTGCGTATTATTGCGGGAACATTAACGCAAGTTGGACGTGGTCAACGTGCCGTCGAAGCAGTGCCTGCCATACTGAATGCTTGTGATCGAGCGATGGCTGGGCCAACTCTTCCTCCGGAGGGCCTGTGCCTCATGTGGATCAAATATCCAGATGAGGTAGATCTATGATGAAAATGCTCGCGCAACTGGGGTTGTTGATCACTGCCTTTGCCATGCCAGCCCATGGCCAGACGTTGGATATTCCTGAGCCTATCCAAATTCCGAATCTGAGCGGTCCATCATGGGTCAGTGATCTAGTGCTTGAGCTTGATGGTGAAATTGATGATCTCAGTGCGCAACGGATTGAAGCAAATAATCGGCAGCGCCTCCTCATTGACGTAGCTATTGCACATCGGGCAATGGCTGGAAGCCTATTGGCGACTGGCGAAAGAGTGGGCGCCAAAGGATCTTATGCCATCATCAATGGTGCCCAACTGGCAAAGTCGCGTGATCTTATTGATGGCGCTCTGGATGGATTCAGAACAACCACTGATGGTTCTCCCTCAGGAATCGCAACCCAGTCACGCATTGCGAAGGCCCTGCTTCGTTTTGTAGAGAATCAGAGTAATCAGGTTAGCCTCAGTACAGAGGTCACATCGCAAGAGCTCGATCAATGGCTGGTCACCCACCTGTCACCATTGGCAGAAGTCATTAGTCACTATGAAGGTCAGCAGTTGCTGTCACATTGGATTTCTCAAGATGAGATGAATGGCACTTATGGCGCTGAACTTCGTGAGGGAGTCAATACAGAGACGGTTCGTGACGCGCTGCGAGATGCCAACATCAATGAAGAAACTCGTGCCGCTTTGACGAAAGCACTCGAGCTTCTGAGTTCTGCTCAAACAATTCCATCTCTAAGAATTAAAGCACGCGTGCTTCAATTATCGTTATTTGAAGCACTGCAGTTAGGGAAAGCTCTTGATGAGGCAGCATGGTTGCCTCGGCAGCAAAAACAACTTTATCGTCAGCGATGGGAAGCCGCATTGATTGGTTTTTCCGAAGCCGAATCTCGGAAAGAGGCCCAGGCGGTGCTTCGTGAGCTCGAGCATCTAGAAGACTTGCTTGCTTACATTACTGCGATGCACAATCACCGATCAATGCGAGTGCAACCGTCGGACATGGTAGATATTCTTCGCACACTCGAAAAAGAACGACAGGCTGGCGGCGGCATCGAACTGTCTATGCAAAAAATGACCTTCGCATTAGACGTCTTGGGCATCATGTTTGATTATCGTTCTTTATTGCCACTCAATGTAAAAGCCCTGCCCCAAGGCGCATTGCGGGGTGATCTGGTGCGCACGGAGCGTCAAATTGATATGCAATATAAACGCGTTGAACGAGAGGTCATTACAAAACTGCCCGCAATTCTCGCACGCCCAATAGATCGATCAAATCCAGCGGTGATTACGCTGGTGACAACACTCGCTGAATACCTTGATGATCTCAAGAGCTTAAGATCCCTCGATGCTTGGTATGCAAGGATGATCCAGATCGATCCTAGTGCTCATGCAAAATTGGCTGGTACGATGCGCCGTTTGGTAGTCTCTTTACTCAAGTCGCGTGAGCGAGAAGAAGCGATCAAAAGCATATCGCAGCTTGGCCATGAAATGAGCTTGTTCGTTCATGTGCCCGGTGAAAAGGCGTTGGTTCGGGGTGACCCCGCGTATGATCGTCTTTCGGGTGGACAGGCGGCGGCCCTTGCTAAGACGATTGAGGTGCAGAGACGTAAGTGGGTTAATGAATGGGCAATGCAAGGCAACGGCGGTTCGGCTGCGTTTGCAATGAGGCAGCTTGTAAAAACCATGTCATTGATGTCAGGAGTTGTGTTGGTTGAAGCTGTTGAGAAGGGCAGTAAAAACGAGCGACACCTTGAACATTGGGCGGGCTGGTCTCTTAATCAAGAGCAATGTGGGGTGTACTTTGGAGATCTATCTTCCCGACTCGTCTTGACAGTTGCGGCCGCAATCGAGGGGCGTTATGAAGAAGTAGCAAAGCAGAATCAAAATATTACAAATGAACTTGCCGTTGCTGAGCTCGCAGCTCGTTTGCAATTACGTCTAGGGGGGTTATTGGCTGATCGAAGTGACGGCGCCACAGGCGTTATGAATCGACTCGTGTTTCCTCCAAATGATGGAATTTGGCTTTATCATCGCCGCAGTGATCTTGCTGAGCTTGGTCGATATATGCCAGAAATTACGTATCGAGAGAGTCGTGGGCAAGCAGATGAGGCTGAGCAACTACGGCGCTACGTAAGCCTTATTGCAAGTGATGTCCTTAAAGATAATCAGCTTAATGAACCGCAGTCTTCTGAAGTTATCAAAACTGGACCCCAACAAAATCAATCTCCGTCTACTTTGCCAAATATGGGAGGCAACTGAACGTTATGCAGATTCTCGTGGTCGGGCCACATCCCGATGATCAAGAGTTAGGAATGGGTGGAACAATTGCAGCGTTGGCAAGCGCAGGTCACGATGTTCTTCTTGTAGATATGTCTAATGGCGAGCCAACACCGTTTGGAGATCCAGAGACACGAAAGAAGGAAGCGGCGGCGGCGGCAAAAGTGCTCGGTGTGAAACGGCACCAAATAGGACTGACCAATCGTTGTATTGAGCATTCGCTTGAGGCTCGTCATCGGGTGGCTGGGGTGATTCGTGAGCACTGCGCTGAGATTATATTTGTGCCTTACTTCGAAGATGCGCATCCAGATCATCTTGCCACAACACGTATTGTTGAAGACGCACGTTTTGATGCAAAGCTCACGAAAGTGGATTTGCCTGGTGAGCCGATTTATGCACGCAGGCTTGTTTACTACTACTGCACACATCTGAAAATCATTCCTCAGCCCACATTCTTACTTGATATCACAGGATTTGAGGCGGCCAAACGCCAGTCAATTGAAGCTTATGAGAGTCAGTTTATTAAGCCGGAAAAGAATAGAGCGATTGTCAACTGGGTGGCGGATGGCAATCGTTATCTAGGAAGCCGAATCGGTGTGACGTCTGCCGAACCATTTTTTATGCGTGAAGAACTGGGACTGAGTGATCTTGGATCACTGTTGTAGTGGGTCTTGGTAATGCGAGACGGATCAATGTTGCATGTCTTTTTTCGAAATGGCTGTCAGGGTGAAAATGAATGAAGCAAGCTAAATATTTTGAGAGCACACCGGAAATAAAACCCTCACGTACAGGCTGAGAAAGCTACACTACGCGATCTAACCTCAAATCAGGAGCTTGCAAATGACGACCACATGTAAACACTCTGGAATTTCCCTTGCAGGGGCCATTCGTTTTACGATGAAACTGACAAAGATGCTTGTGGATGACGTAGAAGCAGATCGATTTAATGATAGCTGTGGTTCTACGATCAATCATCCTGCATTCGTACTTGGGCACTGTGCGTACTATGTAGGCGTGGGCATGCAGATGCTTGGAAGTGATATCGAGTTAGGTGAGTCCGATGCCGAACTTTATAAGCATGGATCTGATTGCCTTCATCTTCATGGTGGATACCACCCAAAAGACGACGGTATTTCTTTCTTCATGGACCGGTTAGAGACTGCGGCGAAGTTTGTTGAAAATCTAGATGATTCGGTGTTTGAGAAATCGGCAGCAGGAACGTTTATGGAAGACAGCATGCCAAATATGGGTGCAGTGGCCACCTTCATGATGGTAGGGCATGTGACCTTTCATCTCGGACAGATTAGTGGCTGGCGCCGGGTCGCAGGAATGGGATCGGCAAGCTGATATCGTTTTGAGAAGAGCTTGGTCTTACCGATCTAAAAGCCTTGTTGGTGTCAACGAAATAGTAGGCTAGGTGGTGCCAGTACTTCCGAACCCACCATCGCCACGGGTTGTGGTGCTGAGCGCTTCGACTTCCATGATCTCACAGTGAGCAACTGGTGCGATGACCATTTGTGCGATTCGCATCTCTGGCTCGACCGTAAACGTTTCAGCACCGAGATTGATGAGTGGAATTTTTACCTCACCGCGATAATCTGCGTCGATGGTTCCTGGTGCATTGGGCATGGAGAGGCCAAACTTTGTGGCCAGTCCACTTCTGGGCCTCACTTGTGCTTCGTATCCCACGGGCACAGCCATTGCAAAGCCGCAAGGTACGAGAGTGATCTTTCCAGCTTCAATAGCGATGGGTTTTTCAATGGCTGCATGGAGATCAAGGCCTGCAGCATGATCACTCTGATATTGGGGAATAATCGCAAGGTCAGAGAGACGTGTGAATTGTAATTTCAGCTTCATGGGTGATGAGTGTACAGGCACAAGGCACAGCTTGTGGTCGGTTCACACAATGAAATCTCTTAGGGCATGGCACTCTAGACGGGCTGGAGCAGCCACCAAGAGATGAGCGCCAGAAAGACCACACTAAAGGCAATGCTCATCCACAATGCCAGCCCCGCCCGATCATCACCCTGTGCCTCAGTGAGCGGCTTTCCGCGGATGGGGCCATATCCAGCAAAGGTGAGTGGAATTCGGCTGAGGGCGATTTGCCACCGCTCTAGAGGATGCCCTCGATGTGCTTTGTAGGTACAGAAATTAATCAGGCAGATCATGGCCAAAATGTAACCGATCAGAATCGACCGCCACCCCTGAGGCCCCGCCAGTGTGCCCAGAATAGCGATTCCAAATAGACCAACTGCAAGCAAGCCTATGTAGATCATCCAGTCCACGGTCCAGTCTTCATTGGGTTGTGTTTGAGGTTGTTTTTTTCGCGAGGCCATTATGATAATCCGAACCGCCAAGCCAGTTTATTGAGTGCTATCGTTAGAACAGTTGAGTTATTTTAGTGCGAAAGACTGGAGGTCGGACGGAGCTGTTTGACTGGAGCATGTCCATTTTGATCTTCGGCATTGTTCTGGGGAAGATCGAGTTCTTCGGACATTGATGCAAGCATCGCATCGATATCACGAAGCATCATTTCTGTGGAAGACACAGCATGATCCATCGCTGAACGCCCGGTTACCATCCGCATCGGGTTGTTCGTGCCGGTTTGCTCATGCCAGGTATCGCTCATTTGACGAGAGTCGCGAAGCCGAAAAAGCAACTGGTTGGTTTGCTGGCGCACTTCACTTACGCCATCCATGTTTAGCCATTGGGAGAGTTGTTTGCTCACAATTATTGCCTCTGGTCAACCATTGCCCACAGGGGCTTTTAGATTTGTCGATCGCTGCTCTCTACCAGTATCAGCTAATCAAGGGCAGTATCTTGACTTGCTCTGGCCCTCTATGCAATACAGTGGCACCAATATCTTTCAGAAAAGATCCTAACCTATTATTTAGCAGTGGTTTATATTGCCATGGGTTTCACCATCTCAGGCACAAGATCGCGAATCAGCCCGCCAAGTACCAGCGGATCCCGTGGCCGGGCATCCTTCGCAAGCTGAGTCAGGGCTCGATTGATTTGGCCCTCCTGGGGGTCTGAGAGGCGCCACAGATTGATACTGGGGTGTTGGGTTGGAACCATTGCCTCCGCATCAAAGGCAAGCTTCTCATGAAGCTTTTCCCCAGGGCGTGGGCCAGTGAAGATAATTTCTATCTCACCAACCTCCACCGGTTTGTCTTCTTCGCCAGCGCGGCCCCGTTCGATCGGCATCAGGCCATACTGCTGTGCAAAGCTGCGTGCGAGCTCAAGAATTGAGATTGGCGCTCCCATATCCAGCAGAAAGACAGCTCCGCCAGGTTCTGTCTCCAGCGTTGCAGCCTGTAGCACCAGAGAGGTTGCTTCAGGAATGGTCATGAAGTAACGAGTCATTTCAGGATGTGTGACTGTGAGAGCGCGGCCATTTGCAATCTGCCGTTTCCATATATCGAGCACACTGCCAGCAGAGCCAAGGACATTCCCAAAGCGGACCATGGAAAAGTTTGTGTCGCTCAGGCCACTCATCCACTGCACATATAGTTCGGCGAGTCTCTTGGTGGCACCCATCATCGAACTTGGATTCACAGCCTTGTCTGAACTAATCAGCACAAATCGCTCAGCGCCAACAGCTGCTGATGCATCAGCTACTGCTTTTGTGCCAAACAGATTATTGTCAATAGCAGCTCCAGGATGGTCTTCCATCATTGGCACATGTTTATGTGCGGCCGCGTGGAAGATAATCTGTGGCTGAAATTTTCGAAAGTAATCCTCCGTAGCGGCTGCATCAACGACATCATGGAGGACCGCACATCGACTTAGGTCCGGTGCCAATTGGGCAATCTGTCGATCTATTTCAAAAAGGGCGTTTTCAGCACGGTCAATAAGCACCAGTTGACTGGGCTTGCATTGGGCAAGCATCCTTGAAAGCTCGCTACCAATGGAGCCTCCTGCGCCAGTGACTAAGACTCGTCGATTTCGAAAAGAGCGTGATATTGACGCATCGTCTATCGCATGGAGACGACGTCCCAGCAGTGCTCCAGTGTCAATTTCAAGATTGGTGCGCGGCCCTCGTCCAGTGAGTTGATCATCGAGGGTTGGCATGAACCGATCAGCGATACCGAGACGACGTAATCTCGTTCGTATATTGATAATCAAATCAGTCATGGCCGCTGGCAGGGCAACGAGTACTTGATCAAGCTGCCACTTAGATAGAAGTGCCTCAAGATCCTCCAGCGTACCGAGGCACCGACGTTCTTCAGCGACTTCGGAATTGCTCTCAATATAAATCCAGCCGACCGTTTCAGGTGGGTCAGTCAATAAGGCCAGCTGAGCATCAAGTTGTTGACAGGTTGCTGGTGTTCCAATGATGACATGTCTCATCCGTGTGGCTCCCTCCGCAACGCTGCCGTTGGCCACGTATCGTACCAAGCCCCATGGCCAGTTTGCGAGGGATCACTATTTGAGTCATTCGACTATGGGTTGGGTTTTGTTGTTTCTATTTTGGCCTTTTGGTCTAGGACTGTTCCTGCCCATCCAATTGCCATTGAAATCGCGAATCCCAAGCAAATCAGGCATAAAGCACCAATGATCAACCCTGGTGAGGGCGCGAAAAACTCGGATGCCCAGTTTTTCGGTTTGAGCTCAGCAAGTTGCTGCTCATTTAGGATCACTTTTCCCCAACGCGTCTTGCCACCAATTGCGGGCTCGATTCTTGCTTGAAAGGGCCACAAGCCTGCTACTGCACCAATCAGCAAGCCCATGAGTGCTCCCAGTGTAAGTTGGGGCGCTCTTTCAAGTAACCGTTTGATCACATTACTGACGACCACAATTCCAACAATGGCACCAACAACTGCAGGTACAAGAATCTTCATTGCTTCCATAATGGTTTGTGAGTCCGAGCTCTTCAGGCCAAGTTTCGCACTATTAACCGCTTCGAAAATAAGAAGATACTGCCCCATGATCAGGAGCAGATAACTACCCGAAACGCCGGGCAAAACCATTGCTGCTCCAGCAACAACGCCACCAGCGAATAGCAATGCAGTATGGCTGGAGAGATTTTCACTGGCGCTCGCTGCGCCGAAACTTTCAGCAATCGCCAAAACAACCATGCATCCACACCCAAACACCGCAGCAAGTATTGCTGTGTGGGTCATCGGTCGTAGAAGACGAAATATGATTGGCACGCCACCAAGTGTGAGTCCAATGAAGATGCTGTACATGATCCACTGATGTGTAATAATGAGTCCGGTGACAACACCAGCAAGTAAGCCAATTGCAATAACCGCACTCAGGCCAATACAGGCAATAATGACGATGGGACGAATTCGCCATTTGAAGGTTGTTATGTCAGAAACGGCGGAAATAAATTGTGGATAGACACCCGAGGCTAGTAGCATTGTTCCGCCTGAAATTCCTGGAACCAGATTCGCTAAGCCCATCAGAAAACCACCGATGACGCTGCGGACGCCGGTCGAGATAAGTGCATCGGTATTGGTTTTTTTATGCTCCATAGTGACGCCGATAAGAGTCAGTCGGCATCTACAGTCTATCGGCTTGAATGACTTTGGTATTCGACACTGAGGAGGTGGAATCGGGTCTCCTTTGATCGAAGTTGAGTGTATTGCGGGTTGTCTGAGGCAGTATGATAGATTGATAAATTGTGCTTTGTTCGCTCTTTTATTAAGTGCAAATCAAGAGGGTTTTTGGGAGTTCTTATTGATGCATATTATGGTCACAGGCGGGGCGGGTTACATTGGCTCGCATGCAACACTTCGACTTTTAGAACTCGGTCACACGGTCACCGTGGTTGACGACCTTTCCAATGGTTGGCAGGCAACGATTGACACACTTAAAGAACAGGGCGATTTCACCTTTATCAAATGTCGCTGTGGTGATTATGAAAAAATGCGTGATGTGATGAGTTCGACTCAAGTCGAACTTGTGATGCATTTTGCCGCCTTTGCATCCGTTGATGAGTCAGTCAGAGAGCCATTGCGTTACTACGAAAACAATACAGGTAATTCATTGTCGCTACTCCGTGCAATGATGGATGTGGGTGTTAATAAAATAGTGTTTTCAAGCACCTGCGCGACCTATGGTCTGCCATCACCGCAGCAGATGCCGCTTGTTGAGACTTGTCCGCAGTCGCCAATTTCACCCTATGGATGGTCTAAGTTGTGGTTTGAGCAAGCGCTTGAGCAATGCGCTAAAGCCAACTCTGAGTTTAGTTGCACCGCACTGCGTTATTTTAATGTTGCTGGCTGTGATCCACAGGGGCGAATTGGAGAACACCATGTGCCGGAAACACACCTCATTCCAATTTGTCTAGAAGTCGCAGCTGGAAAGAGAGAGCAAATCAAGATCTTCGGGACAGATTATGCGACGCCAGACGGAACCTGTATTCGTGATTATGTGCATGTTGAGGATTTGATCTCAGCACATCTGCTTGCCATGGACCATTTGCAGCCCGGTTCGATGCAGAAGTTTAATGTGGGTATTGGGCAAGGGCATTCGGTGATGGAGGTGATTGATTCATGTCGTCGTGTCACCGGGCATCCGATTCCGGCAGTAACTGAACAGCGGCGACCGGGAGATCCTGACATGCTCTACAACGATCCCACGCTCATTAGAAAAACATTTGGATGGAAGCCGGTGTACGAGAATCTCGATGCCATTGTTGAAACGGCCTGGAATGAGATGAATCAATAGCCAACGCTTTACCCGCCTATTGACGACATGGTGCGAGCGGGTTGTTCGAATTGCTCTGAGTCAATTCCATGGCCCTTCTGCTTTTGCCATACCCCATCAGCCATATAACTCGCTAACGCATCGTCGGTCGCACCTTGTCTTAGGAGTGGTGATAAATCCCATTCCTCCAGACTAAAGAGGCAGGGGCGCATTTTTCCATCAGCCGTAATACGAAGACGATTGCAGGCGCCACAGAACGGGCGCGATACGGGTGCAATGATGCCAATGCTTCCGGGGCGGCCATTGGCAAAACTGAAATTGGTCGATGTTGAGTGAGGCGTATCGTTTGTATGGGGCACCAGTTCATGAACTTCTTGTAGACGCTCTAGCATTTCACTCATGGGAACAACCTGCTTTCGGTCCCAGCTTCGCCCCGCATCTAACGGCATAAATTCAATAAGCCGCATGGCGATATTCATCTCGGAAGCAAAATGCGCAAACTCAGTAATCTCATCATCGTTGACGCCTCGCATAATGACGGCGTTGACTTTAAGTGGCGTAAGCTTGGCTCGGTGAGCTGTTTCAATTGATGAAACGACCTGAGCAACGCTTGTGACAGAGCGTGTGATCGCAGACATCCGTTCTTCGCGCAGCGTGTCGAGGCTAAATGTCAGGCGCGTGAGGCCTGATTGCTTCCACCGCAATGCGCGATCTTGCTCAAGCTGCCAACCATTGGTTGTCATTGCGAGGTCATCAAGCGCGAGTTTTCCAAGGCCATCAATGAGCTGATCGAGATCTGGATAAAGAGTGGGTTCGCCTCCAGTGAGCCGTATTTTTGTAATGCCCAGGCCACGAACGACGCGTGCCAAACGTAGGTATTCCTGAAGGTTCAGTAAATTTCGCTTGGGCATGAAACGGGTGTCTGGTTCCATGCAGTAGGTGCAACGAAAATTGCAGCGATCGGTTACGCTGAGCCTTAAATCTTGAATCATCCGCCCATGGGCATCGATCAGGTGATTTGGTCGGAGTGCCCCGCGCGGCGCATTGGCGGTGTTGGAAGAGGTTTGAAGCACAGAGAGAGGAAGCGTCATTACTCCATGATAGGACAGCGTCAGAAACAAAGGGGTCGAAGGCGGGAATCCTATGAATAAACAATGTCAAAGGCTGCATAAATGGCAATGTTGCTTACTGCTCGCGGGCTTATCGGGACTGCCAGGTGGATGTGTTTCAGAGTCGCCGACAGGCAGGACCCAATCTCGGACAACTGAGCAATTGCCAACCACTGATGGCATGTCACTATTGGCCAAGAGGCCGCCCACGTATCAGGCTATTTTTATTGAATCGCCTCCAGTCATTGACGGTCTTCTCAATGAGACAAGTTGGTCGTCGGTACCATGGACAAGTCTATTTGTTGATATCGAGGGTGATCAGAAACCAGAGCCTACGTTCAAGACACGCGTCAAAATGGCTTGGGATGACACCTACTTTTATATTGCAGCTCGACTCGAAGAGCCGCATGTATGGGGCTCGCTGACCGCCCGTGATTCGATTATTTATAACGATAATGATTTTGAGGTGTTTATTGATCCTGAGTCAGATGCGACTGACTATTTTGAGTACGAAGTCAATGCACTGAATACGCCCTTCGATCTGATGCTGACCAAGCCATATGTTGAAGGTGGTACTTTTAATATTGACTGGGATATCATCGGTCTCAAAACCGCAGTCTCGGTTGAAGGGACCGTGAATGATCCAAGCGATGAAGATCAGGCATGGAAGGTCGAGCTGGCTATTCCCTGGTCAAGTCTAACCGGCGGGAAACGAGCCGCGGTAGCGCCGCATGTTGATGAAATCTGGCGTGTTAATTTTTCACGAGTGCAATGGCAGCACCAAATTGTGGATGGTGCGTATCAGCGAATTCCGGACACACCTGAACATAACTGGGTGTGGGTTCCCACTGGTGTGATAGACATGCACCGCCCAAGGCGATGGGGTTTTGTTCAGTTCGTGCGATAGCGCGGGCAACTGCTTTGTTCAAGCAGAGTGACAGAAGTACAAACTCTCTTTTTTGGATGGTGTTTTTTAAAAGTGGTGGAACAGGCCCGTACGCTGTTCTCAGATCAGTTGCATGAAGCGACTGTGAAGGGAATTGCAATGAAAGCACTATCACAAAAATTGTTATTCAGTTGTTCAGTCATGTTGAGCTTCATCGGAGGGACATTTCTGAAACCTGGCGATGGTGTGAATCCGGTCTATGGACAGGCCGTTGGCCCTGAGTCTGTAATGGAATCATCAGCGGCTGATTGCCTTTCCCGCGAGGTACTTGAGGGCGTGTGTTGCCTTGCTCACGTTTCTGTCGTGACCACCGGGCGGCATTGTCTCGAAAGTGAGGGCACGTGGTTCGCCGGGCATGGAGCAAACCAGCCAACTCCATGCCCGAGCCCGTGCCATGCAGATGTCTCGGGTGATGGTGTTGTGAATACCACAGATTTCACATTGTTATTACAAGCGTGGGGGTGGTGTCCCCAGTCATGAGCGTGACTTTGAATTTAATGACCTGGAGGGCTGAATGAGATCCTTGCACATTGTGTTGAACCAATGACTAGATCTCGACCTCAATGTCCCCGTTGGTGACGCGTACGTTATAGACTCGAATGTCTTCATCAGCAGGCGGCTGTTTAGCCTCGCCGGTCTTCAAACAGAAGGACCCGTAATGGAGTGGACAGATAATCTCATCGCCATCAATCTCGCCATCAGACAGCGATGCATCAGCATGGCTACATGTATCTGCTACTGCTTTGATGTCCCCGCCCAGGTTGACGAGACAGATTGCATGGCCTTCCGCGTGAACACACTGTGGCTGGTGTTCGGGCACCTCTGAGACATTGGCAACTTTTATGAACTGTCCCATTCCGACGATCTCCTGCAGTTTATTGATGAGGTGGTGGGCTGGTCTTATTAACAGTCAAGGGTGAGATCTTTGGCTTTGGAGCGACATTCTCCCCGTGCTGTGAGGTTTCGAAAATGTGGTCAAGACCCATAAACTCGAGTTCGAGTTTTGCATTCTCACTAATTCGGCTCGGGTCCCACACAGGTTCCCAGATCAGTTCCACAGTTGCGCCGCTAATACCATCGACTGATTCAATTGCCTTTTGTGCTTGCGATAAAATCACGTCGGCCATGGGGCAATTAGGAGTCGTGAGTGTCATTCGGACATGAGCTTGGCCATCTGAAATATCCAATTCGTAGACGAGGCCAAGGTCATAAATATTGATAGGCAATTCAGGATCTCGCACCGTTTTAAGTGCGGTAATGATTTGTTCCCGTTGGTTATTCGATGTATCAGACATTGTTTAGTGTGCGCCTACTCAGTTGTGACGGTGTCGCCTTGTCCTTTGATTGCAGCCATGAGGGTATGCCACGCGAGTGTGGCGCATTTGACTCGTGTCGGAAACCTTTGGACGCCTCCAAAGACTTCAAGTTTTCCCAACGGTGGGGGGCTATCGGGATCAACAAGTTCCGCTTTGCCTGTGACAAGCGTATGGAATTTTTCAAAGAGCTCAGAGACGGTCGTGATGTTGGCCTGCTTAAGAGCTTCCGTCATCAGAGATGCAGATGCTTGTGAAATCGCACATCCATTGCCTTCGAAGCTTAGTGATTCGATCTGGTCACCATTAATCTTCGCGAAAACGGTAATGCGATCTCCACAAAGTGGGTTAAAGCCATCTGCTTGGCATGTTGCATCAGGCATGGCGCCACTGTTGCGGGGGCGCCGGCCATGATCAAGGATCATTTCTTGGTAGAGATCTTGTAAGTCAGACATTGTTAAAAAGAGAGTTTACTTCATCGATTGCAAGGCAAAGTGAATCAATCTCATCCATTGTATTGTAGACCCCAAAAGAGGCACGGACTGTAGCTGCAACGCCAAACCGTTCCATAAGAGGTTGCGCACAGTGATGGCCTGTTCGTACCGCAATGCCTGCTTGATCAAGGATCGTGCCAACATCATGGGGGTGCACATCACCGATGAGGAATGAAACCACTGCAGCTGAATTCTGGGCTGGACCAAACATCCGGATTGATGGAATACGGGCCAACTGTTCCCGGGCGTACTGACCCAGTTCGAGCTCCCAGGCCTCAATATTGGCAAGCCCCAGTTCTTGGAGATAGGCAGTGGCCCGGCCAAGACCGATTGCACCAGCAATGTCGGGGGTGCCGGCTTCGAATCGTGCGGGTGGTTCTGCGTAGACAGTTTTGTCAAAGCTCACGGAGAGAATCATCTCGCCACCACCTTGATATGGAACCATGTTCTCTAGATGTTGTTGCTTCGCATATAGGGCGCCAATGCCAGTGGGCCCATACATTTTGTGGCCAGAAATAACATAGAAGTCGCAATCTAGATCTACGACGTCAACATGTTGATGAACGGCACCCTGGGCACCATCAACCAGTACTGGAACACCGTGAGCATGGCATTCCTGAACAATTGTCTTGATTGGATTAATGGTGCCAAGCACATTTGAAACATGAGTGACCGCCATAATGCGAGTGCGATCGGTCAGCATTTCGGTGAGTAAATCGGTTCGTAATAGGCCCTCATCCGTGATCGGTAAAACGCGAAGTGTAGCGCCGGTGGCTTCACACAACATTTGCCAGGGAACAATATTTGAATGATGTTCCATTTCGGTAACAAGAATCTCGTCACCGGTATTGATGTTCTCCCGTACAAATGAATTTGCTACGAGATTAATAGCCTCAGTTGCACCACGAACAAAGACAATTTCCTGTGACTGTTGTGCCCCAAGAAAATTCTGGATCTGCTGGCGCGCCAGTTCGAATGCATCGGTTGCTTCCATGCTGAGCAAGTGGACGCCACGATGGACGTTGGCATTCGAAGAGACGTAGTATTCTGCCATTGCGTCAAGCACGCATTGAGGCTTCTGTGTCGTTGCAGCGCTGTCGAGATAGATCAGCGGTTTTCCATGCATCTCTCTTGAAAGAATAGGAAAATCCTTGCGGACTGTTTCAACATCAAGCGGTGCTTTGGAATGTTGTTTTGTCATACCTCGCTCATAAGGCGGTGGCCATGCGGGATGCGATCCAGAAGTATGGCCTCATGGCGCTGTCGAAGTGACGCGATTGAAACATGCTCAAGGCATTCGTTTGCAAAAGCATAGATCAACATGCTTCGTGCCGTTTCTTTGTCGAGCCCGCGCGCTGCCAGATAGAAGATCGCTTCGTCTTCGATTTGGCCAACCGTAGCACCATGTGTGCACTTGACGTCATCGGCAAAAATCTCCAGTTGGGGTCGAGTGTCAACTGAAGCATCTGGGCTGAGCAGCAGGTTCATATTGGTTTGTTTTGCATCTGTCTTTTGGGCGCCTTCACGTACGATGATGCGACCGCAGAATGCAACAGATGACTGATCATCTAAGACGCTCTTAAAGAACTCTCTGCTGTCACAGTGTTCCTTTGCATGATCAACGCGGAGGAAGTTGTCAACATGCTCTGCGCCGCGCGTCATTGTGAGCCCAATCATGTCGGCGTTGCTGCCGGCGCCATCGAGCGTTGCGTAAATGGCATTGCGGCAAATTTTTCCGCTCGCTGTCAGTGCAGTGGTAACAGTATTGGTTCGATCTGCTTGATGAACATGTGTTCGCGCCAAGTGAACTGTCCCTGATCCTTCGCGGACGTCTCGGTAGTACTTGTTGGTCGAGCCACTTCCAACCACGATTTCTGTGACGGGGCAAACAAATGCACTCGTTCCATCAGGACTTAGGAAGCTCTCAACAACAGACGCTTCTGACTGACTGCCTGCAATGATGAGTGTGCGAGGTGCAACCACCACGGGCTGATCGGTGTGAGTCACGATGTTTAAAATATGCACCGGGTGTTCAGCAACATGGCCATCAGCGATGGTTACGACAGCTCCATCAGTGAAGAGTGACGTATTAAGTGCTGTAATTGCCTCATCTTCAAAGTCAGCAATTTTGGCCAGATGCTCTTTGACTTGTGGGACCTCTGACTCGATCGCTGACTGAAGTGTCATGATCTGCAGTGGGCCGGTGGTGAGGCATTTAGAGAGTGCTGGAACATAAACACCATCGACGAAAACCAGATGGGCGCAGGCTTCCGGTATCAGTTCAGAATCAACTGTCGGCATCTCATGGGATGAGATGGACGTAATTGGTGTATAGGTCATCTCGCCAACGCGTCTCAGGTTGGTGTATTTCCAATCTTCATGCTTGCGTGTTGGCAAGCCGAGTTCGGCAAATGACGCAGCCGCAGACTGCCGAATGGTATTGAGCCATTCGGGTCCATTGGTTGGGTGGGCTTGAGCGCTGGCAAGGAGCGAATCTGAGTTTGTCATAAGGTCTGGCATAGCTGTTGTTATCTAATCTCAGGCTGTTGCTGAAGTTGGTTCCTGAATCCATGCATAACCGCGCTCTTCGAGTTCATGCGCAAGTTCTTTGCCACCCGAACGGGCAATACGCCCGTTGATGAGCACATGCACATAATCAGGCACGATATAATTCAGTAATCTCTGGTAGTGAGTGATGACCACAAAGCCGCGATCTTGATCGCGTAGTGCATTGACACCATCAGCGACAATTCGCAGTGCATCGATGTCCAGTCCGGAGTCGGTCTCATCTAGAACGGCGAGGGTGGGGTCAAGCATCGCCATCTGGAAAATTTCACTTCGTTTCTTTTCGCCGCCAGAGAAGCCTTCATTGACAGCTCGGTCGAGCAATGATGGATCGAGATGAACCATCGTCGCCTTTTCTTTGACCAGCTTCATGAAGTCCATCGCATCAAGTTCACTTAAGTCTCGTTCCTTGCGAATGGCATTGATGGCTGCTTTGAGGAAGTACTTGGTTGAGACCCCAGGGATCTCAACTGGATACTGGAAAGCAAGGAAGATGCCTTTGCGAGCTCTCACATCGGGATCATCTTCAAGTATGTCCTCTCCGTTGAAAAGAACTTGTCCCTCTGTGACCTCATAAGCATCATGTCCGGCGAGTATCTGTGCGAGCGTGCTCTTGCCGGAGCCATTTGGGCCCATAATCGAGTGGACCTCACCTGCATTGACCGTGAGGTCGATTCCACGCAGGATTTCCTTGCCCTCAACGGTGGCGTGCAGGTTGCGGATTTCAAGCAATGCCATTTTTTACATCTTCCTTTCGTTGGTCATTTAGAGGTGTCTTGATGACGATACGTTGGGCTGATTAGCCGACGCTTCCTTCTAAGCTGACCTCAAGCAGGTTTCGGGCTTCTACAGCAAATTCCATAGGAAGCTCTTTGAATACTTCTTTGCAGAATCCATTAACAATCATCGAAACCGCATCTTCCATCTTGATACCACGCTGGTTGCAGTAGAAGAGTTGGTCTTCGCCAATCTTCGATGTACTTGCTTCGTGCTCGACATGTGATGTTTCGTTTCCGACTTCAATATATGGGAACGTATGCGCTCCACATTCTTCACCCATGAGCATTGAGTCACATTGGGTGTAGTTTCTAGCGTTTGCCGCCTTGCGCAAAACTTTTACTTGGCCGCGGTAGGTATTCTGGCCGTGGCCGGCTGAAATACCTTTTGAAATAATGGTGCTCTTTGTGTCCCGGCCGATGTGAATCATTTTTGTGCCGGTATCTGCTTGCTGGCGATGATTCGTCATCGCAACAGAGTAGAACTCGCCGACAGAGCGATCGCCTTGAAGTATGCAACTTGGATACTTCCAGGTAATTGAAGAACCAGTCTCAACTTGGGTCCACGAGATTCGGGAGTCTGCCCCAGCGCATTTGCCACGCTTTGTTACAAAGTTATAAATCCCGCCTACGCCATTTTCATCACCGGGATACCAATTCTGAATCGTGGAGTATTTGATTGTGGCTCGATCGAGTGCTACGAGTTCCACGACCGCTGCATGCAGTTGGTTTTCATCTCGCATTGGGGCGGTACAGCCCTCAAGATAACTTACGGAGCTTCCTTCTTCTGCCACAATAAGAGTTCTTTCAAACTGTCCTGTCGAGATCGCGTTGATACGGAAATAGGTTGAAAGCTCCATAGGGCAGGTGACACCTTTAGGGATGTACACGAAGCTGCCGTCACTAAATACTGCGGAGTTCAAAGTGGCGAAAAAGTTGTCGCTATAGGGGACGACCGAACCCAAGTACTGTCGCACGAGCTCGGGATGTTCTTGTACCGCTTCGGACATTGAACAGAAGATAATGCCCTCGGCAGCTAATTTATCTTTGAAGGTTGTGGCAACAGAGACACTGTCAAACACAGCATCAACAGCAACGCCAGCAAGTCGAGCGCGCTCTTCGAGCGGTATGCCTAATTTTTCATATGTCTCAAGAAGCTTTGGATCGACTTCATCAAGGCTTTTTGGGGCATCGTCTGGTGACTTTGGCGCCGAGTAGTAGATGATGTCTTGGTAGTTTATCTTTGGGTAGTTTACATTCGGCCACACGGGTTCAGTCATTGTGTGCCAATGACTGAAGGCCTTGAGCCGCCAATCGAGAAGCCACTGTGGCTCTTTCTTCTTGGCGCTAATAAAGGCGACGGTGTCTTCATTCAAACCTGGCGGAAGCGATTCTGCTTCAATGTCTGTAGTAAAGCCATAGCGATATTTAGCGCTCTCCCAGCGATCGAGAGTTCCTGTCATGTCCATTGGCATCGTTGGCTCCTGCTAGCCACATTATGGGCTGGCCCAGTAGTGGCAGAGATAATAGATCAGACCCACATTGTAATGATTCTAGTTATGCATTAGTTGTTTAGGTCCTATTTCTTGGCCCAAAAATTGGCTTTTAGTCACTATCTAATGGCCTCTGGCCCGGTTGGCCTCTACAATTCCCCATCAGCTCTGGGGCCAAACCCCCGAAAGAAGAGTTTGCCCCTTGTCTCGAATGGAACCCACCTTGAGGCCCTCGCTGGGCCAGGAGTTATGTCTGATGGCAGTTACGCTGACCGATGCGGCCGTAAGAGAGATTTCGAACATCGTCAAGCAACAGGAGCTTGACCCACAGGTGATTCGTTTGAGAGTTGGCGTCAAGGGTGGTGGCTGCTCCGGCTTTAGTTACCTCCTTGATCTCACTGAAAGCCAGCGTGAGTCCGATGAACTCTGGGAATATGACAACGAAATGAACGCAAGCGAAGAGAATTTTCGCGTTCGTGTGATTTGTGATCCAAAGAGCTTCCTTTATCTCAATGGCACAGAGATTGATTTTAAAGATGAAGTAATGGGCCGCGGGTTTGTATTCAATAATCCGAATGCCACCAGCTCTTGTGGATGTGGAAGTAGCTTCTCAGTCTAATTGCGTGTGGTTCTCGCCTTTCTATCTATGAGGCCAGGCAAAGTACTGGGTGCCATGACTGAATATGTGTATTGCCGTTGTCACTGATTTGATCTTCCAGTCACGAATTACAGGTACAGCTGCACAGGCTCATGTGGCATGCAGAGTTGTGCGTGATGTGCAGGCTTTAGATTTAGCACTTGTCGAGCAATCAGCCAAGTTAGTGCTCATCGACCTATCGGTCGAAAGAGTCACTGTTAAAGAGTTGGTTGATTGTGTGAGGCAGCATGCACCAGCGGCGCGGATTGTGGCCTTTGGATCACATGTTGACCGGGAGGTTCTTGACGCAGCTGCTCAAGCAGGTGCTGATGATGTGCTTCCACGCTCAGCATTTGTTCGTCTGCTACCAGCTCTTTTCTCTGGTGGTGAGTCTTAGCCAGACGATGTGGGTGTGATTGCCAGTTGATCTGCAATAGATCGGCCAATTGTGATAGAGGCGGTTGCTGCTGGCGAGGGGGCGTTGAGTACATGCACCACATTTCCATGGCGCTCAATACAAAAGTCATCAAGTAGACGTCCCGCTCGGTCAACCGCCTGGGCGCGAACTCCGGCAGGGCCTGGCAACAAATCACTCGACTCAATCTGAGGAATAAGTTGCTGGATCGATCTCAGCATAATCTTCTTAAACAAAGAGCGGCGAAACTCACTGACGCCTGTACGCCAATACCGTGCAGCCATACGCCATGAACCGGTATAAGCGGCAATGCCTAGTAGATCTCGAATGTTGATGTTACGCATTTTGTAGCCATGACGAGAAAAAGCGAGAATGGCGTTTGGGCCAGCTTTTACTGTGTCATGAACAGTACGGGTTAAGTGTACACCTAAAAAAGGGAACCTTGGATCGGGCACAGGGTAGATGAGGCCGCGAACAAGTTTGGCAGCTCTTTCAGAAAGTAGTGTGTACTCACCTCTAAAAGGAACAATGCGCACGTCACGCGCACGTCCACTGGCACGAGCGACTTGATCACAGTGTAGTCCGCCGCAATTAACAACATGCTGCGCAGTGAACTTGCCAGTGGTCGTATCTACAACAACATTGTCGCCTTGATTTTGACAACGCTTAGCCATGACGCCGGTATGGATTTGGCCACCGGCGTCTTCGATTTCTTTGCGCATTGCTTTCGCAACTTGGCCGTAGTCCGTGATGCCTGCTTCTTTGACGAACATGCCTGCAATTGCCGTGATGTGGGGCTCATGCACGCGGAGTTGCTCTTGTGTGAGGATTTCTAAGTCCTGGATGCCGTTTTCGGTGCCACGCTGCCGCAGTGCTTCGAGTTGTGGTAACTCGTGTTCTTGGGTTGCAACCACAATCTTGCCAGACGTCTTCACATGGATGTTGTGATTGTTGCAGAACTCATACATTGCATCGCGCCCCGATGTGCAGAGCGTGGCTTTGAGTGAGCCAGGTTTGTAGTAGAGCCCAGAGTGAATCACGCCACTGTTATGTCCAGTTTGATGGGATGCAATCTCGGGCTCGGCCTCTAAGAGAATAGGGGCAACATCTCCGCGGTCGATCAAAGCCTTCGCGGTCGCCAAGCCGACAATTCCAGCCCCAATGATGACTGTCTGAGTATCTTGTAAATCAGCCACACTTCATCCCTTTAACCAAATCAATAAACGACCAGAGTGCAAGAAGGGCACATCCTATCTGTAGGAGTTTCAGGAGTCAGTTTACGATGTACCCATGCAGCCAGGAAGTGATGTATCTCACTGGGCCATGCCAAAGAGCGCTTGGTGCTGGTTGATCTTGCGGTAAGCAATGCGCCCAAGCCAGATGTGGCAAGAAGTCATGGTTTCAGGGTTCGTCCTTCGGTGAAACCAAAGCTCATTTGGGCAGATATGATTTGGCGACACCTCAACAGTCAAAATCATTCCTTCTTCAACCAAGATCAAAAATATCTAGTTTTCGCAGTAAAAATGCGGTATTCGATGAATGCACTTTTGAGGGTTCTGTAGTGGTTTGGGGGTCTATATTGCAACTCGATCATCAGTCTGAAGAAGAGCTCTTGATTGACGAGACCTGATGGCGGCTTTAGGCTTGCTTCCTATCCCTTCAAGGGCGTGTTTCTGGGGCCAATACACCTATAACTGCAAGGAAGTCAATCGTGGAATTGAGTGGGAAAAAAGTACTCGTTATTGGTGGTGCAGGCCTCATTGGAAGTCATGTCGTAGATGAGCTTCTGGCGACGGATGTTGGTGAGATTGTCATTTATGATAATTTTTTTAGGGGCTCTCTTGATAACCTGCGTGAGGCTCTAAAAGATCCACGGGTTTCCATCTTTCCTCACGGTGGAGACATTCTTCAGCGTGATATTCTCTGCAAGGCCATGGAAGGTTGTCATGGTGTGTTTCACCTTGCGGCTCTCTGGATTCTGCAATGTCATGAATACCCCGATACAGCCTTCGATGTGAATGTTCGAGGCACCTTTAATGTGGCGATGGCTGCCATCGAAACAGGTGTCGAACGCGTGGTGTACTCATCATCTGCCTCGGTTTATGGGGATGCGATTGAGACACCAATGACTGAGGAGCATGCGTACAACAACTTCACCTTCTATGGCGCTTCAAAGATAGCTGGTGAACACTTCTTCAAAAGTCTTGGTGCTCGCTACAACCTTGATTGGATTGGCTTGCGTTATATGAATGTCTATGGTCCACGGCAGGATTACAAGGGCGCTTATATTGCAGTGATGCACAAGATTCTTGATCGAATTGAGAATGGGCAAAGTCCAATCGTATTCGGTGATGGATCGCAGCAATACGACTTTATTCACGTCACGGATGTGGCTCGCTCCAATGTGCTTGGCATGCAAGCAGATGCTTCTGGAGAATGCTACAACGTGGGTCGTGGAATCGGTACCACAATCAAAGACCTTACTGAATTGCTTCTGTCGCTGACAGAAAGCAATCTATCTATTCAATATGAAGATGCCGGACTCACGTTCGTGCAAAACAGAATTGGTTGTCCCAAGAAGGCTTCCAAGGATCTTGGATTCAATTGGACCATTGATTTGGACCATGGCATGCAGAGCCTTATTGAATGGCGGCGCAGTCATGAAGGGGATCTTCGTGGGAAGCAGGCTGCCGTTGGCGGTGTGCTGGCATCCTGACGCATGTGTGGTATCGCCGGTATCGTTAGTTTGACAGGCCGCCCCGTTGATCCTGTATGGATCAAACGGATGTGTGACACCATTGCGCACCGAGGCCCGGATGATGCGGGCTATGCGTTTTTTGATCCAGGGCGTGGTACCAAACATCGCGGTGCAACTTCGACGGCCTATACAGATGAGAAATTTGCCCACCTCAATGAGCACCTTCCAGTCTTTGGTGGCTCTTACTCGCGTAGGGAAATGGCTGAAAGTGATTTTCAGGTAGCACTTGGTCATCGGCGTCTTTCTATTCTTGACCTCAGCGCCTACGGGCATCAGCCAATGGCGACACCCGATCGCCGTCACTGGATTGTGCATAACGGAGAGGCGTACAACTTTCAGGCAATTCGTGATGAGCTTGAGCAGCGTGACCATCGATTCCGCACGGGAACCGATACAGAGGTCATCTTGCAGCTCTGGAACGAGTGTGGCCCACCTTGTCTCGAGCAACTTGACGGCATGTTTGCGTTTGGAATATATGACTCAGTTGAGCATCGACTTGATCTGGTTCGCGATCGTTTTGGTGTGAAACCAGTTTATTACGCAATCTCAGACGGATTCTTTCTCTTTGCGAGTGAGATCAAGGCCATTTTCGCAAGTGGTATTGTGAAACCTGCATTGAATGCTTCGTCACTTGTTGAATACATGACATTTCAAAATGTGTACAAGCGGCAGACGATTTGGGAGAACGTCCAGTTATTGATGCCTGGTGAGCATCTTCGGGTTGATCCTCGTAATGGTGTTGTAGGAGAGCCCAGAAAGTACATTGATGCAGTTGCCGCATTTGGAAAAGAATCGCAGGGGCAAGAGTCCGTCGTGAATGATGTTTCTATGGGCTTCCGTGGTGCGGTACAAAGACAATTAATTAGTGATGTGCCTGTGGGGTCCTATTTATCAGGAGGTATGGACTCTGGTTCCATTGTGGCTGTCGCGGGAACATCGATCAGTCGATTGCACACCTTCACCGGCGGATTTGATTTGACAAATGTCGATGGAATTGAGCAGGGCTTTGATGAGCGACGGTTGGCAGAGCGCTTGTCATATCTTTTGCAAACTGAGCACTATGACGTTGTTCTTCATGCAGGCGATATGCCTGCAGCCATGGATAAAATTACATGGCATATGGACGATCCACGTGTTGGGATGTGTCATCAGAATTGGTATGTTGCAAAATTGGCAAGTAAATTCGTAAAGGTGTGCCTTGCTGGGACTGGTGGAGACGAATTATTCGCTGGTTATCCATGGCGTTACCGCGCCGCATTTGGTGGTGGTTCAATAGATGACTTCGATAATTCGGTGTTTGACTCATGGCATCGACTCTTGCCACAAGCGGAGTTGTCGCGTCTGTTTTCATCTGATCTTCAAAGGCATTTGGGCGATCCTCGCCATAGTTTCGACGAAGTTATGGCGAGCGCGCCAGCTTGGGATCAAGAAGCCAGTCATTCAGAAAACTTGCTACACCGAGCACTGTACTTTGAGTTTAAGACGTTTTTGCACGGACTCTTGATTACCGATGATCATATCTCAATGGCACATAGTTTAGAGACGCGGGTGCCATTTCTCGACAATGCGCTCAACACGCTCGCTTGGCGACTTCGTCCATCTCAAAAGTTGCGTTTGGCGGAACTCGAAGAATCTAGTCGTAGCGGTGAATTCATGGATTCATCAGAGGGTAAGTATGTTCTTCGTAGGGCAATGGAAAAGTTCCTGCCAAGTGAGTTTCTTTATCAGCGTAAGCAAGGGTTTTCTCCGCCAGATGAAAATTGGTATCGAGGCCCATCTATGGACTACATTAAGTCCATCCTCTTTGATCAACGTACGCTGGAACGTCCCTGGTTTGATCAAGATTTTGTTCGCTCATGCTTAAACGAACACTTTGATGGCAAGAGAAATCATCGCCTACTGATTTGGTCTTTGGTTAGCATAGAGTGGATTCAGCGACACTTTGTAGATACTGAAGCGAATGATATCGTAGAGATGAGTCAGACTCGAGTCGATAGTTTGCAGGTCTGATGCGGTCTAGACATTGTAGTTACCCAGACAATGTGTGAAGCTGATATTGTTTAGTTGTAGTAGTCGAACCCGGCTTTGACTTGTTGCTGAAATGGGCGAGTGAATCATCAAAAATATGAAGGGCCGCAAGGTAACCATGTCCACTGCAAATACAGCCCAGCACCACGCAAGTGAATCTCCTTCAGGTTCAGCCTGGTGGTCGCACGTCATGGGTCGGATTAGCCGTTTTATTGAGGCCTATATATGGCTCAGTAAAGACGCATTCTTAGGCAAAATGTACCGCGTTACTATGGTTGGCGTCTTAAGTTTTCTTGGCGCGATTGCGGTGTCGAGCACACTGGTATTGCTGTCGATTTACATTCAGAAATTAGAGGTTGGTGAGGCCTGGATCGTTCCTGGGGTTGGCTGGAACCTTGGTGCGGAGCTTAGTTCACTTTGGGTTGTGGCAATCATTGTTCTGGTTCTACAGATCTTCAGTGCGATTACTGCCTATTTCTGTGCCGTTCAATCGAGGGCTATCGCCCGGTCGTATCAATACCGGGCCGGTTCAAGAATGCTCCAGCTGATAGCAGGATGGCATCCGATACCTGGCCAGACTACATTCAACAAGAAGTATCTAGGCCGAACCATTAAAGGCGATCCTCGTTTGATGGCAAAAGCCGCCGAGTCGATGATGGGATCGGTCCAGTTGATCTTTTATGCGTTCGCCTATATCGGAATTCTTTTTTTCCTAGATGTCAGAGCGACGATCTACGTATTGCCGTTATTCCTTGTAAGCGCTCCAGTGCTCTACTTTTTAGGTGGTCGTGCACAGCAAGCATCAACAGAGTATTACGGGCGGGCCCGTGAAGGCATCGCTGGAGCTATCAAGCAGCACATCGCAATCGGTGAAGAGTGGGGTGTAACCCCAGATCTAAGGAAAAATGAAATTGCCGAGAGTTACTATACAGATCAGCGCATTAAGGAATACTGGGATTATTATGACAGGCGTCAGCTCACATCTCAGCGTTCGGCTTTGGTGACATCATTACTTCGCCCTCTAATGATTGTTGTGATTCTCATTATCCTGGGCTCTGCAGCGATTGAATCTACCGATTCATGGGGTTCCATACTCATTTACATTCTGGCCTTGGCTCAGTTGGGTCGATCATTCACAAGCCTCGCTGCCGTCGTGGCAAGTATGACGGATTCTTATCCTCGTATTCGTTTTTATCGCAGCATTTACTTTCCGTTAGTTCAGCTCAGTGGCAAGCAATACACTTCTACTGAGGTGAGCAGTATCGATATGAAGCTGCCGGGTTCCAAAAAGTATGGAGGTGTTGATTGTCTCACCTTGCGACCTGGGAAACCAACGCTGTTCTCAATCAACATATCACCTGCCCGTCTTTCATTGGGATTGGTCACAGAGTCACTCGTTGCAGCGACAGAAGTGGATCCACTTGTTTGGTATACAGGCAGCTTTATCTTTAGTGGTCAGGCATGCCCAATTTTGCCACTTCAAGGTATCTTGACTGGTAGTAAGACGCCTTCAGACCAAGTGACAAAAGAAGTTGAAGAGTTCATTACTAACGCAGATTTAAAGAACGAGATTGAAGGTCTTCCGCAAGGCCGTGACACGGTATTAACTCAGAGTGTTTGGGCAACACTGTCGCCCAATCTAAAAGTGGCTGTCTATGTCCTTGGCTTGAGTAACACGCCTGGATCGGTAGCGTTGGTTGAGTGGGATATTTTTGAAGATATTGACGCAGCGTATGCTGACAAGCTGATTGCTATTCTGGATCAAAAAATTGTTTTGTTCGTGTCATCATCTAATCCTCATGGAGAGGAGGTTGCTGCAGAGCAAGTTATCTGGGCCATCAATGGTGATGTCTTGGGTATGGGTGACCACCATTGGTGGGATTCGATGAAGAAGGAGCGTACGGCTAAGCGAAAAGAGATGAAATTAGAGGCGAGTAGTTTGCAGTTGCTTGGCGATGATGATGATGATGATCTCTAGCGTTTTCGTGCCGCTCTCATTAGTCGCTATGAGTCATTTTAGGAATGGTTTAGATCAATGCAGTGGTTAAAGCATTTCGTTGGGCGGACGATAGGTTATGACCGCGTTAATCGAATGCGGTATTTTCTACGCCATCCAATCATTGGATCTTGGGGGCTTTTTCGAAGCCTCTTACAGGCCATAGGTCATGACCGCATTAATCGCATGCGTTACCTTCTTCGCCATCCAGTCATTGGATCTTGGGGGCTCTTTCGAGGCCTCGATGCTTGTCCGTGGTCCCTTCGTAATGTATTGTCTCAAAAGAAGAAAAAGCAATGTCTCGCTGCTTTAGAAAGCGCGGGCATGCGATTGCTCCCATATCCTGCCGCCAACATTGTTGGTTTAGTTAGTGATTTGGATGCGGCAAAACCATTTGATGTAAATGCGTATCACACTCAGCTCATTCGTCGGCATGGCCTTGATTTTGGAGACTCGTTTCGATTACATCAGCGTGCTTCGCGACGCGTGCGAACAGAGCCGCTGGCATTTTTCGATTGTGATGGGTGTGCGCCTATTTCTCATTCGTACCCGCACGCCGATGACGATCGCAAAGTCGGTTTTATTGAGTTAGTTCGTGAATTTCATCGGGGTAACCTCGATCATTTTCATTCGCTATCAGCCTTTGGTGCACGTGTAATGGTGTTGAACGATGTGTCATCGCCCGGTGTAGGCGAGTGGTGTATTGCGGTTCCAGCAGAGTTAGAAAGATCGCGGTTTGGACAGTTAGAGTTCAAGTCATTTCGGGTGCCAGTGTGTACAGTTGCTGTCTGTACAAAAGGTCTTGAGCTATCCGATAGTGCCACACTGGTTGTTGTCAGGCCAGATGGAACAGAGCTGGCCTATCAACGTTCAAATAGCAAGCAAAGAGAGCAGTATAAAATAGGCCGCTCTCGCTGGAAAGTGGCCTATTTTGATGTTCCACTTGATCGAAGTCGCGAGCACAATTTATTTCTTTCTTCTATTGAACGAATAATAGTTCGTGATTCTGCGGCAAAGCCAGCTACTGAAGTAAAAGCGCTCTATCTTTTTAATACAGATGCATTGAAAAGCCACGTCCTTCTTGAGTCACTTCGTACAGAATGGAATGTTGGAACGAATCTCGTTACAGACCATGCGTCAAAGTACATCGTTAACACAAGAGTAGAGAGAGAAATTCACGAGGCGGTGTCATCCCGATATGGGCAATCACCACTCCCGTCGCTCTATATCAGTGGCTGTAAAGAGGATCTAAAATTTTCAGCACTTGGAGACCACCCTGATTCCATTGCATATCTTCTTCATTACTTAGTTCGTACATTTGGCATTAAGTTTATTAACCCATCGGGTCAGTCCGGAGAGCCTGGTGAGCGAGCTCATATATTTGAGATCACGCCTCTGACACAAGGTCGAGATAGAACTCGTTTATTTGGTGCAAGGCGCATGGCTCCGGAGTTGCCCAATGACACAGTGTTAGACAAAAAGCTTGAAAATAATATGGGCACGGACACGTTTTCAGAGCGAATGCGAAGATTGCTTGAGCGTTCAGCCCAAGAGACTGATCAGGCGTGGCCGTTTTATACCCATTTAGGTAATACGCGAAACCCACAGGAGCCTTACTTCGATGATTCAGTCATGAGTGCGCTGCAAGATCGTGTGATGAATATTTCAGGTTCGGTTCCCGAAAATAAGCGGCTTGGCTTTGTTTCAGCCTCTCGATTGTATCAATACTCGCTCATCGCTCAGGTGCTTCCAAAACATGTATCCCGAATTGGTGGCGACACGATACAAATTAAGTCGTGGCTAAATAAACACACAGGCAAGACCATGCCAATAAGTGTAGAAGATCTGTATGGAATTACCTTTTACGTTGATGACAATTCCAAAACACAGGTCTGTTTAGATAATAAACCAATAGAAAACCTCGTGCGTAATCCAGCTGATGGTGAGTTGCGTCAATCTGTGACAATTGTTGGGGGGCATGTTTCGCATGTACTTCTCGATGAGGTGCCTTTTGCCAATGAGTTGATGTTAAGCCAGGAAGAGTGTGTTGCGGTTCAGTGGCTGACAGACAAGACTGATGCAGCAAGAGGTTCTGGATATGCTCATGTTGAATTATCGAAGCCTGGATCAGGGAGAATCAACTGGTTCCCACAAGATATCGATCCAGCTGGTTGCCAGCACTTTGCATATTCAGTCAGGCGGCAGGCATCTCAGACGCGTTGTGGGGTTCTTATTGAGACAAAAGATGGCGGTCGATTTTATTTTGGGGACAGTGTCACTCATCAATCAGTGGCAGATGTCAACGCCTCTTATCTCACATCACAATGCGAGTCTGGGGAATGGGAACGGCGCGTCATTCCGCTGGTGGATCTCAAGTGGCGAAGTGGATCGGTGCCAGGTGGACCTTTGCCTGTCTCGCCTATTGCATCGATGAGTTTTATTCTAGAGAGTGATACAGCATGTGAAGTTGATTTAGATGCTGTTGAGTTTCTTCGGTCTGGCTCACTGAGGCCTGCTGTGCCGACGACTTGTGTGTTTGGTGGCCGAATTGAAGGGGCCTTTTCGGAGTTGAGATTAGTGCTAAGTTATAATGGACCAGATGGAGAGCGTATTGTTCGTGATGATGCGTTCTTTGATGGTTCCGGATTCTTCGCTTTCACTGGTCTTCCTCGTGATGAAATCGTGGAACTTTATGCTGAATCGGATGGTAAACGTTTCGACCCGAGTAATGGGCCGCTGATTGCAGTTCATGGCGATAGTTTAGAAGTGGTTATACGAAAGTCGGAATTGTGAGCAATCAAAATGAGCATCCCCAGTTTTCTGACTATCGCGTCACGAAGAGTCGAGTGTCAGTTAAGAGCGTGTTTCACCAGTGCAATAAGGATATGTATAGTGGTTACGGCGCTCGGCTTAGTGCAAAGGAGCCAGATAAAGCGTGCGCTTACCCCATGTTTTATTACGAGCAGCTTCTTCGTCAGCTGAAAGATATTGGCATTGAGTTTGTGACGCTTGAAGAGTTATGTCGGCAGCCAGATGGTCAAGATAAAATTCGTCTCGCGATACGCCACGACATTGATGGTGATATTGTTGCAGCACACCAGATGGCTCGTATTGAAAATGAATTGTGTGTTCCGACCTCGCACTATTTACTTCATACCGCAGGCTATTACATGCAAAGGCGATTTGGGCGTTATCGAAGGCATGAAGCTATGGGCGCTGTCTATAAAGAGATAGAGTCACTGGGACATGAAGTGGGACTGCATGCCGATGGTATTACGGTATATCAAAGTGATGGAGCTGATGGTGCCGCAGCACTTATCGAAGAGGTGCAATGGCTGCGGAGCATTGGGTTGAGGATCACGGGTACGGTTGCTCATGGATCCAAAGCCGCTTTTGGAGCCGAAAACTATGAGTTGTTTAGAGGCCGATTCCGGAATGAAGCGAAGGTTGCCTATGATCCCGACGCCCCTCCCGACGTCTTAGAGCACAATGGTACGCTGGCGCTGCTGCGTGTTGTGGACGAGGCCGAGTTAGGTCTGACCTACGAAGGCAATGACATTTTTAGAAGACGAAAAGAAATTAACGTGGAGTATGGCGCTACACGTACCGTCGATGGTTGGCGATGGCGCGCATATGATAGACGTGCTAAAAAAGGGTTGGAGTTGGGCCGTCCACCATTCTGTACTCAGGATGAAATGGTCAGAGATATTAGGCATCTTGAGGCACCTGCTTGCATTGTGATGACGATTCACCCGTGTTATTACGGTGGTCGTACAAGTGCTGTTGATCCACCTGACTCAGCGAGACATCATGTGCAAGTGTCTGTGGGACAGAAATTAGGTTGGGAAACACTGGTTCCAGGTTCTTCTGTTTCAGCAATTGGACCAGATAAAGACAAAGCGATTTACCACAACGTTTCATTTGTGAACGAGCTCGGCATGCTTGACGCTGAAGGAGTGTTAACAGGTCAGCGAAGTAAGTGTCGAAACCGGATTTTGTTTCTTGATGGCGGAGGGCTCGATTCATTAGCAGTCGCGTCCCATTCACAGAGCCATCGATTGTTGGAGCAGCGTTTTTGTGAGGAGATCGATGAAAGCACCATGTGTGTGAAGTGCGCGTTCTCTGAAATGAGCATTTCGCGTCTGTGGCATTGGCTTAAGATCATGCAAGAACGAATTGAGCCGACGATTGTTGTGCTTGGTGTAACGTCACAAGAGCTGGCCTGGAGCGAGTCAGCATATTGGAGTAAGCGCACGGGATTCTCTCCAGAACATCCTCCTGGCTCGTATCTAAAATGGGCCGGAGAGCGTGTTGAAGTACAGGCTGCAAGTTCGAAGTGGAAAAAGCACCGGCAAAATCCAAGTAAAAGCGGTCCTGAAGATGAATCGTCTTTTCAACGCACATTATTTTGCAAAGAGTTAACGGAAGTGGAATCTCAGAAAATGATCGGGCTGAGTTCAATTCTGCATTTCATTAATGATTCAATCCAGCCCCGTGATTCTCAGTTATTTCTTATGGTGACGGAGGCGGGAGAGCATCTGGGCGCTCTGTCAGCGACCCATTCAAGCGTGGAAGCATATAAGCAGGCAAATATTGTTGTTGAAAGATGGCGTGAAATTGCTGGGCGATTGAGTATTCCACTCATCAGTCCCTATCAAAGATTTGAGGCGGAGGCGGAGTGCCCAATTCATCACGAAGATGGCACTTGGACAGTGAATGCGCACCGCTTGGCGGCACTCGAACTCTATGAAGAGCTCAAGCAATCGCCACAAGTACGCTCTCGTTAGTGAGAGCCTGCCTCGTATCCGTTAATCGTGATTGCCTAGAAAATCTAAAACCGCATCGAACAGCACGCCAGCTGCAAGTCGGTGTCCAGTGGCATTCCATTCTTTACCATTTGTGACATGGCAAATGAGATCCTCATTCTGTGTTAAAAATGCAGCATAAGGGTCAATAATTGGAATGTCGGCATGGCTGCCCCACTGCTGGATGTATGAGAGTGCCTGGGCATGACCCTCTGCGCGGCGGTCCGAAGTAATGCCTTCACTCCAGAGGCCGGCAGACTCGCCGCATTCATTGACGAAGAGCATAGGAACGGCTCCAGTTGCTCGTACAGCGTCTGCATAATATTTCACACACTGAGCAATCTGATCATTGGCTTGGTGGTGCTTATTAGAGTCAAGAGTAGTGAGACTTACTGCGGTAGTAGTCGTCTTTGCTTGAGCTTGACTACGACGAATTGCTGCTTGTTTAGGTACACCTGCAACCACTTCTGCGCCATGGCCATTTGCTTTGAGATAAGAGGCTGGTGGGAATGTGGAATCAAAACCCGTGTTAAGACACCAGTGTGGTGTAACACTTGTCTCGATTTCATCGGCGCCTATACCAATGAGTACAAGATCAGGAGAAACACTTGTCTTGTGTCTTTCAAACCAATCAAAGTGTCGACAAAGGCCCATCGATGGGAACGCAAGAGTACGGCACCAGATAGATCGTTTTAAATGTCGAGCTAATAAACGATAAAGTTGTTGTCCGCAATGTTCAGGGATTGGCGTTGAAAGACCATCTAGGTTGGCGCCTCCAAGAAACATAATTCGGAGGGTGTTATCCGCATCTGGTTTCGGGCGTGGTGCGTCTAGCATCCCATCTTCATCGCTGAAGTTGATGACTTGAGCATCATGTTCGTTCCCAGATCGAGCCTGTAGCGTATTGGGTTTATAGGTATCCCAGCCCACAGAGCTTTTGTGATCAACAGTAATAGAGTCAACATGCATCGGTGGTGCTGTTGTTTCGTTGTGCCTTGCACCGTAGTACAAGGGGTGGACATTGAGAATAAGCCAACGTCCGCCTGGCATTGTCTGAATATCTCGAAGGAGTCGAGTCTGATCGATAAATAGATCTTCCTTCGGATTGGGACATTTTTTGAGGCGAAGGTTATGTTGGTTCCAGCGCCATCGGTTCACGCCGCGAGTGGCGCCATATTCGACCGGTACTGCGCGTTGATGAAGAAACTCGTTGCCCTCATAGTGCAACCCTAATTGCTGCTCATCAATAATTCCAAGTGGCGCCCAGCGACCCTCATGAATAATTTCATCAAGGTATTCAGGTTTCTTATCAGGATTAGCGTTGTTGGGCTTGTGGTGTTTGTTTCTGCCTTTGAAGATGGCGTAGTTTTCAGCTCCATAGATAGGCGCTGAGTTATGAGCCACGCTTCCGACAATACGAAGGCCTTGGCTACGCAGCCACTCGACTTCGGTGACAACAGCTTCGGCGCCGTTTATGTTTAAATTTTGGAACAGCTCTAAAGGATCTGTATGGAGGGCGATTTCTTGTCCGAGCTCTTGAATCTTTTGGTAAATCACCGCCATGCATGAATTGCGTCGGAAGATACCTTTTTGGAAGGCTCCATAATAGGTGGCTGTGTGTAGAACAAAGTAAGTCGTGCTGGCATTAAATTCAGCTTCTATTTCAGCTTCAGCAAGCGACACACGCGGATCAGCATCGACATCATGTCGAATACTGCAAACAATTTCATCATCGGAGACGGGTTGCTTTGTTAGGTCACAATGAGGTGCAAAACGAATTCGTGGGCATGCAGCCAGAGATTTAATTAAATCGTAGTATTGCTGTAGGCATCCAACGACAATCTTCTGGGCGCCCGCGCCTGTCGTGTAGTCGGCTCCATATCCCTGAAAGTTGTTTCGATTTACGTTGCTGATACAAGCATGTAGTGAGAGGCCGCTATCTTCAACCTGGTACTTTTGTATTTTGCGGTTCTTTAAATCTACTTGAAGCTGCTCTGATTCGATGATGGCAGATGATGAGGCCATGTATTACCCAATAGAAGATGAGGCGCCGAGTAAAATTGCCAAGGTGATGATGACTAATATGGCTACAACGAGGCAAATGGTAATAGCAAAACTAAGTTTGCGGGCTTGAGTAGACGTGATCGCTATTCCGTTTTGTAACCAGTATGAAGGCAACAATTGCTGTCGTAGTGGAGGCGACGCCGCTGGCTCATATGGTGGAGGCAACAGTGTAAACTCAGGTGCTGGAGTCGCCTCTGATTCTTCGGGTGGTGGGGCAACAAATGTTTCTTGTTCAGGTGAGGTGTTGATAGCAGTTGTCGCTGGTGGCGGAATGACTTGTTGTAGTTCATTAGTGAACTCTCGGTGTTCGTCAGTGGTGAACGAATCTCTGTCATAGCCAAACTGGGCGTTTGCTTTGCCGCAAAAGTAATCAAATGCAAAGCGGTCTCTGGTTGAGAGCTCACTAGTCCAACGTTTGTCATTAAATGTGTGGCTTGGATTGTCTTGCAGTGTTTTCAGCTGCTCTTCATAATATTCGCGATTCTCGTTTGCTGGAACCCGGAGTTCTTGTGCCAATTTAATCATCATGATGGTGCCAGAATTTCCAGCTGTGATGTGATGTGGGTGTTCCCAGAAACGTAAAGCTTTCGCGTCATAATCGACACCCACAAATTGGCCAATTTGCTCAATTGCGGTGTGCTGATTTTGAAGCACATCTTCATATCGAAGGCAGAGAAGATCGGGGTCATTTTTATCGAAGGGGAAACTATTGAGGGGTGCTGATAGCCAGTTCTTGACGCCATCGAAAAACGACTCATTTGGGTGCTTTCGCCTATAACTTGCTGCGACAGCTCGGCCATCGCGAATGAGCTGAATAGGTTTGACCACAATTGAGGGATGCTCAAGTTCTAGGCTGGTGCCGTTGGGTATTGGATTATTGATAACCAGTACATCACACTTGGCGTAATCAGCGAGTTGAACAAAGTAGTTCTCACGAGAATCGTACTGTTCGCAGAAGCCTTGCCAGAATTCACACGTAGGGCCATGGACACGGCAGGCATTGACAGGGTGCTCAACTGTTTGCTGCTTAAGCAGGGCATAGACGCGATCAGGTGGCCCAATCGTAAAGGTTCTAGAGTGGGATCCAAGCACCAGATTAAGCCAAGTCGTACCGGTATAGCTGAGCGAGTTTACAATGACGACTGTAACGGGATCGGACATGTGGAACCTCGATTATAGAGACCCCATGGGATCCAAGTGGGCGGCAGTATAGCGAACTCCTGAGTCATTGGTATGAGATGGTATATGGATGCTGTCAGAAGGGCCCAATAGGGTCAATCTGATAGACTGTAGTGCTGTAAATAGATATTTGATGGAGCTGAGTTTATGTCACGTCTGAATCTGATCATCGCCGGAGCCCAGCGGTCGGCTACGAGCTCTCTTAAGCAAGCTCTTATGTTGAGTCCAGAAATTTGCTTTCTGAGTAACTCCAAGGAAGTCTTGTCCTATAAAGGCGAGTATGTTGGCTTTCCTTTTGCGACACCCTTTAACTCCTACAGCATGATTGGGCTCGAAGATGGCGGCAAGGTCTATGAAGAGATGACGACAGCCGATAGGCCGCGCCGTGAGCGATGGAATCCAGCCAAGCTAATGAAACCAAAGCCAAAGTATTACGGCACGAAGTGGCCTTACTTTATGGTGTTCCCTCACATTGCTTGCAACATTCGACAACATCTTCCAGATGCTCGAATTCTGTTCATATTACGCAACCCAACAGATTGTCTGTGGTCTTCATATCGGAAAAGCTATAGCGGCTCAGATCTTCTCAGTGACTTTGGGTCTATGGTAGATGAAAGACTGGCCGCTGTTAAAGACAACTTCGATGACAGTAATCGGCAGAGGTGGCAACATATGTTGTATTCTGATGCCCGTTTATTGCATCTTGACCGTGGCATGTACTATTCACAGCTTATGAACTACATCCATCTGTTCGGGTGGTCTCAAGTATTTGTCACGAACTACCAAGATTTCGCAGATCAGCCACTAAAAGCCCTTGCTGATGTCATGTCATGGCTCAATCTTCCTGAGCCAGGCCAGGATGGAATTGATTACAGCCAAGTGGGGAAAAAGCATAATTCTGTTCATGACCATGCCACAAAAGAAATATCTGCTTTGGCTATGCCAGTAGATGTTCGAAAGAAACTAGATAATTTTTATGATCCGTCAAATAGGCGTCTATGTGAGTTAATGGATTGGGACTTCGACTCGTGGACACAAGCGTGATGTTTTGCGCGTCCATTATTCCAGAGGTTAATCTGGGATTCAGAATACAAGAAGACTTTCTATTATGACTATGGAGCGACCATTTCATCGAGACGCAGGCTTAAGTGATCAGCAGGCGGCAGATCTTGAAGCTCGTTTGAAGTCGCAAGGAATTCGATTACTTCCTTATCCCTTTCAGCACATTTTTGCAATCATCAGTGATTGCGATTGCTCATATCCAAGAAATACTTGGCATGCACTGTCTACCCTCTGCTACGACTTAAATCTTGACTTCGGAGATTCAATACTGCCAATTGATGCCGGTATAAACATGGCGAACAGTTTGTTTTCGCCGTGTTTTGGCCATGGTAATCACTTGGCAAGAAATAGTCGTGAGTTGACGCAGTTAGCAGAGCTTGGGTTGATTGACCACATTCATGGACTCTGGAATCCACCTCCAAATGGAATTATGATTCCCAAATCACTCATTGAGTGGAAGAAAGAATGCAATGGTCGTGTGGTTGCCCTAAAGCGTGCTAATAAGAAGCTCGGTCGTATTGTTAAAAAAAAGGTGAGCCGTCGATTTGTCCGCGACTATCGTGCCGCGTTTCTTGACTTCGATGACTATTCAGGCATTCCACCTGAGCTGACTTTTATCTCAGCGGGTGGTTGGAGTCGCAAGCTGGACTTTGGTGGGATTGAGGAATTGAGCAATGGTAGAAAGCGTTACAAGTATCATTTGCCACTTTCTAGCGGCCACCTGATTGCTAGAAAGACAATTATTAACAGGGTTAATATCTGTGTCGAAAGTCGTGAGGCACGCGATGCGATCGAGCATCTCTGTTTGCTCGCGTTTGATGGTGATTTAGAGAAGCAAGTGCTCGATCATCTGGGAAGTACTTGTCGCCCTGTTTGCCGTCTGTTTATTGACCATAACGCAAGTGGTTTTCTCACAGATTCATCCGCGAAACGTCATCGTGAACAATTGGCATCAGTACTCGATATCTTGAAGCCTGAAAGTGTTAGGCCATTCTGGTTAGATAGTGCCAATGATGATGTTGATGTTTCTCTTCTGCCAGATGATCCAGATTCGCCACTTTACATTCTCGAACATTTTCGAAAGCTGGGTGTTCGTTTTATTAATCCATCGGGTAGTTCGGGAGAGCCCAGGACCTCACTGCACCCACTGCAAGTTACCAGTCCTACGATCGCAAGAGATGGGAAGCCCATTACAGTTGTCCGACGTGTGCTGCCAGTGCAGGATGAAAATCTCATCGATCTATCTTTGGGGCAATTCGTCAATAAAAGAAGCCGCATTACAACATTTGCATCACGTCTTATGACTGTATTGAATGCGACGAAGAATAGTGTTCCACAAGCAATTCCGTTCTATACCCATATTGGGGCAGATCAGAGGTGGGAACATAAAGAGAGGCAGTTTGATTCTCCTGCAATACAAGGTTTGCAGGATCGAGTTTTCAATTTCTCTGGAAAAGTACAAGAAGAAAAACGCATTTGTGTAATGCGAGCGTCTTGCTTCTATCAGTATTTATACATGATGACCCAGATTGCGGATCATGTTGATCGGGTGAGCCCAAATGAGATCAATATTAAATCCTGGAATGATCCACATACTGGAAATCGTGGGCCTGAGGATATCGCGGAACTTTACGGGTTGACCGTTTCGGTCGATTGCGCAGAGAAAGCCAAGGTGACGCTCGATAGTAGTCCTCTTCCAGACGTCTTGCGCATTGGTGGCCATATCGGTGACAAAACAGAATTGGTAACAGTCTTGAGTGGAGGTGTTCGGCAGCGAGTTGAGCTGCCGAACCAAACGAAGAGTAGAGTTGTATCGGTGCCAAATATTCTCGGAGCGATTCAATACATTGGTATCGAAGGTGTTGACTTGCATAAAAAGTGGCATCATCGTTTGAAATGGGGCGTGCGTATAGCATCTCAAAGTGGATTCAGCCTCTTCATTGGGACACGATCGATGTATCGAAAAATACCATCTTGCTCAGGCTATATATTCTTGAAGGCGCTGCCAGAAGAAGCAAATAACATTAGCTGGTTTAGTTTGGCACTGGCCAAATGGAAATGCCCACAAAATAAAATGCAGCTGTGTTTTTCTGACGAAATGAATCTGTCTGTCTGGAGCCCTGCCCGAGTAGCAGCTCCGGTAAGTGTGGTGCTCATGAAGCCATCTAATGACCAAGAGCGAGTGATTAATACTGAGCAGTTTAGAATGTTCCATGCTTGGCGTAAGCATGCCAAACGAACAAACACAACACTAAAAAGAACTTCACAGCTAAAGCCTGGAGTCTAAATTAGAACGTTGAGTAAAACGATGACAAACGTTCCCTATTGTATTCTTAGTACAGCAAGATCTGGCTCGACAGCTTTGGCGACATTGCTCGATACTGCAGTGAATGGTCATTGTGCTTCAGAGCCCATGCCCAATCTCAATCGTGAAACAAGAGCAGCTTTAGATGGATGCCTTAGTGACAAAGATAAAATGAAATTGGTGCGGGATGTGTTAGTGCCCCGTTTTAAGAAGGGGTTAACAGAACACGGAAATTATGGCGAAAAAAATGTGACCTATGGTCCGTTTATTCCAGCGCTCGCAAAGGAAAGCAACTGTCGTTTCGTGCTGTTGACTCGGGATGGTCGCGATGTGGTGACTTCAATGATGAATTGGCACATCGCGAAGTTTGGAAATATTTATCGGGAAGGTTTGCAATCCGAAGCGTTGGAGCCAGCAGCGGTGAGTTCGGCAGCGAACTTGCTGATTAGTGACGATAGTTCTGATTACGCTCGTAACCGGCCACAGCCAGGGGATCCAGTGTACGAGTTATGGGAAAAAATGCCGCGAAGTCACATGTGTGCTTGGTATTGGAGTGCCTGTAATTCTGTTTACCTTAAAGGCTTGGAATCAGTGACTGGTGATCGAGTCCGTTGCATCGATCTCGCTCGGGATGGAGTAGAGGGAATTGAAGGTATGTATGAATGGCTTGGTCTCGACTCCCCTGGTCGGGATCAAGTACAAGAAATTATGGATCAGCGGGTTAACTCTCTCGCATATCGGCAGACGCCAAATCCAAGGCCAGCGGCTTCCTGGCCGTGGTGGTCAGGGGAAATGCGGGATGCGTTTGATCGGCATGCAGGTCAGATGATGATCGATCTTAAATACAGCAATTGTGCTCGCAGTAGATGGAAGCCCAAAAACTATGGTCAGTTTTGGAAAGAGCATGATGGTGGTCTTGAGTGGTATACGTGGATGTATGAGTCTCGAAAAGCCGTTCATCAAGACTTATTGTCATTTATAGATGGTCATTCTGAGTTGCAAACGGTTGCAGATTTTGGATGTGGTTTGGGTGTTGGTTATTGCGATGCTTTGGCGGATCGCCGCTATGTCGGTTTTGATCTTGCTCATCCTGCTATTGCATGGTGTCAGGAAAACCGTCCTAATAAGAAACATCATTATCGATCTTGTGATTTTATTGTTGAGGATGCTGATGAAAAGTTCGATCTGGTCTTTTCACAGGGAACCATCGACAATAGTTATGATATGGATGCGTATCTGGCAGCAATGGTGCGCTGGTCGCAAGGTTGGATCTATGTGACGTGCTATCGTGGCTGGTTCCCCGAATTAACAGATCATCAATACTCTTGGAATGAAGAACACGGCTGTTCTTACAACGACTTGTCTCCTAGTCGAGCTCAGCGGACGCTTGAAAGACTTGGATGTCATTCAATTGAGATCAGTACCGTTGCAACGGGAAATGATTCGATTCCACGTGAAACAAGAATAATAGCTCGCGTGCCTGAAAACCGCGGTAAGGATTCATGAAGTCGGACTCTGGGGTGAGGTATGATGCAGCTTTCAAACGGTCGTGATAGGTGGTATGTCCTCTGTGAGAGGTGTTAGCAATGTTAAGGCGAATGCAGAAAATCTTTGGTGGTGGGGATGCATCCGGGTTGCCGGTGGCTGAACCAGAGGAAGTGGCTGCTGAGCTGGAGGTGCCGGTTGAAGAACCAAAGCCGGCTTTGATTCGTGTGCTCCAGTCACCAGAACCAAGGAATATCCAGGATCAAGTTTCGTCTTGTTATAAAGATCTGACAGGTATCTTCGATACTTTTAGAATCATGACTGATTCTTTGGCTAAGTGTGATCGCCTCAATATAAAACCACTGTGCAAGTTAAAGACTGAACGTAGTAATGACTTGGTCAATGTTGGTCTCCGTGTGGATATAGATGCGGATGTACAAACTGCTTGTCGTATGGCACGCTACTGTGCGCAGGTTGGTGTGGGAAGTTCGTTTTATCTTTTGCCAACAGCACTCTACTACGGCCAATATGAAAAAGATTTACTAGTGCGATCGCCTGAGCTTGCAGCAATAGTTCAAAATCTGATCGTTGCCGGCTGTGAAATTGGTTTGCACAATGATGTAATGCATGTTGCTTCGACAACTGATCTGGATCCTATTGGAGCTTTATGGACAGAGTTATTTTGGCTTAGAAGTCATGGTGCTAATGTTCTAGGTACAGTTGGTCACAACTCTATCTCGGTTTATGGGGCGGACAATTCTGAGGTGTTTAAAAATAGAGTGTTCTGGAATCGCGAAGTTTGTGATGCAGAAGGACAGCAGCTGCCAGTAGGCCTTGTTGATGAGAAGTCTTTTGGTTTGTTCTACGAAGGTACTTATGCCAAAGTAGTAGAAGAGGTTGATAGAGCGGCAGCCACTGAATTTGCGACTCATTCTGCGGGGGCCTCGATTCGTAATGAAGACTGGATGCGTACCTACTTAACGAACAACCCGTGTCATGATTGGGATGTGGATCTGCAGGTTTGGGCCATAGGACAGGATCGATGGGTAATCGGTGGAGGCAACACGTTTGTCTGGGATGTATCACTTGCTGAAATGTTAGATGTGGTTATGTCTGCAGAGTTGGGTGCTGAGGTGTTAGTTGTGCTTCACCCGGAGTACTTCCGTGGCTGAAGAGCAAGCGAATATGATTCCTGATTTCTCTTCTCGCCATTCGAGTGAGAAACAGAATGGTACAAGTTCCGGAGCAGTAGAGATTGGTCCAGCTCATGGGGCAAGTGCGATCGTTAATCACTTGAATGATGAAGAATTGGATCAGTGGCTTGCGGAGTTTCGGGAAGCTGAGGGGCGAGCTCCCCGCGTATTGCATATTGGAAATATCGCCAACAATGCTTATCTAAACGCAAAGATATTAAATAGGCGTGGATTTGAATGTGATGTTATTTGCTATGACTACTACCACATCATGGGATGTCCCGAGTGGGAAGAGTTGCAAATTGTTGTGAGTGACATTGATCATTTTGCCCCGCAATGGCATGAGCTTGATCTTACAGGGTTTGAACGTCCAAGATGGTTTGTTCAGGGGCCACATCAGACTTGTTTGGAATATCTTCTGGCGAAGCAGGCTGGTAATACGCTGAAAGCAGAGAGTCTCTGGGCGAACCTTGTTGGATATTGGTCTGGAAAAGTTTCTGGTTCAAGTGAAGAGACAAGACGATTTCGCCCTATCCGAGCATTAGCAAGATTGGTCTTTCGAAATGATCAACGTCGACTTCGAGCCAAAGTGTGGGTGTTGCAGTCTGGAAGATTGTCACTTTACACGCTCAGGAAAGTTATAAGAAAAACGAAGTATGGAATGCGAAATGCAGGTCGGTATTTCGTTCTCGTGAGTTCTGGAAAAAGGAACTTAGTCAAAGAGATTTGCTACAGGGCTAGTGATAGTGGTCGAGCAACAGTTGTTAAAGTGCAACATGGCATGTTCCGCACCCTGGAGAAGAGTGGTGGTGACAAAGTTATCCAGAACACCAAGTCGCGAGTTATGCGGTGGCTTGACTGGTATTGGTTGCAGTCACGGGTGACACAGATCTGTCTAGGAATTCCTATGGTGGTTATGTCGCTCATCGTCTTGATGTTTATGCCCCTGCGACGGTTTTGGCAGATTATTGAATCTGTTTCAACAAAGTTAGAATCTTTGCCACCTGTTATGTTTCCATCAGAATCTAAACTAACAGAGGGGTTCTCATTTCCAGAAGAGCAAGAATCCAAGCCATCTATTATTCATAGGATCAATATCTTGGCAGAGAAGCTTGCGAAGGCTCAGGATGAAATGTTTCCAGAGGAAGAAAGTCGGATTAGCAGTAATGATATTATTGCTTACGCTTCAGTAATAGAAAAGTGGTCTGAGGTATTAGCTTACTACGACGTAGTTATCGGTTATGCCACTGACGGAATTCTTCCATTGCTTTGTGAGAAGCGTCCATATTTAGCATTTGAACACGGAACAATTCGTAGTATTCCATTTGAGAAAACGAAGCAAGGTCGCCTCTGTGCCTTGACTTATCGAAGTGCTGATATGTCACTTATTACGAACTGTGACAATATTGATGCAGTTCATAAGTTGAAGCTGGATAAGTATCGTTTTGTTCCACACCCCATTAATGAAGACTTGCAGGTAGATGCCTCAGCTTCTCAGTTGCGAGCCTCGCTTTGTGAGGAGCTCGATACAGACTTTATTGTTTTTCATCCTGCTCGCCAGCATTGGGAAGAAGCCCGTCATCCAAGCTGGGAAAAGGGCAATGATATCCTCATTCGCGGATTCGCCCGCTTTGTCCATGAATGTTGTCCAAAGGCGTCGGCTATCTTTGTTGAATGGGGCCTCACAGTTGATGCAACCAAAGAGCTTCTTGAAGAGTGTGGTATTAGTGATCGAGTGAAATGGATTGCGCCAGTTCCCAATTATGGGATGATTGAATATATCTTGGCATCCGATGTTGTGGCAGATCAGTTTTACCTTGGGGCATTCGGCAGTCTGACCCCTAAAGCACTACTTCATGGGCGTCCTGTCCTGCTTAGGCTCGATGAGGATCGGCATAGATGGTGTTTTCCAGAGCTGCCGCCAATTCTGAATACAAGTACACCTGAAGAAGCAGTTGATCATCTTAGACGTCTTTATCAGGACCCAGAGTATACTCAGGAATTATGTAAGGCTGGTAAGCGTTGGTATCAAAGGTACCATTCCAATAATGAGATTGCTCGTGTGATGGGTGGCTCTGCCGTAACGGCTCTCACAAACACGTTAGTCTGAGTACATCATGACAAAGCTCATTCACGTTTTGCTTATGATGGTCATTCGAACCTTGGGGTGTTTTCGAACACGTCGCAAAAAGAAGCGAGTTCTTCGCAGTCTTTGGGTCGGGCATCCAGTGTTGAATATGGGTATTAATGCACGGGCTGAGTGCTTGCTGGGAATTGATGCACGATCGCTGGTTTTTGAACATGATCACATTCGTGGTGCGTTTACCTATGACTTAGCCAAATGGAGGCGCTTGCCTATCATTGGGAGGCTTAGTCCATACGGTGTGTTGTTATGGGCGATCTGGAAATTTGATCGGTTCCACTTTTACTGTGATCGTGGCATTCTTGTATCGCCAGAGCCATTCACGTTTAACTGGGATGAGCTTGAGCTCCTGAAAAAGATTAAGAAAGAAGTATTCTGTTGGGCATATGGAGGCGATGTTCGTTCTCGTGAGCGCACCGAATCGCTCGGGCAATATAACTGTTGTATGGAGTGTCCCCAGCCAGGATCGTTTTGTATTTGTAATAAGGAAACAGGTGACAGATATGCAGAGCGAATAAGGAATAATACAACTGCTGTGTTTTCAATGGGTGATATGATTCACTACACGCCAGGCAGTATTAACGATATATTTTATTGGCCGGTAGAACTCGATGTAGAAAGTGGTAATAAATACAAGCCGCACGTACCGAGCGCGGACTCTACTACTGCGTTGTGTGTAGTTCATGCTCCGAATAACCGCGCCTATAAGGGAACTCGCTTTCTGATGTCGGCGGTGGAAAGATTACAGCAAGAGGGCGTGTTGATTGAGTTACAGCTTATTGAAAACCTATCGAATGAAGAGGCGTTGAAGTTGTATCAACAGGCCGACGTTCTCTTTGATCAATGTCTAATTGGTTTTCATGGTTATACCGCTCAAGAGGGGATGGCCTTAGGGAAACCTGTTATTTGTTACATTCGAGATCCAGAGCGATATCTACTCGATTCTGAAGCTTGTCCCATCTTGTCTGCGAATCCTGATCAGCTGGAAGACACCCTTCGGGATCTTGCCAATAACAGAATGCGCGTTCATCAGCTTGGTGCAGCTGGGCGAAAGTATATTGAACAACACCATACGCCAGTGCACTTTGCCGCACGTTTGCACCGGGCCTACAAGCAGCTCAATGTTGAAGCAGGTCAGCTACCCTAGATAAGAGATCTTCATGAAGTATGCAATTGTTGGAGCCAGTGGGTTTATTGGAAGGCACTTGCTGAAGCGCTTGAAAGAACAGGGGCATGATGTCATTGGATACGATATTCATCCTTGCGAACGTACGGGTGTCCTGCCGATTGATGTTTGTAACGATGGTATTGTGATCGCACCTGGAACTGAGGTGGTTGTCTATTTATCACAATCCCCACATTACCGATCGTTTCCAGAACAGGCAGATAATCTATTTGGCGTGAATGTTGTCGGTGCGGCTCGAGTAGCAGCTGCAGCGAAGAAGTCGGGTGCCCGCCTGTTTGTTTATGCTTCAACAGGTAACGTATATACAGATAGTTTTGCTGCCATGAATGAGCAGACACCACTTCGTCGTGACAATGCATATGCACTTAGTAAGGTGATGGGTGAAGATGTCGTGGGTGCGATTGCTGGTGAGATGCAGACGCTGACCATACGAATTTTCGGCGCGTTTGGCCCAGGTCAAGAAAATATGCTGGTTCCGGGTTTGGCAGGTCGTATCAAAAAACAGCAAGCGATCACTTTGCAGCGTCATCCAGCCAATATTGAAGATGAGGGGGGGCTTGTTGTCTCACTGATCTATATTAACGATCTGCTGATTGGATTAGAAGCGTTGATTGGTGGCATGTTGAGTGGAACGATTAGAGATAATGTCATTAATGTCGGTGGTCCAAATGGTGTAAGTATTCGTGAAATAGGAATGGGTATTGGCCAGGCCCTTGGTATTGAGCCTATTTTTGAATTGGCTGAGGCGACACGGCCATTTGATCTAATAGCGGATGTAAAGCGTCTCTGCTCTCTTGTTGACATTTCGTTTACTTCTCTGTCAAAGGCGTTGCAAGAGACCGTGAATAGCTATGAATGAAGAACGCTCGCATGGAATTCGGGTTTTACACGCGCCTACTGATGTCGGCGGACATCCGAGCGGTCTTGTTGCAGCAGAGAAAGCACTCGGTGCACAGAGTATGCTTGCAGTATTACAACGATCGTGGTTGGGATATCCAGTTGATATTGATCTGAATCTTGGGCAAACGAATCGATGGAACCGTTTGACTAAACGGGTCCTATTCGGACTTAAATCAATATCTCGTCACGATGTGTTTCATTTTAATTTTGGACAGAGCTTTTTGCCTCGACTCGGATCTCATGGTATTGATCTTCCGTTACTGCGCGCAGCGGGTAAGACAGTGGTGATGACATATCAGGGGTGTGATGCGAGGCAGGTTGGTTATTGCCAGAAAAACTTTTCGTTATCTTGTTGTGGTCAGCAGCAAGGCGAGGGCTTATGTCATCCTCGTGATGATGCGAGCAAGGCGAATAATATTAGCTATGTGTCCAGATCAGCGCATCGAGTGTTCTGCCTGAATCCGGATCTCTTGCATGTGGTCCCTCAGGCCGAATTTGTGCCATACGCTGCAGTCAATCCTGATGTCGTAAAAGTGGTTCCCTCAGAGAAAAAAGCGAAGTTGAAGATTCTGCACGCACCAACAAATCGCGCGGTTAAAGGGACCAAAGTTATCGAAGAGGCAGCGAGTGCTCTTGAAGGTGAGTTTGATCTCGAATGGCTGTTTATCGAGGGCATTCCTCACCAGCAAGCAATGGAGTTATATAAGCAAGCAGACTTAGTTATTGATCAACTGCGGGTTGGATGGTACGGGGCATTTGCAGTCGAGATGATGGCAATGGGTAAGCCTGTCATGTGCTATATAAGACAAGAAGATCTGGAGTATATTCCAGAACAAATGCGAAATGAGTTGCCGTTGATTCAGGTAAACCCAGAAAATCTCTTGGCGACATTGCGTGCAAATCTCCGAGATGTAGAAGGGCTACGAAAAGCAGGACAAGAGTCACGGCGATTTGTTGAGAAATGGCATGATCCAAAGAAAATTGCAGCTGCAATGCTTCGCGTTTATTCAGATCCAAGCCAGACATTCTGGGAGTGCTGGAATCAGGTTTCTGAAAGTGAATTACGATGACTGGCGAACATTTTTTTCGCGCAGTATCCGGGCGTTTGAAGACAGGCTCAGTTGTATTGGCGACTGTGCGTGACGTCCGTGGCTCGACACCTCGCTATGCCGGTGCTCAAATGGCTTGTGGTGAAGACTGGTGTTTAGGCACGATTGGTGGTGGCCAAGCTGAAGCAAGAGTGGTCGAGGCGGCTCGCCAGATGAAGAAGGTAAATGGGCCGAAGGAAGTGGTGATAGATCTTCGGGGAACTTGTGAAGAGCCTCGAGATGGAATCTGTGGCGGGACGATGAAGGTACGTCTGGATTTGCTCGCCCCAGCGGCACTTGAATCTATAGAAGAGGCGTTGGGAGCACTTCAAATAGGTCAGTCTGTACAGCAGCAGTTTCCAGACAATCAGTCGTGGTCACTCCAAGTGGTCGGCACAAACCGGCTCATAAGTGAAACAGCAGATCCTTTCTACATATTGCCTGATGCGATGTTGCTTATCATAGGTGGGGGCCATTGTGGTTTAGCACTCGCGCGTGCGGCTCATCCTTTGGGCTTTCAGATTGTGATTCAGGATGATCGACCGATGACTGATGGCAATGACTTGCTAGCTGAGGGATGTATCAAGTGCTGCGAATCAGTCGCAGCAACGCTTATGCGTCAACAGTCTGATCGTCAGCTCTACGCAGCAATTGTGAGTCGTAGTTACGAACACGATGTTGCTGCGCTCGAAGCACTGGCCACAGTCAAAAGCCAGTACATTGGACTGATGGGTAGTAAGCGACGTGTCGTTCAAGTGCTTGAGGTGCTTAAGGGGCGAGGCATTCGTCGCGACTTTCTCGATCGCATCGATTCACCAATTGGTCTAGGGATCGGTGCTGAGACGCCTGAAGAAATAGCAATTAGCATCTGCGCGAGGCTGATTGAAGTGCGGCAGCGACTTAACTCAGTGCCTTCTCATTCTGGATAGTGGAGCCGGGGGGAATCGAACCCCCGTGCCGAAACAGTCAGAGCGCCGCGTCTACACGTGTAGTCGCCGTTTTAATCTCGGCGCCGCGAGCTGCCGACGACAGCATTTCGCTTTGCCTACACAGACAAATATCTCGTTCCGCCGAGGCCTGTGAGCCCATTGGAACCAGCCCGATGTTTTCAGCCACCACCTCATCGGGCGTCAGGCGGTGGCTGTCACAGCATTAAGCTGCGAGTGCGTACTGCGGATTGGCAGTTATAAAGTTGCATCCTTTTTACGTGGCAAAGATGCGTCCACGACGTGCAACGACGAACCTTCCCTGTCCGGTCGATACCAGTTCGGCCCCAATTATCAAAGAGGAAAATGACCTCAACAAGAGAGGGCATTGAGCATCTATTGTAGTCAGTTGACGGCAGTTTCTAGGCAATTTCCCATCGGCGTGCCAAAAATCGACTTACAGCCAGAAAGATGAACGTCAAAGCAGTGAGCACAAGGTATTCCGGCCAGAGTGTGCCAAGCATGCCAATGATTGATTGGTCTGGGTTGTCATACCAAAAGACACCTTGGTAGGCCTGGACGGCCCAGTGATTAAAGGTGTAGATGCCAACCGTCTGCATCCAGTTTGGCATCATAAAGGCGGGGAACATGCTTCCCCCAATAGCACTCATCATCAAAATCACGACAACGCCGATGCCTGCGAGCTGGGCACGAGTTTTGCAAATGGTCGCCAGTAACAGTCCAAAACCTGATGAGGTGGCCACTGTAAAGAGTGTGACTACAAGCAAGCCAATAATGTGCTTGGTGGTAAATAGAGCCACCCCGAAGACAAACTCTGCAAAGATAAACATCACAATGACTTGTAGAAACGAAAGAAGCATAAGAAAAAGCCATTTGCCAAGGAGTAGTCTCGTCATACCAACTCGAGTATCCATGAGGCGCTCTAGTACACCAATCTCTTCTTCCTCTAATAGCGTGCCGCCAGCGCCCATTGCGGTGAAGAGTAGAAACGTCACCGCAATGCCAGCAGCATAGAACGTGACCATGTCATGACCTGACTCGACGGTCACGCCTTGCTTGTGAACGGATTCGACTTGAATCTTTACGGGCGACAAATTGTCTGAGCTAAAGTGTGTGCCGACCGTGTCAGTGCTCTGATTTGAAGGATGCTTCGTGAGCAATGTTCTTATGTGTTCAAGGTGCTCTTGTTGTTTCAGTGTGAGTGGACCAATGAGCTTCTCAATGATTCGATAGCCGTTGGCCAAAGCAATTTCTGGTAGCGCCTTCGCCATTGCAGCTTGAAGCGTGCCCTGGATAATCATGGGTGTGATCGGGTTCGCCTCATCGGTATAGATCGTGAGTTGAGGTGTCCCGCCCTTGATATTGCTCACGCTCTTGCCAAAATCCTTTGGGATGATTACCGCTGCGGGAACGTGACCTGTTCGGACAGCACGCCATGCTTCTTTCGTAGGCGGTTCATCTGAGCTTGTTGCTGGTGGGGGTGGAATCACCATGATGCCAACATTGCTGTTCTTGACCCAATTGACGATCGCCCTGCTTTGAGAAGAATCGTCAAGGTCCACAAACATCACCTTGACAGAGCGATTGCCTTCTGTGTTGACAGTCATTCCGCCAAAAACAAGTGCGAGGATCGTAAAGAAAACAATTGGTAGCACAAAAGCTAAGCCCAGACTGATCCAATCTCGATAGACACGTATCGCTCCAACTCTAAAAATAGTGAATATCACTCGCGTAACTCCCGTCCGGTGAGATGTAGGAATACATCATGCAAACTCGGAAGCTTGATATGGATGTTGCCAATTGGAGTGCTGATATCTTGAAGCACTTCAATGATTCCTGGCAATTCTTTCCATACATCTTTTACTTTTACGCGAATGACAGTCCCGTCATAGGACCAGTGCTCTGGAAGCGATTGGGCATATTTATTATCAAGTGCGCATTCTATAACGATAACGCGATCCGAACCGATGGTCTCAGCTACCAACTCATCAAATGAACCTTGCGCGATAGGCTTGCCGTCATCAATAATAATAATTCGATCGCAAAGTGTTTCTGCCTCATCTAATTGATGTGTCGTCAAAAGAAGGGTGGCACCGTTTTGTTGCAATGTGCGTAACATCTGCCAAATGCATTCGCGGGCTTGTGGATCGACGCCGACAGTTGGTTCATCCAGAAGTATGAATGCTGGTTCATGGAGGATGCCACAGGCAATATTTAATCGACGTTTCATGCCAGTGGAGAAATTGTTGATAGGTTCATCAGCACGGTCTTCTAAATCAGCCCAATTCAGTGCCCACTTACTCCGTTCTTTGGCAGTCTTTCCTGTCACACCATACAAAGATCCAAACACAGACAAATTCTCGCGCGCGGTGAGATTGGGATAGAGGGCAAGATCTTGCGGAACGGTACCAAGGCAGTCGGTGATGATTCGGCTGCGTGTTCGGCCCAGAATGGGCTCACCAAAGAGATGTATCGAGCCACTGTTTACTAACACATGTCCCGTAATAGCGCGGATCAAAGTGGTCTTTCCAGCACCATTTGGTCCGAGTAGTCCAACAAATTCACCGGCAGCAATGCTTAACGTTGCTTTATCAAGCGCGGTATTTTTTCGAAAACGCTTGGTGACATCAACCACAGAAAGTACTGGACGGTTTTTGTCATTCATGCCAACAAATTCTTCGATCATTGAGAGAGAGGATTACCCAGACGGGATTCGGTTGCAGGCACAACAAACTCAAGGATCTTGAGTAGGACGGCTGCCGGGCTGCCGATTGCATCAATATTAAAGATCAGGTCTTTGTGATAGTGAGCCAGAACTGGGGAAGTCTCGTCTTTGTAGACATCAAAACGACGACGTATCACTTTGTCATCTGCATCATCAGGACGGTTCTGGACTTCAGCTCGATGTCTTAGGCGGCGCACCATTTCATCGATATCTTTGCAGACGAGGTGGACAACACCAAGAAGATCAAGATATTGATCCATAGCCAATGCTTGAGGTTTGCTCCGAGGGATGCCGTCTAAAAGAAGCACATCTCGTTTTGGATCATAAGCCTTACACTTGATCATCTTGGCAACATGATTGTGCCATACCTCAATCGTCAACTCATCTGGAACCAAGAGCCCTTTGGTTGAGTATTTCAAGAATGCTTGGCCTAACTCACTATTCCGATCGAGCGCTCGAAAGATGTCACCGGTACCCAGGTGATAGAAGCCTGGAATCGATGACAGCATGGCACCTTGGGTACCCTTGCCAACGCCGGGAGGGCCGAATAGGAGGATGGATGTATATGGAGCTTGCATGGTGTGATCCAGTCTACTGATCAGACGTGGGCTTCAAATCTTATCCGCACACGCCAGTATTGTGCACCTGCGGAGGGTCGTAAAACCCGAGTCGGGGCAAAATAAGACGTTTTCTTCAATAGTGGAGGTCTCCAGTCGGGGCAGTCTCGAAAGTGCTCTGGCCCGAGGTTCTTTAGTCGTCTATGGTGGTCTGTCATGGACGGATTGAGCCGAAGATGGATGTTACGAGAAGCTGCCCCCAGGACTGGGGCTGGGGGCCACCTTGAGGGTAGCTCTCTGCCGCCACTGATTCAGCGGATTCTGGTGGCCAGAGGCTTCAATTCCACCCCCGAGGTCGAGAAGTTCTGCGATCCATCGCTGGCAGATCTCCTGTCCCCGGACCAGCTGCCAGGGATTAGTGCTGCATCCGAGCGTCTTTTGGTGGCTCTGAGGGCAGGGCAGTCAATCGTCATCTATGGCGACTACGACGTTGACGGCATTACGGCTACCTCGATCCTCTATCACATGCTCAAGGCGATCAATCCTGATGCAGATATTCGGACGTTCGTTCCGCATCGGATTGATGATGGCTATGGCCTGAATGCCTCTGCTCTGGAGCAGATGGCAAGAGAAGGTTGTGATCTTGTCGTATCAGTTGATTGCGGAATCACTGCTTGTGAGCCAGTTGCTGCAGCGAGGAAAGCGGGACTTTCCGTCATTATTACAGATCACCACACCCTCAATTCAGATGGATCACTTCCGACGGCAGATGTATTGGTGCATCCTGGTCTTCCAGGCAGTGGCTATCAGTTCCGAGATCTGAGTGGGGCAGGCGTGGCCTACAAACTTGCCTGGCAATTGGCAGTCGATTGGTGCGGCTCCCAGCGCGTGAGTGAAAAATTGCGAGAGGTCTTGTTAGATCTACTGCCTTTAGTTGCTCTGGGCACAATTGCAGACGTCGTTCCACTGCTCGGAGAAAATCGAATTTTGGCACGTTGGGGCCTGCGGCGCATGCTCTGCACCAATCTCTCAGGTCTTCAATCTTTGATTGAAGTATCAGGTGTTGCAAAGGGAAGTATTGATGCTGAGACAGTCGGGTTTCGACTAGCGCCCCGTCTCAACGCATGCGGACGTATGGGGCATGCAAGGCAAGCGATCGAATTGTTGACCACTGCAACGCGTGATGAAGGTCATGCTATTGCCACAGAGTTGACTCAACTTAATACCAAACGCCAGGCACTTGAAGCAATCATTTTAGAACAGGCTTGTGAATTGGCAGAGTCTAAGGGCATGACCTCGCCAGATTGCCGGGTCATTGTATTGGCTCATGAAAAATGGCACCCTGGTGTTGTGGGCATTGTGTGCTCAAGACTGGCGGAAAAGTATGGCCGTCCTGCCATTCTTCTTCAGCAAGAGGGTGGCTTTTGTAAAGGCTCTGCGAGAAGTATTCCAGGATACTCAATTCACGCGGCGCTCGTGAGTCAGGAAGCTCTACTAGAATCCTATGGAGGTCATGCAGCAGCAGCTGGCCTTACGGTTAAAACCGAACAACTCGATGCCTTAGTCAGCGGACTAAAAAAACACGCAAACCAAAATATATCAGAAGCAACTTTGATGCCCGAACTCAATATTGATTGTGAAGCAGAGTTGCATGAATTCAATGACACAAGCATTAAAGCACTCACAAGACTAGCGCCATTTGGACAAGGTAATGCTCGGCCAGTTGTCTGTGTTCGTGATGTTATCTTGACTCGTGATCCGCAGTCATTTGGTAAGGAAGGCAATCACCTCGCTTTGTTTGTGAAACAAGAGAGCCCTCGCGGCCCAATTCAACAGCGCATGGTGTGGTGGCGATCAAGTCAGTATGCTCACCAACTGACGCGTGGTATGCAGCTTGATATTGCTGCGTCACCAAAGAAAAGTAGCTATACACATAAAATCGAATCTGAAATTCGTGATGTCAAGATTAAGACAGCATCACCAATGAATGTAACAAAAGGTGCTTCATGTTAGTTGCTAGTGGAATGATATTGGCGGTTGTATTCGCATTACAGAGTGCGCATGAAGAATCTCTAGAAGTGCCTGTTAGAGAGCAAGTCGAAGTGCCGGTTATCTCTCAGCAGGTTTACATAGCGCGCGATCAACTGGGAATTCCGACCATACGTGGTAAAGATATGCTTGACACGATGTTTGGCGAGGGTTTTGTGCACGGGCAAGACCGATTTTTTCAAATGGATATCATGCGAAGGCTTTTTGCAGGTGAACTCTCTGCCATGATTGGTCCCTCAACGGTTCCTATGGATCGTAGGGCGCGTTATCGCCGGCCGAGGCAGCTCGTTGAACGTCTGTGGAATGCTCTTGATAAAGATATGCAAACCACCGTGCAGCGTTACTGTGATGGTGTTAATGCAGGGCTTGCGAGTTTGGCTGAGCCGCCACTTGAGTATGGTATTTTGAACATTGCTCCAGAGGCCTGGACGCCACAAGATTCGTTGTTGGTGTATCTCACTATGTTCCAGATGTTGCATGAGGATGGCAATGAAGAACTACGTCGAGGTGCGATCAAAGCTGGCTTGCCCAAGGAGCTCTATGAGTTCTTGGTATGGCCCGGTGATCGTGGCGATGTTCCATTGACGCCAGATCGTGAGGGCGTGCTTGTGCCACCGATCCCAGGTCCTGCACTGATTGATCTTCGCAAGGACATTGTGGTGTCGCCGCCGGTGACTGATCCCGCCCATTTATCACCAGTTGAATCAGGAAAAGAAAATCCAACAGATGAATTAGGCGGTCAAAACTCTAATAACTGGGCTATCGCTGGTTCGCTCACATCTCACGGAGGGGCCATTGTTGCCAATGATCCTCATCTCATGTTGCAGGTGCCAAACATCTGGTACCGGGCTGTGTTGCAATGGCCTGGGGTCGATGTTGGGGGACTCACGCTGCCTGGATTGCCGGGGGTCATTATTGGATCGACTGGGAAGGTTGCTTGGGGTTTTACAAATACCACGGGTGACTTTCGTGATTACATTATTGTTGAGGTAGACCCCAAAAATACTGACGAGTACTACACACCAGACGGGCAGGAAGCGTTTGGTCATGTAGAAGAAGTTATTGAAGTTCGTGGTGGGCGACGTGAAATTTTGCCACTGCAAACAACACGCTGGGGTGTTGTCTCTGATAAGAAATGGATGGATCAACCTCTGGTTGAAAAATGGGTTGGCCTTGAGCCAGAGATGGTCAATCTCAATATTCTTGGAATGCTCGAGGCGGAGAATCTTGATGATGCAGTAGAGATCATGCGATCGTTCTACGGTCCCTCGCAAAACGTGATGTTGGCAGATGATTCTGGTCGTATTGGTTGGGTAGTGAGCGGATATTTACCCAAAAGAGTTGGCTTTGATGGTACAACGCCCATGTCTTGGGCAAGTAGAGACGTTGGATGGGATGGGGCGCTCAATGAAGAGAATCGTCCCATGATCATTGATCCACCCAGCGGATTACTCTACACAGCGAATAACCGCACGATGCCATTTGAACAAGCATCCCTTATTGGACAACAATGGTCACACCCAAGTCGAGCAGCGCGCATTAAGATGCTGCTTGAACAAACAGAAGCTCATAATGAGCAGCGGCAGCTTGAGATTCAGTTAGATACCCAGGTTCCATTTTATGATTTCTATAGAGAAATCATTCTCGAATCGGTTGATCCAGAAGACCGTGATGCTGAATTGAGAGTCATACGTGAAGTCATTAACCAATTTAATGGCCGGGCTGATATTGATCAGCGAGGACTTGCCCTACTGCAACAATTTCACGCAATTCTTCGGGCGCAAATGTCAAATGCATTGCTGAGTCAGTTTGATCATCCTGCGCTTGAGGAAGCACCATTCAGAATAAATGAAGAGCCACTTCGCCAAATTCTTGAAGAGCGACCCGCTCATTTACAACCAGCCGGCTATGACTCTTGGAGATCATGGTTTCGAAGCGCTTTGTCGACGACGAAGCAACGGATGGAAGCGATGGATACAACTTGGGATGAGCCGTGGGGTGATTCTAATAGAACAGGTGTCACACATCTGTTGACCGATGGCATTCCCTGGTTAGGTAAGCAATTCAATATGCCAGATGAACCACTGCCAGGTCATATGCGGGCCGTGCGTGTTGGGCAATATGGATTTGGAGCATCGGCGCGAATGTCCGTGAGTCCGGGCCATCACGAGGAAGGCATTTTTCAAATGCCAGCCGGGCAATCAGGAGATCCTCGGTCAGCCAACTATGGCAGTATGCAAGAGGCTTGGCTCAATGGTGATCCCATGCCATTTCTACCCGGATCGCCCGTTTCAGAGCTGGTCCTGGTTCCGCAGCAGCCAGACGGAAACCAGTAAACAACGTATATCACAACCAGGCCAGTGGCACTGTTTTGCCTAAAAGCGGATTATTGCCGTCTGAGGCCTAGGCTTGAGATGCTTTCATGATAGTTGCCTGGATTGGTGCTCGGCTTCGTTATTCTCGGTACTTAGCCATATGAAAATATCTTTCTCCTCGCCCCCCAGGGTCGGCAAATCGCCTCCTCCTGGGGGCGCCTTGCGCTCACGGGGCCTCCCCTGGGTCAGCGCGGAACGCCGCTAGGGCTGAACAGATTGTGTGCTGGCCATCTGCACCTGATCAGTGGTTTTGGGTGATGGACTGTAGCATCCGCAAGTACGGCTGGCGTGCTTGATGCACCAGACCCTGGGCCGTGCATCAGCAAGAGAAGTGGTTTGTTCAGTCTGTGGAGATTGATTGACCCAATGCACGTTTCCACTATGTGGTGCATTGCTGCGGGTGCGAGAGGGCATTCGGCGTTGTTTTAGAGTCATTGTGTTTGGTGTTTGCGACGTCATGGTGTTGCCGCTTAGAGTTTGGGGGTCTGTCGGCGACCAGTATCCTGGAATAACAGGCCATGAAATCTGGGTCGCATGCGTGACGATATTGATGTTATTACAACGCGGTTGCGACCAAGCAACGACACTTCCTCCGAACGGGCGATCTGCCCAAGCAACGACACTTCCTCCGAACGGGCGATCTGCCCAAGCAACGACACTTCCTCCGAACGGGCGATCTGCCCAAGCAATGACACCACCATAAACCGAGTGATTGACATCAACTTGACTATTGTTTTTATGTCGTTGTGAATGACAATCGTTTGATGATCCAGGTGTCATCTTTTTTTTCTTATTCTTTTTGTTCTCTTTCTTTTTCTGCGGTTTATTGCATTTGTCCTTCACGCCTATTCCAGCACCAGCCTGTACGACAAGGTGTGAAGCCAGAGCGCTCTGCTGAAGGGTCAATAAACTGATGCCCAAAAACGCGATAATAGAAATTGACCTGCAAAAAAACATTCTTCTTAGCCTCCCGATAGGTTCCACCTAGATCATCATAGGCGTGGCATATTCAGTTCTGAATTGTTTTTTGCGGTGTTCTTTTAAAAAACTACCAAGCGTGTAGCTCGCCGGTGAGGGGCTCAACGAGGTCTTTTAGGGTCACGATGCCGACCACATTGTTACCAGAATCATCCTTGTTTACCTTTGGATCAGTAACGATGGCGAGTGCCTGGCGGTTTACACGCATGCTTGCAAGTGCTTCAGTGACACTCATGTCTGCGGGGCACTCAAAAGCTGGTTGTATGAGCTCTTGGGTTGCAGTATTCGGTTCTAGAAGCGCTTCCAGCATCGAGAGCACGCCAACTGCTCGGCCGGACTGATCAACGACAGGAAAACGCGTGTGGTGGCGAGCAGCAACCCAAGCGAGGCGGGTTGGCAGAGGGTCTTCAAGAGACACGGTTGCTACACCAGCCCAAGGGACCATCTCATCACGGACGCGACGTTCTCGAAGAGTGAGCATTCGATCTGCGAGCGTCGTTTGAGCCTCAGAGACCACCCCAACAGCAATGCCCTCGCGAATCAATTGCAGTACGCGTTGGCGAGCGGTTTCGTTGTCGTTTGAGTTTGCTTTTAGTATCAAGCCAGCGAGGTGCGCAATGCATTGAATAGTAGGAAGAAGCAATGTGATTGTTAAAACCCATCGCAGAATGTGCACCGTGCGAGCAAGGCGATATGTCCACACATCGCTATGTGTTCGGAAAAGATCCTTGGGAAGTGTTTCTGCAAAGATAAATAAGGTGGGAGTGAAGATCGCTGTTTCAATAATGATCAGGCCCCATCCACTTAATTCAAAGCCGGTCAATAACTTTGCGATGCTATAACTTGCCAGATAACTCGAAGCATTTGTAGCGATTAGAAGCGCTGCCAAAAGTCTCGCTGGCTGCATGAGCTCTCTACGAATAGCGACAGCTCGTGGGTCATTATGAGCCGCTTTGACAGCAAGTCGAACTGGATTGAGGACATACATTCCAGTTTCCAGTCCAGACCAAAGGGCAGACAGGATGATTCCCAGAATCATAAGAGCAAGGTAGATAATGATCTCCAGAGGGGTCATTACACATCCTCCTTCGATTCGGGTATTGATGTCGTCTTGACTAATGCGGTTGTGACATGATGGCTATCAACTGCTTCTACCTCAATACGGATGTTACCAATCTTGACAATGTCTCCCACTGAAGGCGCCCGTCCAAGTCGATCAAAGATCAGGCCGCCAAGTGTGACGACGTTGGTACGCCATACAAGATGCCCCAGCACCTCAGGCCAATCTCGGATACTAAGTCCGCCACTCACACGCCATGCACCAGGCTCTATTTGCACAGGTGGTGTCGTTTGCTGGTCGGTTTCAGCAACAATGTCGCCTACAAGTTCTTCGACGATATCTTCAAGCGAGACAATTCCAGACGTGCCACCATATTCGTCAACCGCAACCGCAATCTTCGAGGCCGACGAACGAAAGTGCTCCAGTAGCTGATCGAGTGTGGCAATTTCAGGCACATATCGCATCGGATAGATTGCACGAGAAAGCTCGATCGCCCCAAGCTGACTCTGAGTTAAATAAGCTTTGACTGAAAGGTTTCCAACGATATGGTCGAGATCGCCCTGGTAAATTGGAATTCGTGTCAGCCTTGATTTGCGGATGGTCGCAAGAATTTCTTCATGTTCTTCTTCTTGGCTAATGGCCACCATTTTGACCCGTGGTGTCATGACATCACGAACCCGCAGTCGTGAAAGGTTGATGACTTCTTGAAGTCCGCGTTGCTCGTCGGTGTCGATCACACCTTGGCGACCTGAGATGTCAAGCAGTGCGTTGAGTTCTTCTTCATCAAGTTCTGGCGGCAATTGTGGTGGCGAGGTGAGCCGACTCAGAGGCGCTATGACCCACGAATTGAGAATGACACGAAACGGGCCAATGAAACGGTGCATTGTGAGCAAGGGCGGCGCAAGTATGCGGATGAAGCCAACGCGATTTGCATTCGCAAGCACCTTTGGGATGACCTCGCCGCCGGCAACGATGATCAGAAGAAATGCAATGCCTAAAATTGCTTGAATCCAGATTGATGATTCAGCTCTGATCAGAAGTACTGAGCTGACAACAAAGTAGAGAACATTAACCAACATGTTTCCAAAGAGAATGGTAATCAGCAGCATGCGTTGATCGGAAAGGAGGGCATCTACAGCCCGACTCGCGATTGATCGACGTCTGCGCAATGTCAATCGTTGGCTATGAGTTAGTCCAAAAAGAGCAGTCTCTGATGATGAGAAGCACCCACTAAAAATAAGCAATATTACGAGCAGCCCAAACAGTGGAATGTCAGTGGTTGACCAGTGGATAATAGATGTCGCCAAAATGCTCATGTCAGTGCGAGTTTTCTACGCAGCGCAAGATCAGTGCGGTAGCGCATTCTATGATGAGGAAAAAGAGCCTTGGGTTTTAGCAATAGCATCTTGTTTACATCACGCTTAGGCGGACTGTTGCTTTATTTCTTTAAGGCCAGTGTTCTGGTGTTCACTGTTCGGTTGATTATCATGAGAACATTGGGTTTCTTCTGTTTGGGAAATACCCTCAGCTCTGGCATTGAGTCTAGCGGAGACTTCTTCGCCACCAAGTTGGCGGACGGCTCTTTCAAGACGAGCCGTAAAACGGCGTGGCGATGACTGATCTTGAAAATAAAGTGGCTTTCCGATTTTGACACAGATATGTGCTCGTGTTGGGAAGACGCGACCTGCAGGCATCACTTGATCACCACCAGAAACGTAAATAGGTAAAACAGGACTGCCGGTAAAACGTGCCAGCGCTCCGACACCGGATTTGAAGGCCTTCATCTTGCCGGTACGGGTGCGGGTGCCTTCCGGATAAAGCAGTAGATTCCAGCCGCGTTTGATGAGTTCTCGAGATGTTCGAATCGAAGCGAGTGGGGGACCATTTCGGTCGAATGCAAATGCACGAAAGCCAGCTGCTACAGCCAAGCCAACGAATCCATACATCAACCGTTTCTTAAAAGTTGTTCCTTGGCGACCAAACACATCTTGCGCAGCTGCAACCACAGTCCGGCGTGATATTGATTTTGGCAATAAGCCTAGGATTGAAACTGTATCAACATGACTACGGTGGTTGGAGGCAAGAACAAAGGGCCCAGTCGCCTCTTCTAAATACTCAGCGCCTTGTAGCTCCCAAGTAATTCGATTGCCCACGCGTAGTGTATTGGTGGTCAATAAGACTAAAGGGCGCATCACACGAGTGAGTGGGCGGCGAAATTTCCGCTCTATTTCTTGTGCTGTAAATACTTGGTATCTCTGATCTTTACTCATTCGCTGTCTCGAGGTATCTCATCAGCGTGAGAGAGGACTTTTTCAAATGCAGCGGCATACTGATCGACTAAATCATCGCCTGCATTTGGAAAGGCAGGAAGCTTAAGAAGAGAGCCATTGCCCTTGACCGTAAATGGCAGGTCGTCAATATCATATTCCCGAAGCGGGCTATCGGTCTCATCCGTCCGAGCAATCATCGACCAAAAACCGTGTGTGAAAACAGGCATTTGATGAAGTAGTGGATAGCGTGGTGCTTCTATTTGGGCACCTTCGGCTCTTAATGCAGTTGCGAGATCGCCAATTGGAAGGCCAGTGGCCTCTTCATCGTAGTGGACCAGATATTCAAAGTAGGTGCGTTGCACATCATCTGGTGCCAAGAAAGCTTTGATTCCAAGTTTCTCGAGCCGCTCACCTAATCTGATGCAATTGTGATTGCGTTTTTCGTTTCGTTCGTCCAAATGTCGTAGTTGGACGCGTGCTACGGCGGCACTTAGGGGTGACATGCGGAACTTATGACCCAATCCCGTCGCAGCCAAATATTTATTGAGTGATTCCAATCCAAGCAGTCGCTCGTAATGGCCGTAACGCAGAACTTTCTCATACATTTCCTCGTCACTACAAAGAAACATGCCACCTTCAGATGAGGGCACCAGTTTGTTTGCTTGCATACTGAATACTGCTGCGTCACCAATGGTGCCGATCTTACGACCTTTGTAGGTCGCTCCATGTGCGTGAGAGGCATCTTCAAGGACGAGTAAGCCATACTTAGATGCAATTTCCATGAGCTCATCCATCTTAGATGGCATGCCAAAAAGATGGACCACTACGATGGCTTTGGTGCGGTCAGTGATTTTCTGCTCAACATCTTTTGGGCATAATCCCAGCGTATCTGGATCAAGTTCAGCAAAGACAGGTATGCCGCCTTGGTGGAGTATCGGCATCACACTTGCCCACCAGGTCGCTGACTGCACAATGACCTCGTCGCCTGGACCAATATCAAAGGCATGCATTGCTCCATGAATGCCACCAGTGCCATTGTTATGAGCAATGGCATAAGGAAGGTCTAGCCATTGGCGATAATCGTCTTCGAGCTTTGAGACCTCATCGTTGATTGAAATCTCGCCACTACGCAACACACGGAGGACTGCTTCCTCATCTTCTGTCGTCACGATGGGCCAACGGAGCGCTTCGGTTTGGTCTAGGGTGACTGCGGGCTGGCCACCCAGTAGTGCAGGGCGATTGGATGAAGTGGTTGTCGTCATAGGTAGTCAATTCTGGAAACATGAGATCTCAAGTCAGGTGGGGCGGTGCAAACGAGTCATATCCGCCCTCTACTCAAGCCGTATGATACGCGATGGCCTGAAAAAGCGGCTCAAATCTCACTGAATCGGCAATCTGAAGCACCTCTAGGCGACCTGTTGTTGATTTGTATCATTTTGCGGAGGGAAGTAACGGCGGTTGTTCATGTCAGGGGTAATGTGCTGCTAGGATCCTGAGTTATGTCCAAAGCTGATCCAGGTCAAGACACTCAACCACCCCATGATGCCGTTGGTCATCAGCCGGGTCAGGTCGATCCGACCAAGGATACACGTGAGAATCGAAGTTCGGTTGTTTTATTGTGCGGCTTCTTAGCGCTGATCCCCTGTGGAGGTTGGATCCTTGGTTGTATTGCATGGTCGATGGGTGCTGCAGACCTCAATCGAATCAAGCGTGGAGAAATGCCGCCGGAAGCCCGTGATGCAACGCGTGCAGGGATGATTCTAGGAATCATCTCTGTGGTCTATCAATTAGTTGTTGTGATTCTCATCATGATGGGCGTGATACCGCTTCCCAGCTCGAACGACACATCATTCATAAATTGAGTCAGATGACGAGTGGTCTACGGATTCTTTGGTAGAGCGTGCGTTCGCCAGGCGAGGAATAAACCAGATGAGAAGTATGCCACCAAGTGGTATGAAGACAGCGGCTTCCCCGGCGGATTCAAACAAAGCCAACATTTCCCAGGGCACATCAAACGTGGTGTCACTGGAGAACAATTGTGCTGCAGCCATGGCGACGGCAAACTCTCGGAATCCAACTCGGCCAAATGGAATCAGATTGGCAAGCACAGCAACAACAGCGAGCACGAGTGTTTGTGTTGGGGAAAGATCGATTCCTAAAATAGCTAGGGCAGCAGCCATGCGACATGCAAAAGCGCCCAGGTCGATCAAACGCAGGATGATACCTCCCCAAATGGCTCGGTGATTGCGCAGGATAGGGCCAGCGCCCCGGCCGTAGTGCATTACAAATGGTGTTGCAGCAAGGCCACGCAATATAAAGCCAAGGCCTACTGTGCCTACGACTAAGAGAATGAACCAAATGGCGTTGAGCTGTGGGCAAATGATGGTGGCGCCAACCACCGCTGCCAGACCTACCCCAAACATACACATGATGGCGACAAACCAGGCCACAATTTGGAACAAGGGCATTTGGTCAACACGCATGTGATAAAGGAATCGACTAATGGCACCAACTCTGACCGGAGCATAGTTGAGCATGCTTGCAACGAGATTGAGCGCCTGAAGATCCCAAAACCGAAGCTTCTTAACTGGGCGAATAGTAATCCAGAATGCGGCACCATTTGCGATCGCGCTGACAAGTGTTGCCCCCACCAGTGCCACAAGTAGCCAAGCTGGCGCCTCAAGCACTTTTGACCAATCACCTTTCGCAATTGCTTGTTGAATGATCCAAGCCAACAAGGCTGCGCCAACCACAAAGCCCGACAGATCAAAGATCAGGCGGCGGCGAGTGTAATGAGGGACCTCTGAATGGCTCAGTGTGGATTCCTTTTATCGCTACATCGACCAGCTTCTAGAGAAGCCCGAATTCAAGGCCCAGTCCAGTCGCGACGAATGTCATCATCGGAGCCTACTGTTTGGTGGCTCCTGTGTCGCCCTCAGTGTCAGCGCCTGGGGAGGCAATGGAATCTCTCATAGAAGTATCGGCGACGATGTTCTTCATTCGGTAATAGTCCATAATGCCGAGATTGCCTTCACGGAATGCATGGGCCAGTGCCTTGGGTACTTCAGCTTCAGCCAGGATGACCAAGGCGCGATTCTTCTTTGCATCAGCCTGGAATTCAGCTTCAGCTGCGATGGCCATCGCCCGGCGCTTCTCTGCATCAGCTTGGAATCTCTTTTTGTCTGCTGCGGCCTGGTCGGCTTGAAGCTTTGCGCCAATATTCTCACCAACATCTACATCAGCAATATCGATTGAGAGAATCTCAAACGCAGTTCCTGCATCCAGGCCTTTGGCGAGAACGGTTTTCGATATTTTGTCTGGATTCTCAAGCACTTTCAGGTGGGTTGCCGCGGAGCCAATCGTTGAGATGATGCCTTCACCAACACGGGCGATAATGGTCTCTTCGGTGGCACCGCCAACCAGTCGTGCAATGTTTGTTCGCACTGTTACACGAGCTCTAGCTCGCAGCTGGATGCCATCGCCAGCGACTGCATCAATCGTTGTTTTGCCGTGGGTTGGGCTTGGGCAATCGATGACTTTGGGATCGACGCTGGTACGAACAGCCTCAAGAATATCGCGGCCCGCAAGATCAATTGCAGTTGAAGTTTCCCATGGCAGATCGATGTGCGCCTTATCAGCAGCAATCATTGCACGAACGACATTTGTGACTCGTCCACCAGCGAGATAGTGCGCTTCGAGGTTCTGCGTTGGCAGGTCCATTCCAGCTTTCTTGGCACTGATCCGATTGAAGACAATTTCTCGAGCATTGACCTTTCGAAACTTCATCATTATTAAGTCGATGAAGCCAACGCGGGCATTGGATACCAATGCTTGTAGCCAAAGGCCAAAGAACTGGTAGGCGAAGCCTAGGAGGACCAATAAGATGAGCCCACCAATACTGCCCAAAACGATGGCAGCAATGGTCCCGCCTGTAAGGCCGAGAACTATTGGTTGGGCATGAGTGATGGCAAGAACGGGGGAGAGCAGCAACATGTCACGGACTCCTGCGATGGCTTTGCTAGAGAACTAGTCTGCAAGAAACTTTCAGGCCTGAGCTAAGCTCCATCTAGCGCGGGCGTACCTTTACTTGATTGTCGTAAACATCCGTGACGACGATTGCAGTTCCAGCCTCAATGATACCGGATTCTGCCATTGCATCGAGCCGACGCCCAGCAATTCGCACCGTGCCCACAGGACGCAGTATGGTCATCGTTTCTCCCTCACTGCCTATGAGCTGTTGTAGTTCTTGGGCCCGTTGAGCTCTTTCCATTTCTGATTTCGCAAAGGAGGCGCGATCTCCAGTTGAAATCGCCTCGTTTTCGTCGGCCAGGATCATCCGGCGAGCAATAGGAGAGTTGATCCATAGGCGAAAAAGCCCCCATCCAGCCAGTGGACCGAGCACCAGTGTCAGGCCGAGCATGACAACACCCAGCAGTGTGTCATAGAGGAAGAAAGAGACCAGCGCGGCCACCGCAGAAGCGGCGCCAATGAGGGCGAGGAGTCCAGCTGAGGGTATGAAGACCTCCATAATAATGACCAGTACGGCAATACAAAGACAGACAATGCCAATCACTAGAAAGGTGTCGTCGGGCGCAGTCTCAATAGCAGCGAGGGCAAGTGATCCCATTGCTAGGCCTCCTCAACTTGGATACTTAGGCCATCGACACTGATGACTTGAACAGGCGTGCCCTTGGCAATGTACTCTCCCGCTGAGGTCACGTCGAAAGGGCGGTCAGCAAAGACAGCTCGACCGCTGGGTCGTAGATCTGTCTCAGTCAAACCAATATCTCCTCTGGCTACTTTAGGTGTGATTGGTGAAGAGACATCGGGGCCAGCTCCAGTCGCTACTTCAGCACGAAGGATGGCCCGATCGAATAGCGGTAGTGTGTGAACATATCGAGAAATGATCCAGATTCCGCAAGCTGCCGCAAAGAGTGCTGCGAACACAGTGGTGATTCCAACCCATAGTCCGCGCTGGCTTTCTGCAGTGGTCACGTCACCAGAGATAAATGTACCAATCAGCCCGATCAGTAGCACCACAACGCCAGCGACGCCTGCAAATCCAAAGCCTGGAATGACAAAGAGCTCCAGGCCGATCAAGACCAAGCCAAGTCCGATGAACATAATGTCCCACCATTGGGTCATGCCAACCAGCGCTGGTGCTCCAATTAAGATCAGTAGTGCACTAATAGAAAGCAAGGCAAAGACCCCACTTCCAGAAGCAAGCTCAATGAACAGAGCAAGTATGAAGACCACAATGAGAGTGCCTTTTGTCCATGGATTGAGGAGGAAGCGAACCAGCCCTTCTGACCAAGATTCGTTAAACAAGATGACCCGCGAGGCACCAAAGAAGTCACTTATTTCCTGATCATTCGAAATGACCGCGGTCACGAGCCCGTAGTGAGACGCTTCTGCGGCTTTTAGCGTCAGCAGCCGATCATTCGTCAGCACTTGTCCCACGACTTGCCACTGGTCACGGTCATTGGCAGTGAGCCGCTGTCGACTCGAAGGCAGTGTTTGTTGGAATTCAATCTCTGCCTGTTTTTCCTGTTCAGTTTGTTGGGGGCTGCTTGAAAAGCCACCTGGATTTGGCGGATCAAAAAGCGTATTCCACCAAGGCATAATCGTTGATACTGAAGGCGCAGAGAATCCGACCGGTGTCATTGTTTCGGTGGGCTCTTGGCCGAAGAGCGTTTTGAACTCAGGTCGATCAACAAACACACGCTGTCCAGTGCTTTTGTTTTCGATAAGCCATAATTCAACGCTAACACTGATGAACCCTTGAACCAGATTTTCGTCGTAGTGATTTCGTCTTGCAGAATCAATGACTTCCGCAAGGAGCGGCGACTCAATTTTTGCACGCTCTGTTTGGGGTAACGCACTAAGTCCACCAGGGCCGATAGCAATTGGAGCGGCATCTCCGAAGGTAGCGCCTGGCGCCATGATGATCTCACGGCAGGCAAGGGCGATGATCGTTCCAGCCGAGTAGGCTTGTGGGTTAATCCATGCCACTGTATTGGCAGGCGCTTGTGTCTTAATCAGCAGGCAAATATCAAGTGTGGCCGTCATTTCGCCGCCAGGTGTATCAAGATCAAGAACAACAGCATCCGCGCCAGCCTCAATGGCGGCGGCGAGTCTCCGTTGCAATGACCACACGGTCACACGATCAATCACGCCTCTCACAGGCAATACCGCCACTAAACTAGCACTACGTCCCGCAGGAATTGGGGCCGTGGCTTGCTGTTGGGCCATGCCACTAAGAATACAGATGAGCGTGAGTAGAAACGCGATTTGAAAGATAGGTTGGGTAGAACTTAGTTTCATGATGCCTACGTTAGAGATTATAGGAGTGAGTTGGCCAGCAGTAGTTTATTTAGTGGTTGGGGCGCAATAAAAAAGGCTGGGCACCAGGGGTGCCCAGCCTAAAGTAGCTAGAAGTGGGTGCCTTAGTCGCTGCAGCCCGAATCGCTGCCGTCAGGCAGTAATTCCCAATTCGCAACTGATTTATGTGTGCCGTAGTCAGAGTTAGAAGCGGCTTCTTTGTCATCACAATGGATGAGCCAATGATCGCTTCCTTTCGCCGTTTCCTGATGACTAAAGACGTTATCAGGAGCACTGTTGCCATTGCCGTCTTGGTATTGGTTGTCTGCAAGGATGAAACTCTCGCCTGCTTCTACATGGCCGTCGCCATATGCCATGTGTCCGTACCAAGATTGCTCGTCACCATGAGCACGGAATGGTTGAGGTAGGTTCTCCGAGTCATGGCCACCGAGTTCGCCGCATGCTGGGCCGCGGTTTGCTGTAAGAGGTGTATAGGCGTCGTGATTGGTGCTCCAGCCACGTCGGTATCTGTCACCATCCAATGCCATAACGGCGTAGGAGTGATTACAGCCTTCTGTTAGATCTCCCTGATAGTCACCTGTGTTATCACCGCTCAGATTTGTTCCACCTTCCCAGTACCTAGGCTCTGTTGAGGTGCCATCGGCTGGGCGGTAGTCGTCGTACCTGTAAGTGATTGCCTCATAGACAGTGATGCTGTCTTCGGTCGTTCCAATGAGTAGCTTTGTTGGAATGGCGTTCGACATAACCAGCATCGACATGAGGTTCGTATGTGTGTTTAGTTCTGGGCTTGTTGGGCCAATGCCTGGGTAGAAGTTTCCGTCAGCGCTTGGGCCTCTGTGGCGGAATTCTGGTGCTGGTAGATAGCTGCCAGTAGCTCCAGAGCCAGCAGCATTAACAGCCATTCCCTGAACAATACTCTTTTGTTGTGAGCCATCTTCCATTAAAGCTGCAGTAGCTCGTGCTTTTTGAAGCGCTGGAAGCAACATGCTAATCAGTACTCCAATGATGGTGATAACCACAAGAAGTTCAATCAAGGTGAAGCCACCTCGAATAATATTCTGACGATTTGTCATTGTTATTGTCTCCAATCTATTCAACTTGCTCATTCATAAGAGAAGTCGTAATAAGTCATTTTTTTGGCAAGAAGAATTAGTCATTCATTCGTGTGTCGAAATTGTTTATATTCGTTCTCTGGATGGTCAGGACGGAATCGCCACCATTGAGGTCGCTGAATTCCCAAACGCCATTAGAGGTCGCTTCTATGTCGAATGCGTTGCTGTGATTGTCTTCGTCGAAGAATTGGTTGTCCATTTTTGCAGCGAAGCCACCACGTGGGTTGTACTCAACACCGTCCAGATAGAAGCCGTTCTCTGTGCGTGTTGAATTGTCACCCATGACAAAGCAGCCAGTCCAATCTTTTTCACTACCATGCATCAGGAGCGTATTAGAGTTCTTGTATTCTTCTGGGTCTACCACGTCTGGGTGAATGTTGCCATCTTTGGGGCCACGGTTGCCCATCTGTACAACGTTGGAATCAACAGTATTTCGTTGCCATCGAGTAGCCTTCCGCTTGCCGGCAAACCACTGGTGAGCATATGAGATATTACTTGGGAATGGGCCTTGGCCAGTGATATTGCAATCGAAGCCTTGGTCCCAGAATGATTGGTTCGCGGGGTCATAGAGACCGTACTGGTAATCATCATCAACTTGGACAGCTGGGTTGGCCTCAACACCGCTTACGCAGAGTTTTGGTTGGTAGTACTCAAGGGCGATCATTAGTGAATGAAGTGCCTTTGTAGTGTTCTGATTGGTATCTTCAGGGCCTTTCAGTGGGACGTATTGGTCTCCTGCGCCATCGCCGTCAAAGTCCATATCTAGGCATGCGATTTTGCCCGGCGTAGGCATGCCTTGATTGGAATCTTGGGCATGCATTTTTCCCGCACGGTGCATTTCCCGGATGCCGTTGCCATCTTGCAGAAGTTGTGCTGATTTACGAGCTTTAGCCAGTGCTGGAAGCAGCAATGACATCAGGACGCCAACGATAGCAACAACAACTAGGATTTCGATTAAGGTAAAACCTCTCCTGCGATTCATAGGGATTAATCTCCTGTCAGTTTGGTTCTCAATTATGGAGGGCATGATTGTCATAGAGTGCTTTATGAAATTTGCTCGATGATGAGCGATTAGTACAAGATTGTTTGCCGACCATTTTTTATGGAGTTGTGCCCGCTGGCCATTGGCCTACACACTCCTTTGTCTTTTCTTCCAGTCGCTGACCCGCCATAGACGAGCTCGTGACTATCCAGTGCCTGCCCAGTGCCCTCCATGGACTCATTTACACTCGGTCAGCATCCTGCATGACCGTCCTTGTAACCTCAAGAGCACCTTTGCATCAATGGTGCTGAAGGCATCCCCCCTTTGGGAGCCCTCGCTAACAATCTGTATGAGCCGTAGCTCAACAGATTTAGAGCGAAACAAAACTTTGCACCTGTGCTTTCGAGCAATCCCAGATCAGGCTAAACCCAACCTCGCCCTAGGCATTCAGAATGCAGTTTAAATCCAAGCGTTTATTGCTGTTGTGAATCCTCTAGCACTGATATTGGCACCATAAGTGGTCGGTATTTTTTAAAAATACCAACGGCGCGTAGATCAAATTGCAAGAGCATCATCACCGCGTGCTCAGTTCGAAATGTCGACGTGTCGCGGCGGTATATATTTGATTGAAGCCAGTGAAAAGTGGCAGATGAAAACGTTTTTGGGATATTACTGTCGTGCCGCGAACATTCGTCCCAGATTGTCTTTGCCTGCCTCAGCTTGGCTGCGACAGGCAACATTTAGTCAAAATCAGAGCTCGATGTCTCTGATCTCTTCCTTTAGCCTACTAGTCCTTACGATCAGGTCAAGTAATGGCCGCAACTAATACACGATTTATAGATCAAAAATTAGGAGAGTTCATATATGTCACACCAGGCTCATAAGCAGCTCAAGGCAATGGGAATCGTGCTTCCAGAGGCCCCCAGGCCTGTTGCAGCGTATTTGCCGGCCATGTGGGCCAATGATCTCATCTTTGTCAGCGGTCAAGTGCCCATGCTCAATGGGGCCTTGGGCTGGACTGGCTCTGTTCCCGGGCAGGTCAGTATTGATCAGGCCAAGGCGGCAGCTCGGCAATGTGCCCTTAATGCCATTGCGGTGCTTGCTGACATGGTCGAAGGAGACCTGAGTCGGGTAAAGCAGATCGTTCGGATTGGCGTGTTTGTTGCTTGTGCCAATGATTTTACAGAGCAATCAGTCGTCGCAAATGGTGCAAGCGAGCTGTTCATGGATGTTTTTGGTGAAGCTGGGCGCCACGCTCGGGCTGCCACGGGTGCATCAAGCTTGCCGCTGGGCGCCCCAGTTGAGGTAGAGGTTCTCGCGTGGGCCCCTCGGAGCGATGGTCTAGGGTGAACTTAGAAACAGAAACGCGTTTACCAGCAGACTCAGCACCAGGGCGACCGTCACGATGATGAAGCCGATGGTGAGGTTACTCAATGAAGAGCCTGTTGATGTGTTGATCTGAGGCGCGGTTGGCGGCCCCGGAGCAACCTGTGATTCTGCTTTGCCAGCACTCGCTAGATCTAAGGCATGTCGGGCAAAGTGTGGTGGTTGCCCATTGCCAACAAGTTCGAGATCAGTCAAAAGATCTTCCGCGGTCTGATATCGATTGCCGGGCTGCTTTTCCATCATCATCTCGATGATCTGAGCCATGCCGGGGCTGATGGCGGGATTCAGATGATCTGGTGGAACAAGATCATCCTTGAGATGTCGGTGCATGACGGCAGATGGATTTTTCCCTTGAAAAGGTACCTGTCCTGTGAGCATATGGAAGGTGGTCGCGCCCAACCCATAGATGTCAGTGGCTGGCGTGAGGTTGAGATCTCCGCGAATCTGCTCAGGGCTGATGTAGTAAGGCGTGCCATAGGCGCGCCCCGCCTCAGCTTTGGCCGTTTCTAGATCGGTCAATGCACGAGCCAAGCCCAGATCAGCAAGTTTCACGGTGCCATTGGATGAGAGCATAATATTCTTTGGCTTAATATCCCTGTGAATAAAGCCTTGATCGTGTGCGTGCTGTAAAGCCAGAGCGACTTGTTTGATATATCGGATTGTCGTTGCTTCATCGAGACGTTTCTTTGAGGCAAACTCCTCATAGACGGTCATGCCATCAACATATTCCATTACGAAATAATGATGCTCTCCAGCGTGACCAACGTCATAAGCCCCGACAATATTAGGGTGGTTGAGTTTGGCAGCAGCTCGACCTTCTTTGTAGAAGCGCTCTATGAACTTGACATTGTCAGAGAACTTCTTTGGAAGCACTTTAATGGCGACGGGGCGATCGAGGCTGAGTTGATGGGCGAGGAATACGGTCGCCATTGCTCCAGATCCAAGCTTGCGTTGAATACGGTAGCCCGGAATTCGTTGGCCCGATTTCTTGGCCTCAAAGTCATCGCGTAAGCGACTGAGTTGGTGGTCGGTGACGTAGGATCGCTCAACGAGCAAGTCAGCCAGCGTTCTTGCTCCAATTTGATCGGTTCGGGTTTTCAGCACCTCATTGCATTGCTCGACTTCTTCTGGAGTCGCCAAGCCACTGGAGATCACCAGCTTGCCCATGAGCGTCTCAAATCCTCCGGTGGTGGTGGCGCCCTCAGGACTCGCTATGACTGGTCGTGGGGTTGGCACAGGAGAGGGTGGTTGCGGTGCATGTGGCTTCCCTGTGTCTGAATCAGCCAGTGAGAGTGGTTCAGAGGGATCTTGCCCGAGATCACCAGAATGGGAAGAGGCTCTATTTTTGGGTTGGTCTTGTGCCATGGATGAAAACTACAGGAAACATGAGCAAAGGCTCATTGAGGTGATTTGAGAGAATGCTAGGATCGTTCGCAATCATGATCTCAGATGATTCTCTACCCTATAAGGATATGACACTCTTCGTGCCACATCGTTGTTAAGGTGCTTGAAGATAACGTAATCCACCTTGAAATGAATGAAAGGGTGGTTTATCGGTCTGAACCGGGAGCCAAGTGCTGGCATGCTCTCTTCCCTTGACCCTGCTCGTATTTTGATCGTCCGTCCAAGCGCTCTTGGCGACGTCTGTCGTTCCGTGCCCGTGGCGGCAAGTTTAAAGAAGCGCTGGCCCTCTGCACATATCGACTGGCTTGTGCAAGACGGATTTGAAGATGCGGTCAATGCTCACCCGGCAGTGGATGGGTGTGTGCGTTTTGAAAGGAAGCAACTGGCTCGATGGTGGTACCACCCTCCGACGACGGCGCGGCTGGGTCGATTTCTCAAATCGCTCAATAAGGCGCACTATGATCTAGTTGTTGATTGCCAAGGCCTGAGTCGGAGTGGGTTTTTTACCTGGGTGACGCGAGCCAGTGTTCGGGTTGGTTCCAGGCAGGCCCGAGAAGCGGCCTGGTTAGGTTACAACCGTCGCGCGGAAACCGGGCACTGTGTTCACACAGTTGATCGCATGCTTGCCATCCTTGAAACGATCAATGTGCCGGCCATCAAGGATATGCAGTTATACATTTCAGATAAAAATGCAGCTTGGTGGAACATCTACCGCAAAGAAATTGGCATTGGTGATGATCCATATGTTGTTCTGGCGCCAACGTCTCGGTGGGCAAGCAAGCGTTGGCCCACTCAGAAGTGGTCACTTTTAGCAGCCGCTCTACTGAGTGAAAAAGACATTTGTAGAAAACAGCATGTGGTAATCATTGGGGCTCCAGGTGAACAATCTCAGATTGTCGGTGTACGTCATGGCAATGAAGGTGAGCTGAGGTTGCATGATTGCTGTGGAAGCTTCTCCGTAGGTCAGACGATGGCGGTGATTGAATCATCACAATTAGTTGTTGCCAATGACTCCGCGCCATTACATATGGCTGTTGGGTTGAATACGCCCATCGTGGCTTTGTTTGGGCCCACGGATCCAGAGAAGGTTGGTCCATATGGTCGATCAGATGCAGTTCTGCAGCACGTTAATGGTGACGAATTGGAGAATGTCAATTATCGCTCTACCCAGCCTGGTTCATTATGGATGGATCGCATTGAACTCGATGAGGTTGTTGAAGCATCGTTGCATGCGGTTTCGAAGGGGGTCGCGCCCCGAGCCACCGAGGAACAGGCCTCATGAAATTAGTATTGGCTAGTCGATCGCCGCGCAGGCAGATGCTCCTGCGCCAAGCTGGTTTTGAACCAAGCATTGCACCATCGCCAATTGATGAGGGACTATTGTCGCAAGGGCACGTCGTTGCAGCTGATTGGGTCATTTCTCTGGCGTATATCAAAGCGTGGAGCACGATGTACCAAATCTCTGGGCAAAGAGACGCCATCGTCTTAGGTGCAGACACACTCTGTTTGATTGATGGGTCGTGTCTTGGACAGCCAAAGACACGCGATGAAGCGTATGGAATGATTGATCTGTTACAGGGCCGTAGTCATGAGACATTGACTGGTGTCTGTTTACTTGGTGCTGAGCAATTTAAAAGATGTCTCTTTGTTGATCGTACACGTGTTAATCTCGGTCGCCTCAATGCGCATGCCATTCGTCAATATATAGAAAGCGATGATTGGCAGGGCAAAGCTGGTGGCTACAATCTAGCGGACCGACTTGAGGCAGGCTGGTCAATTGAAGTTGACGGCGATCCAACCACGGTCATGGGATTACCGATGCAGACGCTGACACCATTGCTCGGACGAATTGGAATCACTTCTTGATGTTGGCTGTAGTTCATATTTTGCCTTCGATTTCAATCCCGATCGCGATCGTCATAGCGATGTTAATTGTGTGGTATAGCTGGCGACTTGGTTCTGATCATGTGCCCCCTTCGCGGCGTAAGATCCGTCGCATGACATTACTACTTATGCTGGTAACGCTTCCCATACTTGTACGGGCGTTGAGCTATCTTGACCCCTCAATTGAACCAACCCAGTATGTTGTTTCATGGCTGATCATATTGGTCGCAATGATGATTCTTGTGATTTTTGCCGCTATCGATATCTTCTTAACGGCCAATGCCCATGCTCGTCGGCAAGAAGCGAATATTCGCCGTGATGCGCCAGGCCTCTTTAAGGCACTGCAAAGCGAAATAGATCAGGGCCCCCAAGGTGATCGTGATGCGTGAGAAACTACCAAGCGGTTTGCGGCCATTGGCCCCAATCGCAAGCAGTATTTTTGGTGGTGTGACGTCGTTGCGCAACTGGACTTTTGATCGAGGTTGGCGCGTTGGCAAGCCTCCGGTACCAGTCATCTCGGTCGGCAACCTCTCTGTAGGCGGAAGCGGTAAAACTCCATTGGTGATGTGGTTAGTGGAGCGTTTGCGTGAATCAGGTTTTCACCCAGCGATTGCAATGCGTGGCTATGGATCCCGTACCAATGGGCACAGTGATGAAGAGGCGGAGTATTTCGAAAGGCTGGGAGCAAGCACACCAATCATCGCTCAGCCAAATAGAATGAAGGGACTTCGATCACGCTGCGAAAGTGACCGTACTATTGACTGCTGTGTGTTAGATGATGGGTTTCAACATCGTATGGTTGGTCGCGTTTTAGATCTTGTCACGATTGATGCGACACAAGACACGTTGCATGATCGACTGCTGCCGATGGGCTACCTACGTGAGTTGCCTTTGTCGCTAAAACGAGCTGATGGCGTCATTGTTACACGGGCACATTCTTTTGATGCCGAGTTGTCTGCTCGTATTGAAGCGATGAGTGGCGCCGCTCCACTTGCCTGGGTGAATCATGTTTGGAAGTCTCTTGTGCGGCATGATGTTTCTGGTGAACAGGAATGCCCCCCAGAGCAACTCAAAGCAATGCGGGTTGTGACCGCTTTAGGCGTTGGGAATCCCGCCGCTGTATGTCAACAAGTGAAGGACTATGGTGCAGAGCTTGTAGAAGATATCCCTTTGGCAGATCATCAAGTTTTTGATGCCAGTCTTGTTGGCAAGCTCAATGCTGCCTGCCAAGGGGCAGAGGCATTGTTGGTGACCGCCAAAGATTGGGTGAAGTTGCGTCACGTGGTAGACTTGGCGATGTTTCCGGTTCCAATTCTGGTGCCACAATTGCGTATGGAATTCTTACGGGGTGGTGAGTTCTTAGAAGCCCGGGTTGTTGAAACAGTCCGGCTCAACATCGCTTAAGACGCGCTTAGTAATGATGATTCGATCGCTAAATTGAGAAGAGCTTTTTGATGTCGAACATGCTGGGTAATCTTTCAAAATGGAAGCCATTTACAGCGCTGGTCATTGGTGATTTTATGCTGGACCAGTACGTCTACGGGGCGGCTGAAAGACTCAGTCCTGATGCGCCTGTACCAGTGCTTCAAGCGAGTCGTATTGAGGATCGTGCTGGTGGTGCTGCAAATGTTGCCGCTTGCCTTCAGTCACTAGATGCCCAGGTCTACTGTTTCGGGGTCATTGGCAGTGATTCAGAAGGCGTGGTATTGAGTGATGCGATTGCCGCATCTGGAGCAGATGTTTGCGGTCTTATAAAAGATCCTGGTCGTACGACGACCATTAAGCGAAGTCTCATTGGGCTCGCTCAACATCGTCATCCTCAGAAGATGTTTCGCGTAGATATGGAATCGCGTGAGCCAATTGATCAAGCCGTATGCAAGAAAATACGCGCCGCAATTGAAGACGCTTTACCACAAGCAGATGTTGTTTGTATCGAGGACTACAACAAAGGCGTTTGTCACGAAAGCCTATTATCGCCGGTCATGGAAAAGTGTAAGCAATTAGGTATTCCTGTGTTAGTTGATCCTGCGGCGATTGCCGACTATGCCAGATACCAAGGGGCAACGGCGTTGACCCCCAATCGATCAGAGGCCGAGCTTGCGACGGGTCGTAGTACGCCTTTGGAGGCTTCTGAAGAGCACAATGGTGAACTCGCTCAGCAACTGATGGAAACAGTTGGATGTGAAGTTGTTGTGGTCACTCTTGATCGTCATGGCGCACTTCTTTTGGAACGTGGTCGGTCGCCAAAGCTGATGCCGACTCAAGCGCGTAGTGTTTACGATGTGACGGGTGCCGGAGATATGGTGATTGCCGCGCTTGCAGGCGCTATCGCGAATGAATTGACGTGGGAACAGGCTGTTGCGTTGTCGAATATGGCAGCGGGTCTCGAGGTCGAGCGATTTGGAGCTCAGCCAATCGCGATTTCGGAACTTCGGCGTGCTGCTTTGCAAACTGCATCGAAGTTAGTGGGCAAAGTTCGTGATCGAACGGCGCTGGAAGTTGAAGTTCAGGTGCACCGCGAGGCAGGTCATCGCATTGTTCTCACCAATGGTTGCTTCGACATTCTTCATGCGGGTCATGTTGCTTATCTTCAGCAAGCCAAGGGCGAAGGTGATGTGCTTGTGGTGGGTGTCAATGCTGATGAACAGGTCAGAGCTCTTAAGGGACAGGGGCGTCCAGTGTTTACCGCTGAGCAGCGCATGCGCGTATTAGCTGCACTTGAGTGTGTTGACTATGTGACGGAGTTCCAGGAGCCAACAGCTGAGGCGCTGATTCGGTCAGTGATGCCCAATATCTATGCTAAAGGTGGCGACTATCGACCGGAGCAGATTGCTGAACATGGTTTCGTGACCGAACTTGGTATTGAACTGCGGGTGTTAGCGCACGAGCCTGGCTTGGGATCAACGCAAATCATCGATCATCTTGAAGCAACCAAACCTCAGTGAGTTCTCGCAGTTGAAACGCAATGATGGTGCTGTCCTAGGCATGCCTCGCTTCTAAAGTGCTTGGTAGGGCAGTGGCTCGCCTTGTATCCCAGCAACGAGGTTTGTTGTGGCAATTTCGGACATCCAGAGCCGAGCGGAGGTGGTGGCACTTCCAAGATGCGGCAGTAAGAACACGTTATCTAGTTCAATCAATCCCGCATGGACGATTGGTTCATGTTCGTAGACGTCAAGGCCTGCGGCTTGTAGCGGACCATCTTTGAGTGCATCGACAAGTGCTGATTCATCTACGATTGGCCCACGTGCAGTGTTGACGAGTATTGAGCCAGGCTTAAATTTTGCGAGGCGTTGTGCATCAATCAGATGGTGTGTCGTTGGTGATAGCGGGCAATGCAAAGTGACCACATCAGCAATGGCGAGTCCTTCATCTAAATCGACATACGCGCCGTAGTATGGAGCTGCTTCAAGGTGAGGTTTGCGTGAGTTACTGGTGTAAAGAATACGCATTCCCCACGCAATGGCTCGGCGCGCGACAGCCGTTCCAATTCGACCTGCGCCGACAATCAAAATTGTTTTACCAGTCAGCCCTTGGCCCAGGCGGTCATTTGGTCCCACTCCCTGCCACTGCTTACTTCTTACAAGTTGATCGCCCCAGGCCGCGAATCGAGCGGCACCAAGCATCAAGAGCCACGCGCAGTCTGCGGTTGCTTCAGTGGGCGCATGAGGCGTGTATCCGATGGCAACATTTCGTTTGGAGGCTTCCTGTAAGTCAATCTTGTCATAACCCACCGCGTAGCAACTGACGACGCGCAGTTGTGGTCCGACGGTATCGAAAAACGTGGCGTCAATAGAGGTGTCTCCAGGTGGAATCATGATGCCAATGGCACCTTGGCAAACCTCAAGTATGCGATCGCGGTCAAGTTTCTCTGGTTTGGGGTTGCAATAAATGTTGGTAAAGCCTTGGGCTTGAAGGGCCTCAACCACATCACCCGGAAAACTTCGCAGTAATGAAATGAAAGAGTTATCCATGTTGTGGATCCAAACCATGGAATGTTGTTACTGCATCTTCTGCAGACGACATCAAATGATCAGTGGGAATTCTGAAAACGCTAAACGTCCCGCGTATGTCAAAGCCAGCTGGATCTAAACCGACCATCACCGGTGAATCAATGTCGACCTTGAGTATCGAGAGGCAGACGCGCTGGATTATTGCCGGATTCTGATTGATTGTTTTGACTGCAGATGCTTCTTGATCCGACAAGGGATTGGATAAATCAAACGCCTCGCCATCCAGAACGAATTCACCAAGTCTCGCCATCTCAATATTCAAATAAGCCCAATTCACGTCAGGTGGATCGCCGTGATAAATCCGCCAGCGATCGGGCAGTGAGCCGCGTTGTTCTTCTGCAGGGAGCTCCTCAAGGCTCAAGAGCATGGCCAGATCTGGATCGCCTTCATCTGGGATGGATAGAACAGTTTGTATGCTGTGAAGTACGGCTACCATGACTGGTGCAACGAGGCGGCCGTCTGGTGAGACGATGTAGCCTAGTGGCTGAACATTGTCATCAAAATTCAGCTCCCCTTTGGAGTGGCTACGAATGAAATTCTGAGCTTGATTGAGTTGGTTGGCTTCAGAGGGCATAAGGGGCATCTTACCGGCGGTTTGGCGTGAGCCAGATATCCTAGTTGTTATGACACTCATTGCTGTTTCAATTCCTGTGAGAAATCTCGAATGTCCGGAAGGCCTCATTGAGCAAGCGCGGAGAGCCCAGTCTCAGGGGGCGGGCTTGGTGGAATGGCGCATTGACACGCTGACTGATCCTCAGGCAGGCCTTGAGGCGCTGTCATCGCTTCTTGCTGAGAGTCCGATTCCATCCATCATCACTTGTCGATCGGCGGCTGAGGGTGGTGATTGGCAGGGTTCAGATCAAGAGCGAGGCACGTTGCTGAAGACGCTTTGTGAACAAGCGGTTCCACCGAGGTATATCGATATAGAACTTGCATCGTGGACGAATTCTCATGAATTGCGTGAATGCTTGACTCATGAAATCGATCATGATGCGACATCGCTCATTCTGTCTATACATGATTTCGATGGTCGTCCTCATGATTTATCACGTCGTATCGCAAAAGCAGCAAGTGAGCCTTTGTGTGCCGTCATTAAAGTTGCTTATCACGCAAGGACATTGCGGGACAATCTTGAGATCTTTGAAATCTTGAGAGAGCGGGCAAAACCTATGATCGCATTGGGGATGGGTCTGTTTGGTCAGATGAGTCGAATACTTGCAGGCAAGTTTGGTGCCTTTGCAACATTTGCAAGCTGTGAAGAAGGTGATGAAACAGCGCCAGGGCAAATTCCTGTGTATGAACTGACAAGCCGTTATCGCTTCCATGAGATTTCAGCCCAGACCAAAGTGATGGGGATTGTTGGCTGGCCTGCGTTTCATTCGAAGGGGCCAGTCATTCACAACGCTGTTTTTGCCAGTGAAGGTTTGGATGCAGTCTTTTTGGCCATGCCTATTGCACCTGAGTGGGCCAGTTTTAAGGCCACCATTGCTGAGATGTTAGAAGCCCCGGATTTACAGCTTGCGGGTTTATCGGTGACAACCCCGCACAAGCCTCATGCATTGCGATTGGTTGAAGAGTCGGGAGGCTGCATGACGCCACTGGCGCAGCGAGTCGGTGTTGCCAACACCGTGGCGATTGGACGAGATGGCGATCTTGAGGCATCGAATACAGACTGCCTTGGTGCAGTCCAGGGTCTAATCGACGGGATGGGTATTCATCGCCAGGATCTGAAGTCAAAGAAGGTCGCGCTCTTGGGCGCCGGCGGTGCTGCTCGAGCAGTCGCAGTCGGGCTTCTCGATTCTGGTGCACTGATCACGGTGTTCAATCGTGACGAGGCAAATGCTCAAGAGATGTGTCGCCAGCTGAATGCTGTCAAACAAGATGGTGGTGAGGGTGTCATTGAGAGCGGTGCTTTGAAAGATCTCGTCGAGGGTGCTTTTGACATATTGGTGAATTGCACGACGGTTGGTATGACGGGTGGCGCCGCACCAGAAGAGTCACCATTAACGGCGATGGGTGTTTCATCTGATGTCATCACGACGGATCTGACTGTCTATGACATTATTTATAGCCCATTGGAAACAAAGTTAATGGAAGACGCCAAGGCGCGTGGTGCCCAGGTCATTGGTGGGCTTGGAATGTTCCTAGGCCAGGCAGTGGGGCAATATGAGGCATGGGTGGGAGCGTCGGCGAGCAAGGATGCCTACAAGCGAGCTTGGCAACAAAGCAGTCTCTAAGTTGGTGTTTATAAGCGCTGATGCCTCTTCATAAGAGGCCGGACCTAAAGAACGAATTTAGTGAGATCTTCATCAGCCATGATCTCTGCAAGGCGCTCGCGAACAAACGCTTCAGTGATCTCAATTTTCTTTGTGCCTTTCTTTGCAAGATCAGGCGCATCAAAAGAGATTTCTGCAAAGACTTGTTCGATCACAGTCATGAGACGGCGAGCACCAATATTCTCCATCGATGCGTTGGCCTCTGCGGCCATTTCGGCCATGGCATCAATCGAGCTACTGGTGAATTTGATCGTGAGGCCTTCGGTTGAAAGAAGTGCCTCTTGCTGGCGTGTGAGTGAGGCGTCCGGCTCAATTAGAATTCGAGCGAAGTCATCTCTTGTGAGAGAGTCAAGCTCGACGCGGATTGGGAATCGCCCCTGTAGCTCGGGCATCAGGTCACTGACAGACGCACTGTGAAAAGCACCTGCGGCGATGAAAAGAATCTGATCAGTTTGCACAACGCCTTGACGTGTGACAACGCTGGAGCCCTCCACAATCGGAAGTAAATCGCGTTGGACGCCCTGTCTTGAAACATCTGCATTGGAGCCACGCCCATCACTGGCGCCTGCGATCTTATCGATCTCATCTAAAAAGATGATGCCCGTTTGTTCGGTCCGCTCGATTGCTTGTTCAATCGTCTTTTCATGATCGATCAGCTTCTCTGTTTCTTGTTCTATCAAAATGGTTCGAGCGCGGGCGACTTTAACACGCCTCTGTCGTGAGCGGTCGGGCATGAGCCCTTCAAGCATGTTGGTCATTCCAGGGTCCATTTGATCTGGACCCATCATGCCCATCACTGGAATCGTCTGTTTTTCACGGACGGTAATCTCAATCTCGCGTTCATCAAAAAAACCATCACGAAGTTTCTTCAAGAGTCGCTGTCGCACACGTTCGTGTTGGGCGGCTTCTTGTTCTTGTGATCGAGCAGCCTCTTCAGCGTTCGGCGTGGTGCTGGCGTTGGTTAAGTCATCGATCGGACTCGTTGGCGGTGGAGTTGGCTCCGATGCTTGTTCTTCTCCAAGAAGCAAACTGACAAGTCTTTCTTCCGCTCTTTCTCGAGCTTCTTCTTGTACGCGTTCAGCCTGCTCTCGACGCACCATATTGATACCGAGTTCCAGCAGATCTCGAATCATTGATTCCACATCTCTGCCGTGATATCCGACTTCGGTAAATTTACTGGCCTCCACCTTAAGGAAGGGGGCATGAACGAGCTTGGCCAGGCGCCTTGCAATTTCAGTCTTACCGACCCCGGTGGGACCAATCATGATGATGTTGCGAGGCATCACCTCTCGGGACAGGTCGCCCTCAAGCTGCTGGCGGCGCCAGCGGTTTCGGACGGCTACAGCAACGGCGCGCTTGGCGGCGTGCTGGCCAATGATGTGCCGGTCAAGCTTGTCTACGATGTCTCGAGGCGTCAGTTCATGCATAGGACGCGGCATCGTACCCCCGCCACACGCTCGGTGGTAGGATGGGGGCATGTCCCCACTGATCTTCCGTACCGCCGGCGAGTCACATGGCCCTTGCGGTCTGGCGATGATTGAAGGTCTTCCAGCCGGTCTGCGGCTCGATGAAGACCTCATTAATAGTGCATTGGCCCACCGTCAGGGTGGTTATGGCCGAGGTGGACGGCAGCGTATCGAAACCGATCGGGCTGAATTTCTCACTGGGCTACGCAACGGTGTAACCATGGGTGGGCCACTGACCATTCAGGTGGTTAATAAAGACAGTCGACTTGATGACGCAAAAAGAACCCCACCGGTCTACCGGCCCAGGCCAGGTCACGCAGATCTTGCTGGAGCCATGAAGTGGCTGACAACCGATTGTCGTGACACATTAGAGCGAGCAAGTGCTCGGGAGACGGCCGCTCGCACAGCCGCAGGAGCGGTGGCCCGTTGTCTGCTTCGTGAATTTGGTATTGAGACATTTGGATTTGTGCGTGGCTTGCTTGATGTCGACACCGAAGTCGAGATCACACACGATCGACTCAACGAACTTCGAAGTTTGCGTGATGCCTCTGTTATGTATTGCCCTGATGAGCTTGCCACTGAAGCGATGGTTGGCCATATCCGTCAAGCGAAGATCGACAAAGATACGCTGGGCGGTCTCTGCGAAGCAGTGGTTTTTGGTTGTCCTTATGGGCTTGGCTCATGTACGCAGTGGTCAGAAAAACTTGATGGACGTCTGGCTCAAGCTGTTATGAGCATCCAGGCATTCAAGGCGGTTGAAATTGGTCTCGGTGCACAATGTGCCCGTCGTCCAGGTTCCCAGGTTCATGATGCCATTGTGTATGACGAGTCGGCGCGACAGTCACCGAACGCGGGCTTTGTGCGTCTTCGTAACAACGCAGGTGGTATTGAGGGCGGAATGACCAATGCGATGCCAGTTGTGGTTCGTGGCACCATGAAGCCAATCAGTACCTTGTTGCAGGGTATGGAGAGCGTCAATCTTAATACGAAGAAGTCAGAGCGAAGTGATTATGAACGCTCAGATGTTTGTGCTCTTTCAGCAGCCAGTGTCGTGATGGAGCATGTGATTGCTTTTCAGATCGCTGCTTCTTTTATGGACAAGTTTGGCGGTGACTCAATGCTTGAGCTTCATGCCAATTACAAGGCATACAACCAATTGCTTCAGCAGCTGCCTTCCGACAAGCTAGCGGCAGGTGGCAACGATGCGGATCAGAGTGAAGCCTAAGCTTTAGTTGGCCCGACCGAACGTAAAGTTCTCTTGTTCATAATCAACCATGATTTGGTCGCCGGCATCATATTCACCAGCAAGAATGCGTGTTGCAATCGGATTTTCGATGCGCTGTTGAATAGTTCTTTTGAGTGGTCTTGCGCCAAACTGTGGGTCAAATCCCTCAGATGCAATTGCTTCAATCGCAGAATCAGTGAGTGAAATGCCAAGGCCCCGATTTTCAAGTCGGCGTTCCAGAGCGTTGATCTGAATGCGAACAATTCCAGCAATCTGGTCTCGCGACAATTGATGAAACACAATGGTCTCATCAATTCTATTCAAGAGTTCTGGTCGTAAGGCTTGCTTAAGAAGTTCGCGCATGTGGGTATCAATTTCGATATCCAATGCCCCAGCTTCAGTCATTTCTAAAAGCGTTTGTGAGCCGATATTGCTTGTCATCACAATAATGGTGTTTTTGAAATCGATGGTTCGCCCTTGGCCATCAGTGAGTCTTCCATCATCAAGCACCTGGAGTAGCACATTACTGACATCTGGATGTGCTTTTTCCATCTCATCAAAAAGTATGAGTGAATAGGGGCGACGACGTACGGCTTCGGTCAAGCGGCCGCCTTCTTCATAACCCACATAGCCGGGAGGAGCGCCAATGAGACGCGCAACAGCATGTTGTTCCATGTACTCACTCATATCAATTCGCACCATTGCGTCTTCTGTATCAAAGAGGAAGTCAGCGAGCGCCTTACAAAGTTCGGTTTTGCCGACACCAGTTGGGCCAAGAAACAAGAAGGATCCAATCGGTCGAGATGCTTCGCCGAGGCCGGCGCGGCTGCGTCGGACCGCATCTGATACAGCCTTGACAGCCTCATCTTGACCAATGACACGGTGTCTTAATTCATCTTCCATTTGGAGAAGGCGTTCTCGCTCACCTTCCGCCAATTTGATGGCAGGTATGCCGGTCCATTTTGAGACAACTTCGGCGATCATCTCTGCATCGACTTCTTCCTTGACCATGGTCTGTCCCGCATCGAGGCGTTCAGAGAGTGTTGTTTCGGCATTCATGAGTCGTTCTTCGAGTTCAGGGATTTCTCCATATTGAACTCGTGCGGCTTGCTCTAGATCACCAGAGCGTTGAGCTTGATTTAACTCTGTCTGTTTAGAATCAATCTCTGCTTTGACAGCCTTTATTTCATCGAGCTCATTTTTTTCGACTTCCCACTGAGCCGTGAGTCTTCGATTCTCTTCTTCAAGTTCGGCGATTGCTCGTTCAAGTTCCTTGAGTTGAGACTGCGAAGCTTTGTCGCCTTCTTGTTTGAGTGCCTCTCGCTCGATTTCCATTTGCATTAACCGACGGCGCAGTTCATCAATACTCGCGGGCATGGAATCATTTTCAATGCGTAGCCGTGAAGCTGCTTCATCGAGTAAATCAATTGCCTTGTCAGGGAGAAAACGCTCTGTGATGTAACGATGAGAAAGAGTGGCTGCAGAAACCAGCGCACCATCTTGAATTCGTACGCCGTGATGTGCTTCATATCTTGGCTTGAGGCCGCGTAAAATAGCAATCGTGTCTTCGAGGGTTGGCTCTCCAACGTAGATGGGTTGGAAACGCCGCTCGAATGCAGCATCCTTTTCAATATGCTGGCGATATTCATTAAGGGTTGTGGCTCCGATTGATCGAAGCTCGCCGCGTGCAAGTGCGGGTTTGAGAAGATTGCCAGCTGAGACGGAGCCCTCTGCCGCACCTGCGCCAACAATTGTGTGAAGTTCATCGATAAAAAGAATCACACGTCCATCGCTCGCCTGCACCTCACGGAGAACAGCCTTCAGCCGCTCTTCAAATTCCCCTCGAAACTTTGCGCCGGCCAAGAGTTGTCCGACGTCAAGTGCAATAATCCTTGCGTTTTGCATTGAGGTGGGGCAGTCGCCGTTGATGATTCGCAGCGCCAGACCTTCAGCAATAGCCGTCTTGCCGACACCTGGATCTCCGATGAGTACAGGGTTGTTCTTTGTGCGACGGCTGAGTACCTGCATGCAGCGGCGAATTTCTTCGTCCCTGCCAATGACTGGATCTAGCTTTCCTGATTGTGCCATCGCATTGAGGTCGATGCCATACTTCTTCAGTGCTTCATAGTTTGACTCAGCATCTTCGTCGTGAATGTTGGTGACACCAGAGCTTTCGCGCAGCGCTTCCACTGCAGTGATGAGATGTTTTTTATTGATGCCTAGTGTCTTAAGAATTTCAGAGGCCATCGACTTGGTATCTGCGATTCCAATTAAAAGGTGTTCGACCGAAATGACAGTGTCGCCCATTCGTTTAGATTCTTGCTCGGCGCTCGTGAGGGTCTGCATCATCTCGGTGCCTGTGCGTGGCACTTGCATCTGACCCTCGGAAGTCACCCTGGGCAGCTTCTTAAGTTCTGATTCAATGATGTTGTCGAGCTGCAAAAGATCGCCACCAGCTCTCTCAATAATGACTCTGCCTACGCCATCGGTATCACGTACAAATGCGGCGAGAAGATGTAACGGTAAGAGCTCTCCATGTGACATTGAAGACGCAATTGACTGCGCCTCTCCTAAAGCGGCTTGCGCCAGCGATGTAAAGCGTTCCATTTGCATTGTGTGAGCCTCAAATCCTCTTATGCCAGTTTTAGTTGGTTTGTATTCTAGAGCTTCTGTAGCTGGAGCCAATAATGAGAATCAAGCCACCAGGAAAGTAGCCGAACAGTACTGGCGGCCGTATTCTATAAGGGGTCGTTTAGGAGGCACTTGACTATGACCGAGAGTCGTCAGCGTATTCATCTGTTTTTGTTGGCAGTGATCGTGTCTTTTGTCGTTTCAGTGTTGGTTGTATTCATGTTATACCGCGGCTCTGTACCTGATTTGACGGGAGAGCTTACCTATGACTTTGGCCGAATTGAAGTTGGCCCTGACAGGATTGAAAGGCAGCACTCATTTGTACTGCTCAATGAAACGGACCAGTGGATTCGTATTGAAGGGTTGACTCCGGGCTGTAGCTGTACTGAGGCAACGGTGGATATTAATGAGGTCGGTCCCGGTGGCGACGTATTGGTGTCTGCGGTCATGAAGCCTAGTGAGAGGTCAGGAAAACAAGTCGTTCCTATTAATATGCGGATCAATTGGTCGGAGGCCCCATCGGGTTCGACGCGTACCGCACTCACTTTGAATGTCATAATGAATACCCGTCGAGTGCCACCTCTTTGGTCTACTTACCCAGTTATTGAATTGCAATCATCACGCAAATCACTGGACATAAAAATTGCCGGCGAAGAGGGTGAGATCGGAAGCAATGATCCGCCAGCACCATTGACTGCAGTGAGTCCTGAGGGTCTTGCGGTTGCGATTGAGCCATGGAAGCTGGCAAGGCCAGCAGTGGCTGCGAAAGACCGGCCCGCGCTTTTTGAAGCTCCGGTCAGTATTACACGTACCGGTGAGCTCGAAGTTTTACCAGATGAAATGCCAATCGTCTTCCAGTCTGGTGAAGACACCTACACGCTCACTGTGCGGACGGTGCCACTGCTCATAGATGGTGTCAATCAGCCATCGTCAGAAACAATTTTGCCACTGTCGCAGCCGCAATCGCCTGGCCGGGAGCCCATCAGACTGCCGGGAATGCCACCGCTGGACAGTAGCGACAATGAAAACCAACCTTGATTGAGACTGTTGAGCATGGTTGCTATCGAGCGGTTCTGTTTAGTGGTTTTCAATGGTGGCGTCACCAGCTATCGGCTGCCAGGGAAAATTATTGGGAATCACTTCTGGACGTTCTTGCAGCCAGCCCACTAACCAACAGAAGGCATCAATCAATCTTGGGCCAGGACGATTGAACATCTGGTTGCCATCAACGATTGCGACCTGATTGTTCTTTACAGCAGGAATATCGCTCCACCATTCTGACCTGGTAAGCACATCCAACTGTTGAACAATGGACTCAAGATCAAGGCCACATGGGCAGACGATCAAGCGATCGGGGCGAGCTGCTTTAAGTTTCTCTGCGGATATTGTGATCGCGTTGGCGCCTGGTGGGTTGTATGGGTGCTGGCCACCAGCAGCCTCAATCAGGGCTGGTGTCCAATGGCCAGCGGCCATCATGGGATCATGCCACTCTAAGAAAGCGACAACGGGTCCCTGTTCATAACAGTTCACGTAATCGCGGGCATTGTGGTAGGTGGCTCGCCAATTGACGACCGCTTGGTCAGCTTTCGTTCGGTAGCCAATGGCGCTGCCAATGCGTAATGCATCGTCATAGACGTCATCGAGTGAGGTTGGATTAAGGCTCATCACCTGTGGCTGTGGTGACAGTCTGCTCGCAACTCGTGAGACCGCTGCCAGATCAATGGAGCAAACTGAGCAAAGATCTTGAGTCAAAATGAGATCCGGCTTGAGATCTGCTAACTGGTTTTCGTCGAGTTCGTAGAGTGGTTGGCCTTCCTTCAGCAGTTGGCGGACTTCCTCATCAATGGCTGCGCCGGTTGAACCAGTGGTTCGTTGTGATGTCAGTATTGGGCGGTCAGTAATCTCAACAGGCCAATCACATTCATGAGAGCGGCCAACAAGTAGATCTTGGCCACCTACGCCAACGAGTAGTTCTGTTGCCGATGGTAAGAGTGAGACTACGCGCATTGTGGAATCTCGATATCGAAAAATCTCGCTGCGTTGGCATCAAGTTGCGCTGCGAATTTTTGTGTGTCGACGCCGCGAAGCGCTGCAAGTCTCTCTGCGGTATGAACGACAAATGCGGGCTCGCAAGGGCGTACTTTTCTCAGTGGTTCTGGTGAAAGATACGGTGCATCTGTTTCCACCATGATGCGATCTGCCGGGATCAATTTGGCAGCCTCTGCAACTTCTGGTGCAGTGGCAAAGGTCACGATGCCGGTGAAACTAATCCAGCTACCCAAGTCCAAGATCATGCGAGCCTCAACTGGGGAGGCATTAAAACAGTGAAACACAAATCGGTTGCCATCGATTCCAGACGCGCGGAAGATCTCGATCAGCTCAACATGCATATCACGGCAGTGGACGATAATTGGCAGTTGCTTCCCGCCATTGGCCTCAAATTCACCAATAACCTCCAGGTGAGCTTCGAGGATCGTTCGTTGGGTATCGAGGGAGGGATTGGGATAGTGACCATCGAGACCAAGTTCGCCCCAGGCCACGCAGCGGGGGTGTGAGGCGGCATTTTGGATTATTTCCCACTGTGGATTTTCGTCCGCTGAGAGCGGGTGAATACCTGTCGTGAACCAAATTCGAGGATTCGCCTCAGCCAAGGCCTGGGCCAGCGGAACATCTGATGCGGAGGTGGAGACCGTGATTGCACCCTGGACTCCGGCCTTTAAGGCCCTCTCAAGTACGTTTTCGAGCTGTTCGCCCAGCCTTGGATCTGTCAGATGGCAATGTGTATCAATCATTGTGGGTAGCAGCCTTGAAATTCATGGATTGACTGAGCCTAAATCAGCTGTGACGATGATCCTACCTTCGATCTTCGGATGTCGAGAGCAGGCCTGATTTGCTTGACAATCGCCCTGTCGTGACTACAGTAGTTATGCAGACTTTGTGAAAAAAGGTACGGTCTCGGATAGGACTCTATCTGCGGCCTATCCGCCACCCGAGTTCTCTCCTCATGCCCCGCTACCGCTACGTTTTTCCAAGGTGGGCCAATCTTCTACTTCCGTCACTGGTCGTGGCGGGAGCAACTGTCCCATTGTATGTCGCACTTATTGTTGCCTTTGGGTTTAGCCCCAAGACAACGGATATTGGGTACCAACCCACTCAGCCAATACCATTTAGTCATCGCGTGCATGCTGGACAGCTCGGTATGGACTGTCGCTACTGCCACAATACGGTTGAGTACACAGCGCATGCGAATATCCCACCAACCCAGACATGCATGAACTGCCATACGCAGATCCATAAAGACTCAGAAGATCTTAAGCCACTGTGGGAGAGCTACCGAACCGGTCTTCCGGTGCATTGGGTTCGGGTACATGATCTGCCTGACTATGCCTATTTCAACCATGCCGCGCATGTGAATCGTGGCGTCAGTTGTGTGGAGTGTCACGGCCGAGTTGACACCATGACAGTTGTTTCGCAAAGAGAAACACTAAGCATGAAGTGGTGTTTGGACTGTCATAGAGATCCAGATCCCCATCTACGCGATCCAGATCTTGTGACACAACTTTGGTGGGGGTTGAGCCTTACCGCTCAAGAAAAACGTCAGAACGGCGCCAAGTGGCGTGAAGTTAATATGCTCCAACCATCGCAGGACTGCTCCACATGTCACCGGTAGTAAAAAACAAACAAACCGGCCGAGCCTATTGGCGTAGCCTCGATGAGCTCTCGGGCTCACCGGAGTTCCAGCAATACGTTGACATGGAGTTTCCTGACTCAGCACTTGATGGCATGACCGATGCCGATCGTCGTAGCTTCTTGAAGTTGATGGCTGGTTCAATGGCCATGGCCGGTATTGGACTCACTGGTTGTCGGCGTTGGCCGAAAGAAGAAATCGTTCCTTATGCACATCGACCCAATGATCGAACGCCCGGTGTTGCTGAACGATATGCAACTTCGATGGAGCTTGGTGGCGTCGCTGGCGGTCTTATGGTGACGAGCTTTGAAGGTCGTCCCACGAAGATTGAGGGCAATCCCAATGTTGAATCAAATATGGGTACCTCTGGTGTCTTTGAACAAGGCAGCATTCTTGATCTCTATGATCCAGATCGCAGTCGACGTATTACCTACGGCACAGCAGAAGAGCTGACTGAGAAGCAATGGAAAGATTTTGAGCGTTTCACATCGAAGCACTTCCGTGCAGTGCGAAGTGAGAAGGGGCAGGGCTTTGCGGTACTCGCGGAAGCCAGTAGCTCTCCGAGCGTAGCGGCGATGCGGGCACGGCTTGAGTCGGTCTATCCGAACATGAGTTGGTGTGAGTACGAGCCTCTTAATAATGATGGCCCGGCAATGGGCACGTCTGATGCGATGAATGGTTCATTCCGCGCGGTCTATGACCTGAAGGATGCGGATGTTATTCTGACGCTCGATGCCGATATTCTCGGCGTCTACCCCGACCAGCTTCGCAACATTCGCGATTTCACAGCTGGTCGACGTGTCCGTGATGGTCAGAAGTCCATCAATCGACTCATTACTATTGAACCGACGCTGACGTTAACGGGTTCAAATGCTGACGACCGTGTTGCGATGAGGCGTGGCGATGTGCAGACATTCGCAGCTGGCCTAAGTCACGCGATTATGGCAGGTAAAATGAAGTCGAGTGATCACGATCAAATCGAATCACTGGCGAAGACCAATGAGCAACGTGGCTTTGCAGAAAAGGTTGCCAATGATCTGATGGCTCATAAGGGTCGCTGTGTCGTTATTGCAGGGCCCGGCCAGGGTCCAGCAGTGCACCGTTTAGCTCATGGGCTCAACGAAGCTCTGGGAAATGTGGGCAAGACGGTACGTTATGCCCAGGTGCCTTCATCCGGCGCACATGCAGAAAACATTGCATCGCTCGCAGAGCAAATGAATAAAGGTGATGTATCGACTCTGGTTCTCCTTGGCGGGAATCCAGTTTATGACGCACCTGCAGACTTAAAGTTTGCTGACGCGATCAAGAAAGTCAAAACATCAATCCACCTATCGGATTACGAAAACGAAACGTCGGTCCTTTGCAGCTGGCACCTCAATCGCGCTCACTATCTTGAGTCATGGGGTGATGGTCGTACATGGGACGGTACGGTGACATTTCAACAACCATTGATTGAGCCACTTTTTGGTGGTCACTCATCAATTGAATTGCTTGCATTGATCGCTGGTGAAGCAAAAACAGCTGGCTATGACATTGTTCGCAATACGATGAGCCAGGACACGAGTACATCTACGAATGATGCCACTTGGGATCCAACTTGGCGGAAGGTGTTGTACGACGGGCACCGTGCCAATTCAGCGTTCAAAACCGGTACACCTAAAGTCAATATGGATGGTGTTCAGGCAAAGCTAGCAGAGCCTTCGAAGAAGGATCAGTTAGAGCTTATCTTTACGCCTGACACGAAGGTCTATGATGGCCGCTATGCAAATAATGGTTGGTTGCAAGAGCTTCCTGATCCTCTTACGCGACTCACTTGGGATAACGCGCTCTTAATCAGTCCGTGGCTCGCCAAAGAGAAGGGCCTCGCTGAAGGAACCATGGTTAAGATTACTGCCAACGGCGCGTCGATGACTGCACCTGTCATCGTGCAACCAGGGCAAGCTCGACATGTGGTGTCGATTTCACTGGGCTATGGGCGCAGTTTCCCCGGACGCATTAGTACAGATGCTGGCTTTAATGCCTACCCACTCCGAACCACGAAGAACATGTGGTCAGTTCCAAATGTGACGGTGGAGTCACTCAATGAGACCTATCCACTCGCTCGGGTTCAGAATCATTACGCACTTGATTCCGTTGGTGGTAAAGGTGAGCAGCAGCGCATTCCAATGTTCTATCGCGAAACGGAGCTGGCCGATTACCAGGCGCATCCAAACTTCGCGAATGCTGACACGCATGTTGTGCATAGTCTCAATCTCTGGCAGCCGCGGCAATTTGATGGCGCTGACTATGCATGGGCGATGTCAATTGATCTGAATGCTTGTACGGGCTGCGGAACTTGTGTGATGGCCTGCCAGGCAGAAAACAACTTGCCAATTGTTGGCAAAGATCAAATTATACGCGGCCGGGAAATGCATTGGATTCGCGTTGATCGCTATTACACCTTTGCCGAGTCAAGCCCAGGTAGCTACGACCCAGAGCAACTGACATCAGTGGCGCTACAACCGATGACATGCCAGCATTGTGAGAATGCGCCGTGTGAACAGGTTTGTCCTGTGGCTGCAACCGTGCATGACAATGACGGATTAAACGTCATGGTCTACAACCGTTGTGTGGGCACGCGTTATTGCTCCAATAACTGTCCGTACAAAGTGCGGCGTTTCAATTACTTCGACTACTTCCGCCGCGATCCCGCTCGAGAGGGTGGTTTCTTGGCCGTCAATCCTGATTACTACATCAAGCGTCAGAGTGGTGCAGATCCATTGCGGCGTATGCAGTTCAATCCGGAAGTGACGGTGCGAATGCGTGGTGTGATGGAGAAGTGCACCTACTGCACTCAGCGTATTCAGGCGGCGAAGATTGAGGCTAAGAATGCATGGGTGCAACTGCCTAAGGCAGAAAAAGAAGAGCAAGCACGCACTTGGGTTAAGCCGCCACCAGAATTGAACGCGAATCAGAATCGTATTCCCATTCCAGATGGCACCATTGTTCCTGCTTGTGCCCAGGCATGTCCAGCCGGCGCTATTACATTTGGTGACTTGCTTGACCCCAACAGTGAGGTGGCTCGTCAGCAGAATCTCAAGTTGTCTTACTCGGTGCTTGAGGAGATCAATATTCGCCCGCGTACTAAATATTTAGCCAAGGTCACAAATCCGTTGACGGCAGAGGCTGAAAATGGCGCTCATGGTCATGCTGAACCAGGCCATACGGAGCATGCTGGGGAGGCACCCACAGCATGAGTACGTTGTCTGCTGGCAAGCCACGCGTAAGCGATTCGAGTAACACATTCGATGAACCCGGTGTTCGCGCGCCTTTGGTATTGAACCACGACTCGTTTACCTCTGTGACATCAGACATCTGTGCGGTTAATGAGGCGCCAAGGCCACCGTTGGCCTGGTATATCACCTTTGTCATTTCAGCTGCGTTGGCCTCGATGTTGATGGTCTTGGTTGGATACCTCTTTCTGACCGGCGTTGGTGTTTGGGGCAACAATGTTCCAGTGGCCTGGGGATTCCCGATTGTTAACTTTGTGTTCTGGGTTGGTATTGGCCATGCAGGCACACTCATTTCTGCTGTCTTGTTCCTATTCCGCCAGAAGTGGCGTACATCAATCAATCGTTTTGCAGAAGCGATGACGATCTTTGCAGTGGTTTGTGCCGGTCTCTATCCGGGCATTCACATTGGCCGTGTTTGGTTGGCCTACTGGTTGTTCCCAATTCCCAACCAAATGTCTATGTGGCCACAGTTTCGTAGTCCACTCTTGTGGGATGTGTTCGCGGTTGGCACCTATTTCACTGTTTCGTTGATCTTCTGGTATGTCGGCATGGTGCCCGATCTGGCGACGCTACGCGACCGAACGACAACGAAGCTCAAGTCAGTTCTTTATGGCATCTTTTCTTTGGGGTGGCGAGGCAGTATGCGGCACTGGCATCGTTATGAACGATGTTATTTACTGCTTGCTGCAATGGCCACTCCATTGGTTCTTTCCGTCCACTCGGTCGTTTCATTCGACTTTGCGGTCAGTCAGTTACCAGGTTGGCATACGACAATTTTCCCGCCTTACTTTGTCGCCGGTGCCATTTTCAGTGGATTCGGTATGGTCCTGACCTTGGCGATTCCTGCTCGTGAGCTCTGGGGCCTGAAGGACTTCATTACAAAACGACACATTGAGAATATGTGCAAGATTGTGCTGCTGACCGGGTCAATGGTTGGCTACGCCTATGGCATGGAATTCTTCATCGCTTGGTATTCAGGCGAATTGATGGAAACCTTCGCATTTGTGAATCGTGCATTCGGCCAATACGCGTGGGCTTATTGGATTATGGTTTCTTGCAATGTTATTACGCCTCAGATCTTCTGGTTTAAGGTGTGCCGTCGTTCCATCTGGATTGTCTTTATTGCGTCGCTTCTGGTGAACGTCGGTATGTGGTTTGAGCGATTTGTGATTGTGATCACCTCATTAGCTGAGCCTCAGATTCCCAGTATTTGGCGATACTTCTCGCCAACATGGGTTGACATCGCCATGTTCATAGGAAGTTTCGGCCTGTTTATGACGCTCTTCCTGTTGTTTATTCGTTACCTGCCGGTGATTGCGATTTCTGAAATCAAGGCCACTATGCCGCAGGCGGATCCACATGCACATCATGATGATCATGCTTCCTCGGAATCGAAGGAGGTGGCTTCATGACAGATTTGACCATGACGACGAATGAGCCCGTCAGCGATGAGGTTGAAAGCACTGAACGGCCCTATGGCGTCTTTGCAGAGTTTACGTCGACGGCAAAAATATATGAGGCAGCAAAGGCTGTTCACGCTGCTGGATACCGATGGTGGGATTGTCTGGTTCCATTCCCTGTCCATGGCCTCGATAAAGCGATGGGAATAAAACCGACGATCTTGCCCATTATTGTCTTCTTCGCAGGTCTGACAGGAACCCTGGTTGCCATATTCCTCCAGGTCTACACAAATTCACTTGAGCTACCGCTTTGGTTACTTGTGCCTGTGAGTGGTTATCAGTTTGAGGTGAGTGGTAAGCCATTGGTCAGTGCACCAGCTTTCGTTCCTGTGGCATTTGAAATGACGATTCTCTTCGCATGTCTGACGGCGGTCGGCGCCATGTTTGTGATGAATGGCCTTCCTCGTCTTTATCATCCCGTGTTTAGACATCCGCGTTTGATGCGTCTTTCTGATGACCGATTTTTTGTTGTTATTGAAACACGCGATCCGAAGTATGTGCGTGGTGAAACAGAAGCATTTCTAAAGACCCTAGATCCTGAAGTCATTGATTGGTTGGAGGCCTAAGCCCGTGGTTCCTCGTTGGATCAAATATGCGCTCATTGTGATCGGTATACTGGCACTCATACCGCCGGCTTTGATTGCGCGAGCTCGTATTGTTCCTAAACAGCATCCGCGTATCCACATTATTCAAAACATGGATAACCAGCCAAAGTATGTCGGGCAGCAACCCAATTTGCTTTTCAATGATGGCCGCTCAATGCGACCAGTCGTCCCGGGAGCAATTGCCCAAGGCGATATGGTTGACGATACCCATTACGCCATGGGTGTGGTTGATGGTGCGTGGGCCGTAGAATTCCCAGAGCAGATCAAAATTACAACTGACTTTGTTCTACGTGGCCAAGAACGATTCGAGATTTACTGCATGCCATGCCATGGCCCTACAGGTGTAGGTGATGGCATTATTAATCAAAGAGCCATGCAGTTGCTCGAACGTGGGCTTCCAACAGGTACGACTTGGGTTCAAGCCAAGAATATTCATGAACCTCAAATTGTTGAACAGCCTCTTGGGCAAGTCTTCAATACGATTACCAATGGTGTTAGAAACATGTCGGGTTATGGAGATCAGATTGCCATCGATGACCGTTGGGCGATCGTTTCTTACATTAAGGCGCTGCAAGAGAGTCGTAATGCAGATCCAGCGACAGTGCCTGATGCCGACTCGCTACCACGTATCGTCGAAGAACCATCTGCTGACCAGGCCGACACGGATTCGGAGGCAACACCATGACGGCCCATCAGCCTAGTGATGCTCGCTATCTCGGCCCTGTCGGGCGCAAAATGTTCTGGGCCTTTGGCCTTATTGGCATCGCGTGCATGGTGGTCAGCATTCTGGCAGGCATCTTCTTCACCGACGGAGAAGTTTTCTGGCGGTCATATATGTTTGCTTTTATCGTCATTGTTTCGATATCGCTGGGTGGCCTTTTCTTCAGCTTGTTGCATCACATGACGCGTGCAAGTTGGAGCGTCGTTATTCGGCGCCTTGCTGAGGCTGTGGCATCTAATTTCGTCTGGCTCTGGGTGTTGTTCATCCCACTTTGGGTTCTCATGGTCAGCGGCCATGGTGAACTGATCTATAAATGGGTGGGGGAGGTTGCTGCGATTCAAGCACAACACGCCGGAATGGACAGTTCCGATGTGAATGTTCAGATGGTTGCATTGGCAGATGCTGATGGAACAGCAGCAGTGGCCCATAGTGATGACAGCGGACATGGTGGGGCCCATAGTGATGACAGCGGACATGGTGGGGCCCACGGGCATAGCTTGATTGAGAAGAAGATGGCGTATCTGAATGTGCCCTTCTGGTTGATCCGTTCGGTGATCTACTTTGTTGTTTGGGGTGGACTCGCCTGGTTTTTGTTTTCAAACTCGGTCCGGCAGGATGCTGATGGTGAGCGTCACTGGTCGAGGCGACTTCAGCGCGGTGCACCAGTGGGGCTGATTTTGTACGCCCTGACTTCAACTTTTGCAGCGGTTGATTGGATGATGTCCCTGAACCCCGAGTGGTTCTCAACCATGTGGGGTGTCTACTTCTTTGCAGCTACTTGTTGTGGATTTTTTAGTTTCTTAATAATTTTAGTCTTTGTACTGCAGCAGACTGGTCATGTTAAGAAAGAGATTTCCCACGAGCATTGGCAGGATATGGGCAAGCTTCTCTTTGCATTTGGCATCGTCTTCTGGGCTTACATTGCCTACAGTCAGTACATGCTGATTTGGTACGCCAACATTCCGATTGAGACGGACTTTTTCCTGGTTCGCCAAATTGGCCCATGGTTCTGGGTGACGATGGTTTTACTACTGGGGCACTTCCTGGTGCCATTCATTATTTTGGTTTCAAAGCATCCCAAGAGACAGCCTGCGGCCATGACCCTGTTGGCCTGCTGGATGTTGTTGATGTTCTTCCTCGATATTTATTGGCTTGTGATGCCTCAAATGGAAGAGGCGGGTTATGCAATGGCCAAAGTGGTGGAATACGACCAACTCGTGGCAGCAGTCAACGATGGAACGATCTCCACGGGCTACGGTTGGCACGTTGTTAACTTTACTTTATTAGGCGGCATGGTTTGCCTGATGGTTGCTGGCACAATCTATCGTCTTCGAAACTGCGCTTTGATACCAATTCGTGATCCATGGTTACCCGATTCAATTCACTTTGAGAACATGTAGATAAAAGAGTTATTTGTGAGCATTCATACCCATCACAACATCGAGCACAATAAAGAGGATCATGAAGATCCCACTGCTGGTCCACTTTGGATCATCGGCGTGTGTTCTTGTGTGATCTTTATTGCCGTGTTCTTGGCGCTTACGGCGCTGTTCTACCAGGTTGATCGGGTGGAGTTCGGTGGCAAAGTGGAGAGTATTGAGAATCAAGATCGACAGGTGGTTATTGAAGCCCAGGCTTTTCTTAGAAATCAGGATGCGCGTTGGGTGGAGTACACCGACGCTCAGGATCAGCAGCAGCAGCGTTTAGAAGTTCCAATCGGTCATGCGATTGGCACGATTGTTCAACAGTATGGATTAGCAGATGCAGCGAAGGGCACACAGAACACCCAATGAGTAAGTGGCGAATATCAAATCTGATCGCGTTTGGACTGCTGGTTTGTGCAGTTGTTTCAACGCGCGCTACTGCCCAATATGCTGCCGACGATAATCCAGTTGAGTTCGAAGGCGTTGGTGTGGTCGAAAAGCTCGATGCGCAGTTGCCTCTTGATCTTGAATTTGTCGATGAGCATGGCAAAAAGGTCAAGCTTGGTGATTACTTTAAGCCGGGTAGGCCCGTCATCTTGACGCTCAATTATTACCGATGTCCCATGCTCTGTACGCTCACCCTTAATGGTCTCGTTAAGTCTTTGAATAAACTTGATTGGACTGCAGGCAACGAATTCGAGATTGTGACTGTCAGTATCGATCCGAATGAGGAGCCAGAGCTCGCGCAGGTGAAGAAGCGTCACTACCTTAGTTTTTATGACCGAGAAGGTGTCGATAAGGGTTGGCACTTCTTGACTGGTAATCAATCAGAAATTGAAACGCTGGCCAATTCTATTGGCTTTGGGTATCGCTATGACGAATCAAGCGGTGAGTATGCCCATGCTTCCAGTATTCAGTTCGTTACGCCATCTGGTCGAGTGAGTCGGTATTTCAATGATATTGAGTTTGATCCTCGCGACACCAAGTTGGCGTTGATTGAGTCGTCCGAAGGCGCTATCGGATCTCCATTCGAGCGAATGGCACTGCGTTGCTTTTACTATGATCCAGATAGCAAGAGTTATAAGTTTAGCGCAATGGCAGCAGTTAAAATTGGTGGCGTTGTCACTGTTGTGCTGATTCTCATTGGCTTGTTTATTCTCAAGCTCATTGGCCCCGCAAAAAATAATGGTGGTGGCAATCAGGGGTCTCCTGCGAGCCAGCCATCGGTCAGAGGTATAGATCGTCCTGCATCAAAACAAATGGACGCCTTTAACGGCTCAGGTGAGACCTCACAAGGTGGTGTGACGTGATTTCACTTGTTGCCGACATCATTCAGCTAGAAGTACTGAGCGCAATCGGAACGACTGCGTCGGGCGGCGCCACTTATTGGATGCCCGAGCAAGCCTCTGAAGTCGCACCAAAGATAGATTGGCTCTTTGAGTTCATTAATGTCATTTGCTATATCTTCTTTGCTGCGATTCTCATTCTGACCGTTGTCTTCTCAATCGTTTACAGACGGCGAAGCCATACGCGTGAGGGTGAAGAAGTAACGCACCACACAGCACTTGAAGTGACCTGGACAATTGTCCCGCTACTGATTGTCGTTGTGATGTTCTATATGGGTATGACCGGTTACATGTATCTTGATACGGTGCCGGAAAATGCCTATGAGGTACGTGTCAATGGCCAGGTATGGTCTTGGACTTTCCAGCATCCCAATGGCGCTGTTGAGGGTGATCAGGTAACGCTTCCTATGGATCGACCGGTGCAGTTCATTATGACATCCTCAGATGTGTTGCACTCAGTTTTCATTCCAGCATTTAGAGTCAAAAATGATGTGGTGCCGGGTCGTTATCGAACGCTCTGGTTCACGGCAACAAAACCGGGCGAGTTCCAGTTGTTGTGCTCCGAATATTGCGGCAAGGGACATTCTGATATGTCAGCGCGCGTTTTCGTTCTTCCTGAGGAAGAGTTTCAGATTGAAATTGCGAGGTTGGCTCAGGAATATATGGACTTGCCGACAGAAGCGCTTGGCTACTATGCAGCGGATAAGCTCTACCCACGCTGTGCATCATGTCATAGTGTCAACGGGGATCCGAATACTGGCCCGACCTTTAAGGGGCTGTGGGAACGTACGCAAGCCGGTGAGCAGAGGTTTACAAACGGTGCGGTCATGTCACAGTTGCAAAAGCAAGGCGATGGTTTTTATGACCCTGACATGGGTGGTGTGCAAAATTACATTCGTGAATCGATCCTCTACCCACAGAAACTTATTAATGAGGGCTATGGTCCTGTGATGCCAAGTTTCAAGGGGCAACTAAAGGATCGCCAGGTCGATGCGTTGATTATGATGCTCCGTGACCTCGACACCTACTTTGAAGCTGATGGATCCGTCAAGCCTGCGCCGGAAAATCTAGCACCTCCAGAGGAAGCGGAACCCGAAGAGGTACAAACAGCAAATCAAGACGGAGGGACCCCAGAGGCCTAGTGCGATGACCACCATTCCTGTACCACCAACCCCACCAGTAGCACCAGAGCTCGCAAGAGATAATTATCTCACCTACACGCGCGGTTTCTGGAGTTGGCTCTTTACACTCGATCACAAAAGAATTGGCGTGATGTATCTCTGTGGTGTGTTGGGCATGTTCTTCGTTGGTGGTATTTTTGCGCTTCTTGTCCGAACACAGTTGCTCTCGCCTGAAGGTGCTGTCTTTAGTGATAACGCCAATTACAACCGCGCGTTCACCTTGCATGGCGCGATCATGGTATTCCTCGTGATTATTCCGAGTGTGCCAGCTGCACTAGGTAATTTCGTGCTCCCTATTATGTTGGGCGCTAAGGACGTCGCATTCCCAAGACTGAATCTCTTTAGCTTTTGGCTTTGGATGGCTGGAGCGGTCTTTTTTATCATGGTCTTGGTTAACGTTGATGGTGGTCTTGATACTGGATGGACCTTCTACACGCCTTATAGCACGACAGATGGAATGGCTTTTGGCGGCGTGCTTTGGGCAGTGATTGGTGTTTTCATTCTCGGATTCAGCTCGATCTTTACAGGCATGAATTTCATTGTGACAATTCATCGTCTGCGACCACCTGGGATGACGTGGTTTAGGATGCCTCTATTCCTTTGGGCGTTATATGCAACAGCACTGATTCAGGTGCTCGCGACACCCGTCCTTGGAATTACTGTTGCGCTGCTCTTCATGGAACGTCTGTTTGGAATGGGTTTCTTTAACCCTGCACTCGGCGGCGACCCTGTTCTCTATCAGCACTTCTTCTGGTTCTATTCACACCCCGCGGTGTACATTATGATTCTGCCTGCCATGGGCATTATCAGTGAGCTGATTTCTGTTCATAGTCATAAGCACATCTTTGGATATCGCTTTATTGCGTTTAGTTCAATTGCCATTGCGTTGTTCGGATTTCTCGTGTGGGGTCACCACATGTTTACATCTGGGCAGTCTCAGTTAATCAATGTCGTATTCTCAGCGATTACGTTTAGCGTTTCGATTCCGTCAGCGATCAAGATCTTTAACTGGCTGGCTACGTTGTACAGAGGATCGATTAGTCTTAATACGCCGATGCTCTATGCGCTCGGGTTTATTGTGATCTTTGCAATTGGTGGTCTGACAGGACTTCACTTGGGAACGCTGGCTACAGACATTCACCTGCATGACACATACTTTGTGGTTGCACACTTCCATTATGTCATGATGGGTTCGGCCCTCATTGCAATGATTGGTGGAATGCACCACTGGTGGCCGAAAATGACCGGTCGCATGTACAGTGAAAACTGGGGCCGCTTCGCATTTGCATTGGTCTTTATTGGTTTCAACGTGACTTTCTTTACGCAGTTTGCTCTTGGAAGTCAGGGGATGCCGCGTCGCTATGCAACCTATGACGGCTTAGTCCAGACAGATCTTTATCACCGTTATCATGTGATCTCAACACTTGGTTCATATGTGTTGGCCATTGGCTTCTTTGTGACGGCTGGCTATTTGCTCTACTCGCTCTTCGCCGGAAAGCGAGCGCCTTCCAATCCTTGGGGCGGCCGCAGCTTGGAGTGGCAGTGCACATCACCGCCACCACACGACAACTTCAAAGAGGCTCCGACTGTGGGTGATTGCTACGATTTCAGTGTCCTTGAGTGGGATGAGTCGGAGCAAGGCTACAAATGGCGAGATGATATTGAACGTCCTGGTAGCATTGATGCAGGAAAGGAAGGTCACGCGTGACCCAGATCCCTGTAGAGCATGATCATCATGATGCGCATCATGACCATCCCAAGGAGCTTGGACATCACTGGGACAATATGACCCAGCAGTTCGAAGCCGGCAAGCTTGGGATGTGGTTGTTCCTGGCAACTGAAATTTTGCTCTTTGGCGGTCTCTTCTGCGGCTACGCAATTTGGCGGGGCAATCACCCCGATATCTTTGCTTATGGAAGTCAGTACCTGTCAGTCAAATGGGGTGCTATTAATACGTGCGTCCTTTTGCTCAGTAGCATGACCATGGCTATGGGTGTGACAATGGCGCAGCGCGGCAATAAGCCCGGGCTTTTTATCTGTTTGGTGCTCACACTTTTGGGCGCCTTTGGGTTCTTGGCTATTAAGTACGTAGAGTACAGTCATAAAATTCATGAAGGCCTCTTGCCAGGAATGGCTTTCTATGACAAGCCTGCGGATTCACACATTTGGGTTGAGATCCAAGAACAAGCAGATCAAGACCAAGCCATGGCTGCAACGATGGATGTCACAGAGTCGCAGCAAGAAGCGGCTCTGATAGAGGCCCGAGCAGATCTGCCTTCGCTTCCGCCATCCGAGGCCAGTGCCAACGAGCCAGCAGCAATTGGTCCCAGTGGGCTCAATCAAAGCAAGGTTGTTCAAGAAGAAGAAACCTATCGAGTCTTCTATAAGGAAGGGCGTATCGCAGCCCAACAAGACCAGGCGGCGATGGCTGCTTATGCAGACAATCCTGAAGAGGCAATGCAGGAGCTTCAAAAGCATCCACTTCAAGATCCTGATCGCCCGCCCAATGCTCAGAAGTTTTTCACCATCTACTTCTTGATGACCGGCCTTCATGGAATCCATGTTGTGGTTGGCATCATCGTCATTCTTTGGTTGATCTATCTGACCTTGCGTGGTCGGTTCAATAGGCAGTACTACACGCCCGTGGATTGCGGTGGGTTGTACTGGCACGTCGTTGATTTAATCTGGATATTCTTGTTCCCACTTTTCTATCTCATCTGACCCATTTATGGACAGGCGTTGAGTAATGTCGCACGAGCACACAGAAGCAAATATCGAACACCACCATCCAAAGGCGCATGAACACGCCGGTATCGGCCATGCAGTGCCTATGTGGTTTCTTGCGTTTATCTGTGCGATTCTGCTTCTTCTTACCGGTGTAACCGTGTTCTCAAGCTTTATCGACTTCAATGAATGGCATATGCCTGAAATGAACTTGTTGCTTGCCCTGATTATTGCAACTGTTAAGGCTTCTATTGTCTGCCTCTACTTCATGCACTTGAGGTGGGATCGTCCGTTCGTGTCCTTTATTTTTATTACTTCAGTGATCCTCCTGGCGTTATTCATTGGGTTTGCGATAACAGATACGAAAGAATATCAGACGCTTGTTGATCAGAATGACTCGTCGGTTATCCAAGATCGACTGACGGAACTCGGACTTCCCAAATGACCCCTCCTACGGGTAATTCGCTTCCAGTTGATCGAGTTCAACGCAACTCAAGAACACCGTTTCAAACAACGGCCGATCGTCTTGGTGCAGGTCGCTTTGGCCTAATGCTGTTTCTTATATCACTGGGTGCCTTATTTGCAGCGACCTTGGTTGCCTTTCTGGTGCTTCGATTTCAGGCCGGTGAACTTTGGCCAGCAACGCTTCCTGCGGTGCCATGGATGTTATGGATTTCAACGGCCGTACTTATCATTGGAAGTGGCACTGTCCATTTTGCAGTCGTGATGTATCGGCGTGATCAAGTCAGAGGCGCCATGGCACTGATTGGTATGACGGGGCTATTGGGTGTGCTCTTTGTTTTGATTCAAGCAGCTGCTTGGTTTCAGTGGCACGATGCTGTCGCCAGCTTGTGGAATCAGAATGGAGTGCCGCGTGTGGCGGCTGCAGGCTTCTATATGCTGACAGGCATCCATGCAGTGCATGTCATTGGTGGACTTGTCGCAGTGGGCGTGGTGCTCTTGATGGCGGCGAAGGCTGGGGCGCATCATGTGAGCCGAGGCGTCATTCAGGGCTGTGCCATGTACTGGCACTTCCTCGATGTCGTTTGGATCATCTTGCTTTTGGTAATGGTCTTTGCGATTTAGTCTGACTTGTCTGTCTTTGGCATGGTCATAAGCTCATCTTTAGGGTGAAGGGCATGCCAAGCAAACCAGAAACTATAAGGCGCATTAATGGGCAAGTTGCTGTCGGTATAGACGGCAGACACATGCTCAGGATCTTGAACATATGAAAAACGAATCGGTTGCCCTGATGTTTCGTCTATCCAGTTGCCATCGCCATCGACTTGCGCGGCGATAAGATTGTAGGGATAGACGTAGCGTTTGTTGTTGCGATCAGTCACAACGATAACTCGTTCTTTAAACGGGGCACTATCTGCATCAGGTGTGTGCGAGAGTGCTGTGCCATTGGGAAGCACGTTGCTGGTGAAGTACGAAGGATCTCCTGTTTGTGGGTTCGACTTCTTGTATACCCGTGCATAGGTTGGATCTCTATCAATGACCGTTGTCTCGGGGTGAGCTGCAAGCCAAGACGCCCAGGTGGTCAACTGCGTGGGGTAGGTATTGAGCGTTTGTTGTGACTGGGCTGCGGGGCCGGCTAATGGCGTTCCTTCGAGTTGATTCCAAAGGCTGGGCTGAGTTGTGGGCATGTCATCACGCTTGCGGTCGTAGTAAACAGCATTGCCGTTATACAGCAGGCCGCTGACCCCGAGCTCGAGTATCTGTTCATTCATTGTGCGTTCGAAGACACGGATTCCACCTGAAGGCCAGTGGTAGGTGACCGCGATAGGCTTGTTGCCAACAGTATCGTTTACGATTTCATGTACGTTGAGAACGTGAAGGGGATAGGCACGGGCTTCGTCGCCGACTGCCACGCCGATGACCAAGTCCGAGGGCACCATGTATTTTTTGCGGCCGGTTTTGGCATTGACCTCATCTACGGATAGACGAGGTGGCATCGTTAGTGGGTGCACCATATCTCGATAGCGCATGCCAGCAGTCAATGCATCTCGATCACCATTGACCAGAGATAGATCAAAACCGTAACTCTCAGGATTGATTCCATCACCTAAAGGAGGGTCCATGCCACGTAGGAGAGCCGGAGTAGCCAGCCAAAGAGCGGCGCCAAGGCACAACGCTATTGCAAGAAGAATGACCCATCCACCGCCAGCGACAGTGAGCATTTTTTGGGGCCGTTGAGGTTGGTTGTCGTCAGTTGATTGATTCATTGTGCGGAAGGGTTGGTGATGATATCTGGATGTGCTGTTTCAAAGCTCGCAGTTGGAGCATCTCTTTGTTGTGCTACGAAGGCGTCCAAGGGACTATAGGGGTGCCGATCGATCACGAGAAGAACAAGAAGGACGGTGAGATACAAAAGGCTTGCCATAAAGACTCTTTTTGCATTTTCGTCAGTTCGGCGACGGTAGAGCTGCATGCCTCGATAACTGAACCAGCCACCTAAGAGCACGGCACCAATTGCAAAAATCTCACCGGCAAGACCTGCTGCGCAGACCAATAGTCCCAGTGGAATGAGGCAGAGGCTCGTAATCACAATGGTCTCGCTGGTCAGTCGTCCGGTTTCATCGACAACAGGCAGCATTTTGAAACCGCCGCGTCGATAGTCTTCGCGGTACATCCAAGCGAGCGCAAAGAAGTGTGGTAACTGCCACACAAACAGAATGGCTGCTAAGAGCCAGCCGCCTCCGGACAGGGTGCCGGTGGCTGCAACCCAACCAATCAGTGGGGGTAATGCTCCACAGATGGCTCCAATCAGGGTGTTGAGCGTGCTTCGGGTCTTGAGTGGTGTATAGACCAGGACGTATAAGACAATTGTGGCGAGTGCCAAGCCTGAGGCCAGTAAGTTGACCAAAAGGGCAAGGATGGCGAGGCCAACATATCCCATCAACATGCCTGCAATGAAAGCATGCACACGCCCCATTGCACCAGATGGAATTGGCCTTTCCTGAGTCCGCTGCATCCGGCTATCCAAGGTGGCTTCCATCAGTTGATTGAGTGCTGAGGCGGACGCTGCTGAGAGCGCTGTGCCTATGAGTGTCCATAAGAGAACAAGCCAATCGATGGTCGTAGAGCTACCGATAAAGAAACCAACAAAAGTGGTCAGCAACACCAGTGAGGTGAGTCGGGCTTTGGTGAGGTCACAGTAGAGCGCCGGCAGACTTTTTTTGCTGGCGGTGGCCTCTGAGGCCGTCGTCGTGGCCTCGTCGGAGATAGGAGTGCTCATTGCGCACATCAGTGTAAAAATCCCGGTCGATGTTAAGAACCTGTTTCCATGCGGGAGAAAAGATCCGTGCAAAGCATTGCCCAAGGAAAGGAATTGATTACTAGGCTAAAATACTCAAACCCGGATCAGATCCCTCAGTATAGCGTGCGAAGTCCTAAATGATGCAAAATGTAGTGAGTTGAAGATGGTCAATCAGGCTCAAAAACAGCCAGGACGGACCCTTGCCATTGGCTTGGCTATGACCACAGCCATGTGGGTTTTTGCGTTCATTGCGTTCATGCAGGTGGGCTTGGCTCTGGGAGAGGTCCTCTTTGCCCTTACGCTGCTGGTGTTGGTCGTTGGTGGCGGTGTTATTGGTTTTACCGGAGGTGGGTGGAAGGGTGGCGTTGGGGCTGGCCTGATCTGTGCAAGTATCAACATGTTGTTGATTGGTGCAGTTGTCGGTGGCAGTGAGGATGCCGCTCAGATGACCGGTGATGCTGTGCTATGGGCGCTTGGTGTGTATGGCGTGAGCGTTTTTCTTTGTGGACTTGGCGCTTTGGTCGCAAGTGCACTGACAAGAAATACCAGATCACTACAAATCAATTGGCGATGTATTCTGGGCAATGTCATCTTTGGGATGGTGTTTTTTATGCTCATTGTTGGCGGGTTGGTGACTGGCCTTCAGGTTGGCATGGCGGTGCCAGATTGGCCCAATACTTTTGGCCACAACATGCTCCTTTACCCACTCAGTGAGATGACTGATGGCGTGTACTTTGAGCACGCGCACCGTCTCTATGGAATGCTTGTCGGCCTCACGGCACTCATCTTCTTCTTTGCCGTGATGCGTCTTGATCGTCGACCTTGGCTTGTCGTAGTGGCGGGCGTCTTTATCGTGCTGCTACTCATACAAGGAACACTCGGAGGCACCCGGGTGACTGAGAACAGTATTGCGTTGGCTGCCGTTCATGGAGTGTTTGGTCAAGTCGTCTTCGCGTTTTCAGCCTTGTTTGGCGTATTTATGCATACGCGATGGAAAGCGGTACCGCGTGAGGAGACACAGAGCACAGGGAGCTGGTTAGGGGCCTGGCTCGTTATTGGAGTTCTCGCGCAAATTGCGATTGGCTCGGCCTATCGCCATTATAAATGGCCGATGGGTATAGAGGCTGCAGGTGTCAACGGCCTCTTGCAGTTACATATTGTTCTCGCGGTGCTCGTGTTGCTGCTCGTGATTATCACGGGCGGCGTTGCGATTACACAAAACCGTGATGAGCGCGTTATCCAACGAGCGGGTGTCTTGGTGTTGTGTATTCTTGGTTTACAGATCTTGTTCGGCATCTTAGCGCTGATCGCAGTGCTCAGCACGGGTAAAGATGCAGCCATGTCACCGCTGACAGTGGCCATTACGACGGCTCATCAGGCGACTGGTGGACTTCTCTTGGCTTTTTCAGCGCGGTTATGTGCGTGGTTATGGAGACGGCGTACCCCATCGTCGCCCAGCGTGACTGCTTAGTTGTTCTCTGGTTTGGCGAGCTGTTGGGCGTTGTAGCGATCGAGTAGCTCTCGGTCGATTCGATCAAAGAGTCTCTTATTGATGAAACTACTGTGATCTTCGCCTTCCAGTACTTCAACTTTCGCGTCTGCGCCCAACGTTGCGAAGGTCTCTGCAAGTAGTATCACAGCCCCATCAAGGTAGAAGGTGTCTTCGCTGCCGACGATGATCGTAATCTTGTTGGCGAGTCTCTCTTTAAGTTGGCTCCAGTTCTTGAGGAGATACTCTTGTATGTCATACTTCTTCCATGCTTCAGCGACTTCAGGATTGATGACACCGGTTAGAGGATCTGCAATTCGTAGTGGCTTTCCATCTTTACCACGCGGGCTAAATACCCATTCAAAACTGCGTAGTTGGCCGCCATCACCAAGTACATTCTCGACCGCCACAAAATCGTCTGTGTAAATAAGCTGTACTTCCCCTTCATGTGCGAGCGCAGCACGTTGCCCATCGCTCGCGAGAAAAAGATTGGCATCTGGCGCGTAAAGATTGACTTGTTGGAATGCGCGGAAATCAACTGGATCTGGGCAAAGTGACCAAACACCGCCAAAAGAGTCGGGGTACATCACTTGTAGCCAAAGTGTGGACCATCCACCTGAAGACACGCCGGAAAGGAAACGTGCTTCTGGATGAGGGTCAACTCGATATGTTCGCTCTAAGTAAGGGATAAACTCTTCGATTAAGGCTTTGGCGCGCGGGCCATTGTTCGCTGAGTCTGCAAAGACGTGATGCCCACCGTAGCAAAGGGGATCTAAGACCACACGGATGATGTCGTCACTGCCAGGCGTATTGTTCCACACGTTACTGAACTGAAACGCGCTCAAGTGGTCGCTGCCGAAACCGCCGACCCAATAGAGTGTGGGATAGTGGCGATCGCCCGACATTTCATAGCCTTCAGGCAAGAGCACAATCGCTCTCATCTTGATGGGGCTTTTGTAGAACGCGCTCAATAAAGGACTGGGAAGTTCTGCCATTGACCAGTTGCCAGTGGCAGGAAGAGAGGGCGCCTTTGTAACTCTGTCAATGGTTAGTGCGATTGCATCTGCACTTTGATCAGGTATGACAATGGACTGTTTTTTGCTGTATGCATTACCGATGCCAGCGCCGAGCATGGGCGAATTCTGATTAAGTCGCATGACGGCTTGCACATTCCAGTCGCTCTTAGAGAGCTTGCTTAAGGGTTTTGGAAAACTATGTGCGTTATCGTCAAAAGTGAGAGGTTCTCCGGGCTTCCACTGGTCTACATCGACAGCAAAAAAAGGCTCTGTATTAAACCAGCTTGGACCAAAGCGAGGTTGGCCCCAGCCTTGGGTGAACATGAGGTAGACACGTCCGGTATAGCTATCAGTAATCTCAGGTGAATAAGTGACATCAATAGTACCTGCTGACGCGCTACTGGTAGCGCATAACACGGCAGTAAGAGCCAACAGGAAAAAACGCGGGAGTTTGTTTAAATACATGCGTACTATTGTACGGGTTCAGTCGACTTTGAGTTGCTTTTGTTGAATGGCTTAAGTGCCTCTTCTAAAGCCAATAGAGCATAAGCAGTGGTCAACGCCGGCTCATTTTCCAGCCAGCGATCCTGGAGATTGATCCACTGCCCATTCGCTTGTTGTCTCGAAACAAGAGCTGTGATCAGTTCAACGCGCCAGTCGTGGACGACGCCACTGGCATCAATAACATTATTTTGCTGAGCGACCCGAAGGGCGCGCGCAAGCGCATGCAAGTAGTAGTAGTAGCCTTGCTGGCCAAGTCCAGGGTTCTCATCAAGCGTCCAATTATTTCGAATCCAATCGTAGACAGCTCGTACGCGAACATCATCTGCAGTCAGTCCTGCATAGAGCAAGCTTTTGAAGCCTGCATATGACATTGAACCGTAGCTCCGAAGACTGGGCGATTCATTGGCAGCAAGCAGGGCACGGCCGTCTCGCCCCTCGCCAGCGGCCTCACTGGCCATAGACTCGCCACCGTTGGCAGGTGTGTAAATAAACCCACCATCGTTCGTGTTCCAGGAGGAGTCATTGGTTGCTCTCAGGTTCTGGGCGCGTGAAACAAATGCAAGCGCTCTTTGAACCGCTGGTTCATCTGGACTCACTCCAGCATCGTAGAGCGCCTCGAGCATCATCTGCGTGTTAGAAAGATCTGGCCGACCTCGATTGCCATAACCAGAGCCTCCATACCAATCTTGCGATTTTGTTAAACCCTCCGCTTCATCCCATTGCATTTGCTTGAGCTGGGTTGTCGTGTCGAGAATAACACCGCCGTATTCAAATTCATCTTGTGCAGCAAGGGCGCTGACAATACTGGCAGTGACATAGTTAGTAAGGGGGCCTGCGCCATAGGTGCCATCGGTTTGTCTCGCGGCAAGTAAGGCGTTTATTCCACGTATTGCAGCCGTGTCATCGCCCTGGCCAGCTTGCGCAAATGCTTTGACAACCAGGGCGGTAATGGCCAGATCTACGGGGGTCTTTTGGCGAGGGGCTCCAGTCGGATTTGCTTCTTGGCCAACGCCCCATAGGCCGTCGGTTGACTGAATTGCTCGTAGGGCCTCAAGTCCTTTTGTGATCGCTGCGCGCGCCTGTTGATCAAGCGTGGGTTCAAGATCGTTCTGCGTGAATGAAGGTGCGATTCGGTGCTCAGGTGGGAGCGGTTGTACCAGTTTCTCTGGTAGTGGTGGCAATTCCATGAGCGTGATTCGTGTTGGATCAATCCGCTGGTCTAACAGAAGCCCTTCTTGGGCCTCTGACATGGAATCGGAGGCGGTCTGCGTACAAAGCGCCAGAATAAGTACAGAATGGATTAAGCACATAAGCCTATGATAGTCAGTATCCAAGTCGTGACTCTTAATATTGTTGGAATGCCAATAGTCGTGAACGCAAATCGCCCAGGAGTGACTGGTCATGTCTGAGACACCTAAAGAGCGATTGCCTGATGGACTTCATCAACTGACACGCCATTCGACTGGCGATAGCGATGGATATGACGTTGTGGGCGGCGATCTACCAAAGCCAGTACTTTCTGGAGTTGTTTCGGTCGCGCCAGATCTTGACTCCTTGATTGAGCTAATCGCTGCTGATCTATTTGTTCATGCAGAGCGCTCTCTGATTAGTTGTTCGGAATTCCATATGGCGCTGACCGTTGGGCCGATACAGCTGCGCCTCTATGAACGACTTATGTGTGATGTCACACTGAGAAGTTTTCCCTGGTCACGCACGCATATTTGGATGGCCGCTCAGCGTGTTGATGTTGATGACTATCAAGAAGTACGTGAACGGCTCGTTTTTCATTCAGATATTCCTGCAGCGAATGTGCATCCTTGGAAGCCAGTTGATGATGATCCACCTGGTCATACCTATGAAGCACTTTTGAAATCGAAACTTGTAGAGCGGCCAGCTGCAATGCAGCGTCTGGATTACGCGATACTTGGTCTACAAGCTGACGGTGGCGTGGCCGCAATAACGCCAACATCTGAAGTGGCCCATGATCGACATGCCGGCCTTGTCGAAGGCCCCGATGGTCAGCGCTGGCTAACGCTTGGACTGGATATTCTCAGTCAAGCGAGATTGATTAGCGTTGTCGCGGCTGGTAAAGCGATGGCACCAACGGTCGAATTGGTTCGCGCCATGACTGCATCTGGTGCTGAAGACCTGCCCATTTTAGGGATCTCTGCAATGAGTGGCGGTCATCTGAAGTGGTATCTCGATCGCGAGGCTTGTCCCTCTGAAGACTCGGCGTAGCAGCCGGGCTTTTACTGAGCCTCAATGTAATCGCGAAGAATGTGCGTAGCGGCAAGGGCGTCACGCAGCTTTTTTTTCTGTTGGTGTGTTCGTCCAGTTTGTGCCATGTCGGCATCAGCAGCAGCGCTTGTGAGTCGCTCATCTTGGAAGACAACTGGAATACTCAGTTGTTCAGAGAGCGTCTCTCCTAGTGAAGTAACGCGTTTCGCTTGTGGGCCATGGCTGCCATCCATATTGAGCGGGAGGCCAATCACCAGCATGGCTGCATCATGTTCATGAGCGGCTTTGGCAATTGCATCGAACAAAGCGGCCCCTGGTGGTAAGACAAGTGCGCCAATAGGTGAGATAATGCCCGATCGATCATCGCCAGCCGCCAGGCCAGTGCGTTTTTCACCAAGATCGATACCGAGATATCGCATGAGCTTGCTAGCGCAGCGAGGGGTCAACCTGCTGAGCAAGGTCCTTTACCTGCTGGTCGCATTCAAAGGGTAAAACCAGCGTTGCATCGGCGGTGTGAATGACAATCATATTCTCAGCGCCGATGGTTGTGATGGTGTGCGTGGGATCATCAGTCACAGTCAGTACATTTTTTGAATTCACATGAACTGCCGGGCCGTTTGCCCGACAGCCGTGCTCATCTGCTGTCAGTGTGTCGGCGTAACTTGTCCAGCTACCGAGATCGAGCCACTGAACGTTCATTGGAACAAGACAAATATTCCAGCGATCATCGTTAGACACTGGTTCCATGATTCCATAGTCAACACTGAGTTTGGGTAGTGTTGGATAAATATCTGTGAGCACGTCCTGGCGTTGGGGGGTGTCCCACTTGCTTGCGATTTGGGTCAATCCAGCATGTGATTCTGGAGCGTATTGAGCCAATGCATTGAGGAATGAAGCGGCACTAAAGACAAACATTCCGCTGTTCCAGTCAAAATTCCCGGAAGCGAGATACGATTCAGCGGTGGCGATATCGGGCTTTTCGACAAAACGTTTTGCCGCGAACGAACCTTCGAATCCATTGATGGGGTCGCCCCGCTCAACATATCCATAGCCAGTGGCTGCATGTGTTGGCCGAATTCCGAATGTGACCATTCTGGAGGGGTCATCCTCTACCAGGCTCAGGGCTTTTTGAGTGGCTTGGGCAAATTCGCGTTGCGGTTCAATGATGTGGTCTGCGGCCAGTACGAGAAATATCGCTTCTGGATCTTGGTGGTGTAATACTGCAGCCGTAAGACCAACAGCATTCAGTGTGTCGCGCCCACAAGGTTCACCGAGAAACTGATCGGGGCCGAGATTGGGTAGCCCACTCTTGATGATCTCACGATGCTGTTCCGAAGCGCAGATGAGTTTTTTATCAGGATCAATAACACCATCCAGTCGTTGCATGGCAAGTCCCAGCAGTGACTGTTCATCAAAGATCTCGAGTAGTTGCTTGGGGCGTGCTCTTCGGCTCATCGGCCAGAGCCGTGTTCCAGAGCCACCAGCCATAATCATTCCATAACGCATGGGTGTTTCTCGCAGGCGCGTTTTTTGGTAGCGGTTGAGTGCTTACGCATGTTCCTTAATCTGACAGGCTGCAGCCACAAGTCGATCAGCTGAATCAAGGGAGGGATCGTCTTCTAAGGCGGCGGCGACCAGTCGTCGGGCTTGAGGCATCGATTCACCGAGTTGGCAGAGCATTGTGATTGCATCACGAGCAGCAACTTGAGCCCCCTTGTCGGTTGTGTTGGGTTCAGGGAGATGGATGTCAACACGTCCATGAAGTTCAGCGACAATTGACTCGGCGGTCCGTTTACCAATTTCTGGCAAAGTGATTAAGAACTTGATGTCCTTCTCGGCGATTGCCGCAGCGATTTGATCAACGGGGACGACGAGCGATCGAAGTGCGCGTCGTGTGCCAACACCCTTGACTGTTGTAAAGAGCTCAAAGAAAGACCGGTCACTGGCTGCTGCAAAGCCAACCAGTCGTGGGACAAAAGACGAGCCTTGCGACTGTGCTTCAAGGTAATGCAACGTATGGAACTCGATTTCTTCGCCTTGTTGGGCTTGTAATCGCTGTGTATCGACCGCAGTGATGAGAAGTTCATAGGTCACATGACCACAGGTGAGCATGGCCCGGCCTTGATCAACAGAATCCAGCTTTCCGGTAATCTTGGAGATCATGTTTCCATCCTATCAGGCTCTTGCACATGATCGCGAAGAGGCCACCCGCTGGCTTGGTGAAGCCGCTCTCTCAGCTGGTCGCTAATTTGTGACTTGTGCATGCCGGTTTCAAATTTAATGTAATCAATGAAGGTGATAGAGCTATGGCTGGGACGAAGCAGCGAGGGGAGCACCTGGTTTGTATCAGGGGTTCCCGAGATCCAAACAAGAAGGACTGGCGCATCGGTTTTGGAGACCAGGTAGCCGATCCCGTGGGCAAAAGGGCCAATCTCCTGTGGGGGCACCGCGATCTTACCCTCAGGGAAGATTCCCAGTACTTTTCCAGCATTCAGATGGGTCATGGCTTGGCGTAAGCCATGGGTATCTTGCCCCCTGCTGTTGAGATTAAGCGATCCAAGATAATTGACCAGAGGGCGGAAGAGTCGGGGAACCCCTCGGACCGACGTGATCCACCGAATATGGAATGGACACACGAACTGAACTAAAAAGGGATCAATCGATCCGCTGTGATTGCAGGCGACGATGAGCTTGCCTGGATTTCTCGTATCAGGCCGATATTCCAGCCCATACCCTTTGTATCGATGGATGAGCCAGAAAAAAGCCTCTCCGAATCGGAAAAGAGCACCATAGAACACTGATTCACCAGGTGTTCGTCGGAGCCATGGAATGAGCCAGTGGTAAGCGAGCGTGACGAGAATCAGAAGAGCACCGAAAACGATGCCGGTAATGGCATACCATGGCATGATTGATATACATTGGTCCTTCAGAAGGTGGGTGTCAACGGGCCACCCGCATTTCTTTATTTCTTTGCCTAAATTTTGTGTATAGCCCTCCAATACTGAGCCACATTATTGCGGGCGTGATAGGCTCATCAAAACCGGCGCATATTCGGCATGCCACGTCGCCAAGAACTAAAAAACATCCTCATTCTCGGTTCCGGCCCAATTGTGATTGGGCAAGGCTGTGAATTCGACTATTCAGGGACCCAGGCATGCAAAGCACTCCATGAAGAGGGCGTACGCGTGGTTCTGGTGAATTCCAATCCCGCGACGATCATGACTGATCCAGCCTTCTCGGACCGCACCTATATCGAGCCAATTACACCAGAAGCAGTTGCCAAGGTCATTGCCCGAGAGGCTGAAGCAGGCACACCAATCGATGCGTTACTTCCAACGCTGGGTGGACAGACAGCGTTGAACTGTGCCTGTGGACTTGAGGAGGAAGGCACCCTGGCCGATTTTGGTGTGGAAATGCTTGGTGCCGATCGTGAGATTATTTATCGCGCAGAGGATCGCAATATCTTCCGCGGGATCGTTGAGTCCTTGGGTCTCAAACAGCCACATGCCAAAACCGTGACAAGCCTCGAAGAAGCTCACGAGTTTCTTGAGACGGTGGGGCTACCGGCCATTGTTCGCCCCGCATTTACCTTGGGTGGGTTCGGTGGTGGAATTGCTTATAACCGCGATGAATTCAATAGCATCGTTCGCCGCGGTATCGGTGCTTCGCGTATCGGACAGGTGCAAATTGATCAATCACTCTTGGGTTGGAAGGAATATGAGCTCGAGGTTATTCGGGATCACAAGGACAACTGTATTGTCGTTTGTGGAATTGAGAATATTGACCCAATGGGGGTTCATACAGGAGATTCCATTACGGTCGCTCCCATCATGACGCTGACGGACAAGGAATATCAGCGAATGCGGGATGCTGCATTCGACATATTGCGTGCGGTTGGTGTGGATACTGGTGGAGCCAATGTCCAGTTTGCCATTGATCCCAAGACAAGCGACATGGTGGTGATTGAGATGAACCCTCGGGTTTCTCGTAGCTCGGCCTTGGCATCAAAGGCAACCGGATTTCCGATCGCACGTATCGCCGCAAAGTTAGCCATCGGATACACATTAGATGAATTGCGAAACGATATAACGGATACAACATCTGCATGTTTCGAGCCGTCAATTGACTATGTGGTGACAAAAATGCCACGCTGGACATTTGAAAAGTTTCCAGAGGCCGATGAGACGTTGACAACCCAAATGAAGTCTGTTGGTGAAGCGATGAGTATTGGTCGCACCTTCCAAGAGAGCTTTCAGAAGGCCATCCGATCGATGGAGGTCAAGCGTTTTGGGTATGGGCTAGACAAAAATGACAAGTGGCTTCAAGCGCGACGCGCGCTGACGCTTCAGGGCATGGATCCAGATGGCGATCTGCCCGATAATGTTTTTGAGAGTTTGACCACTGCCGACGGAGCGCCGTTGCAGTGGCCAATTCCTGAAGAGATGCTGGTTCGTAAGTTAACTGTGCCGAGCCAGGGGCGTATGTACTTTATTCGGTATGCCTTCAAAATGGGTATGTCTGTTGATCGTATTCATGAACTGACGCGGATTGATCCGTGGTTCTTGGACCAACTTGAGCAGTTGGTTGAGTTTGAAAAAATACTTTGTCAGTACACATCATTGGACCAAGTGCCCAAGGAAATCATCTTCAAAGCGAAGCAGCTTGGGTATAGTGATCCGCAATTGGCATTCCTCTACCTCGGCGATATTTCAATAGACAAGATTCTAGAGGTGCGTCGCTACCGTAAGTCATTGGGAGTTGAGCCAGTCTTTAAAGTGGTTGATACTTGTGCGGCAGAGTTTGAGGCGCTGACGCCATACTATTATTCAACGTACGAGTCGCCTTATCTTGTCAATGGTAAAGAGGTCTCCGATGATGAAGTGCGAATTAGTGATCGCGCTAAAATCGTTATTCTTGGCGGTGGTCCCAATCGAATAGGGCAAGGCATCGAGTTTGACTACTGCTGTTGTCAGGCCTCATTTGCTTGCAAAGAGATGGACTTTGAGTCCGTCATGATCAATTCCAATCCGGAGACAGTGAGTACTGACTTTGATACATCAGATCTTCTTTTCTTTGAACCGCTCACATTAGAAGACACGCTGAATGTGATAGAACGGCTTAATGGTGGCGGTATCGACGCGGTGGATCGCGAAGGCAACGTGGAAGGCTGTGTTGTACAGTTTGGTGGTCAAACACCACTCAATTTAGCCCACGGCTTGGTTGCTGCTGGTGTGCCTCTCATTGGCACGAGTCTCGATTCAATTGATGCAGCTGAAGATCGCGATCGATTTAAGACCATTCTCGATGAACTCAAGATTCATCAGCCAGCAAATGGAATTGCATATTCACTTGAGCAAGCAAAAGTCATTGCAGATTCAATTGGTTATCCAGTTCTTGTTCGACCCAGCTATGTTCTGGGCGGCCGCGGTATGGAGATTTGCTATGACGAGTCTGCCATCAATACCTATATGCGTACCGCTGTCGATGTGAGCGAACTGGCAAGCGCGCCAGTATTGATCGATCGCTTTCTTGATGAAGCAGTCGAAGTGGATATTGATGTTGTTGCTGACTTTGAGCCTTCGGCAAGTCCAGGTCGATCTAGTTTGATGGGAAATTCTGATAAATCCAGAGCGATTGTTTGCGGTGTGATGGAACACATCGAAGAAGCGGGCGTGCATTCAGGTGACTCTTCATGCACGATCCCCCCATTTTCATTGTCAGCAGACATTGTCAAGCAAGTCAAACAACAGGCTCGGCGCCTGGCAGAGAGACTGCGGGTCCGCGGGCTTATGAATGTTCAGATGGCCATCAAGAACGGCCAGATCTTTGTTTTAGAGGTGAATCCACGTGCTTCGCGTACGGTGCCATTTGTTGCCAAAGCGAAGGGTGTGCCTTGGGCACGAATTGCTGCAAAGGTGATGATGGGCGCGTCACTTGAGTCACTTAATGTGCAGGAGGTGCCGGACAGCAACTTCTTTGCAGTCAAGGAACCGGCCTTTCCATTCGATCGGTTCCCGGGAGTGGATGTCATTCTTGGTCCGGAGATGCGATCGACCGGTGAAGTGATGGGCATGGATTTGGTCCTGCCGGTTGCCTTGGCAAAGGCCCATATGTCGACGGGTATCTATTTGCCGTCGGAGGGAAATGTATTCCTTTCAGTGCGTGACTCTGATAAGCCGCATGTGACTGATATTGCTCGTCAGCTGGTGTCGATGGGCTTTTCTGTTTATGCGACTGAGGGCACTCATGAACAGCTCCGTCTCCAGAATGTGGAGACCACTATTTTGCGAAAGATTTCAGAGGGGGCTCGCCCTAATATTCTGGACATGATCACCAATGGTGAAATTGCCCTTGTCATCAATACGCCCACTCGGACAGGTGCGGATACTGATGAGGGGCGGATTCGGGCAACAGCGGTGCTTGCTGGCGTGCCCATGATTACGACACAGACTGGTGCTCGGGCCGCAGTTCAGGCGATAGCGGCCCTACAGGCAGGCACGTGGTCTGTCGCCGCCCTGCAGGATTACTTCCCCAACCTGGCAAGGGGGCAGTCGCAGCATGCGTCTATCCCGGTTCAAGCTGGGTTGGCTGGTCATAAAAACCCCACCGATCCATCATCACTCGCAGGCGAGTGCATCGATCGTTAAACTGCTGGTTCAATGACACCCATCCTTGCCCAATCTCCTTGGCCCCAATTCTGTGTTTCAGTTGTGATGTTGGTCCTGATTCTCCATGTCATATTGGGGGCTGGTGCGTATTTCATCTTGCTCGAGCGAAAGGTCTGTGCATGGGTGCAAGATCGTGTCGGTCCGAATCGTGTCGGTCCACTGGGACTTCTGCAGCCCATCGCTGATGGCCTGAAGCTCTTTTTGAAAGAGGATTTCATACCAGCAGGCGTTGATCGCACCTTGTTTATTTTGGCGCCTGCATTTGCTGTCATCCCTGCGATGATTGGTTTCGCCATCATTCCATGGGGCGGTCTTTGGGAAACAACATCATGGTCGGTGTACATCATGGTGGCCGATATCAATATTGGTGTCATCTACCTGGTGGCAACGGCTTCACTAGGCGTTTACGGCGTCGTGCTTGGTGGTTGGGCTTCAAACAATAAGTACAGCTTCTTGGGTGGATTGCGTGCTTCAGCGCAGATGATCAGCTATGAAATCCCAATGGGTCTCGCACTGCTTTGCATCATCCTTACAGCTGGCACCCTGATGCCTCAGGAGATTGTCGCCAATCAGATTGAGGGTCAGTGGTATTTAGTGCAGCAACCACTGGCAGCAATCATTTTCTATATCTGCTTGTTGGCAGAGGCCAACCGGGCGCCATTTGATCTCGCTGAGGCTGAGCAAGAGCTCGTTGGTGGTTGGCACACAGAGTACTCATCCATGAAGTGGGCATTGTTCTTCCTTGGTGAGTATGCCCATCTGTTTGTTGGTAGCGCCTTCTTTGTCACACTGTTTATGGGTGGGTGGTCACTTAATCCGTTTTGGGGATGGGACCTTCCTGTTGCTGGTGGTCTCGCGTTGATCCTCTGTCAGATGGCGATCGTAATGGGCAAGATATTCTTGCTCGTGCTTCTTGCCATGGTCGTGCGATGGACGCTGCCACGTTTTCGTTTCGATCAGCTGATGCGGCTCGCCTGGGAAGGCATGATCCCGGCGACTTTAGTTCTACTGCTTGTGACTTCGGTGGTGACATTCCTTGGATGGCTTCATTACATGTGGCTTGCATCCATCGTGACACTGTTTTTCTTTTGGCTGGTTCGTCCCATGTTGCCCAAACAGCCAGATCCAAACCGTCGCATTGGCTTGGTCGGCAGTCGTTTTAGCCCCGCCGCGCCTGAGCCCGGTGGTGACACCGCCAGTGAGCGATAGAAAATTAAACTGCATTGCGCAAAGAACAGACGCTGATCAGTCGGAGCGTCGATCAGCGCCTGTCATAAGTTAAGAGAAGCGATGCACTGCGGCTGCCAGACGAGTTGAGCGGCAGTGCTTTATGTCTTTACATTGACAATGTAAGTAAAGAGACCGGTGTGTGACAAGTCAATTGCAGATAAAAGTGGTAAGAGATCAACAATAATTGCAATGTAATGCCTCTAAGAGGGCATTTTCTATGTCTCTTTGCAGTCGTTAAGTGGTTGACTAAAGCAATGAGCCACTACAACTGCTACCACAGCCTGCAGTACAGCCATAGCAGTGGTCGGCAGTAGCAATGGTGCGCTCGCGGATATCTTCAAAGCTCAAATCCCAGATTTTCTTACCAGCGGGAAACAATGAAGGAATATCGAGGGCCTGGTTGAAGTCGCAATCAAACACCATTCCCTGTGAATCAATGTTCACCAGATGGCGGCACATCAATGCTTCTATGGTCTCAGGATTGAAAGCATCGATCAGTAGCTGCATGTATTGCTCAAGTTCTCCGGCTCGCTCCAGTTGATGGCGCCAGCGTTTGATAGGCATGTTGGCAATGGTCCAAAGTTCGTTGAATTCAATATCCACTTGATCGCGGAGCTTCTGGCGATAGATCGGCTGGAGCTCAGCTTGTGAAGGAGGCAGAACAGGGCCAACCGGGTTAAAAACGAGATTCAAGACGAGATCGGGATCACGCCCATACCCGACAGCGCAGAGTGCTCTTAGGCCTTCTATTGATGCGTCAAAGGCACCTCGGCCGCGCTGCTTATTGACATTGCTTGCCTCATAACAAGGCATCGATGCCACGACCTGCACACAATGAGTAGCTAAGAAATCTGGAACCCAATCAAAGGTCTCACCGTTCCTTGGGTTCTTCCATCCAATGATTGTTGGATTGCATCGATCGATGACTTGCAGGTCAAGCTCTCTAAATCGCTCAACCATCCAGCGAAAGTTGGGATTCATCTCTGGGCTGCCACCGGTGAGGTCAACTATCTTTAACCACGGTTGGTTGGCAGTCCATTCGACGACACGCTGTGCCGTTTCCAGCGTCATGTTCTCATCTTCTCCCGTTCGTGAGGGCGAGGACTCCACATGACAATGCCGGCAGGCTAGATTGCAAACAGCACCAATATTGATTTGCAGAGTGGTCGGATGTTGAGATGCTTGTAGAGCATGATCGAAGCACCCTTTTACAGTCTGTTCAAAGTGGGCTTGATCGAAAATGGGTAGTTCAACGGATACCATCGGGCGCATCTGCGGCTAGCAGCAGCCTCCGCCTGAGTCATGCCATGTTGGTGGCGTTACAGTCAGATCTTTGAGGGCCATCTTTCGAAGTGCCTTCGCAGTCTTGTCACAGACTGGCATCGGCATACCAGCTGGTAGTACGTGTCCAGCACCATCGTCAAATGAGTCCTTCTGGCCACTGTAAATTGCTGTTTGCCCAGTGAAAATGCATGGTCCATCTTTAGCTGCGGGTGTTTTGATGGCTGTGACCTCGACAGTTTCCAGAAGGACGTCTTCATCTAAGGGATACCGTTGGCAGTCAAGGAGGCGGTAGGGGCGGCGGCTTCTGACCATGACCGTACCGAAGCCAGCGGCAGTGATTTCGCCAAGGTAGTGCTCGAGTGTGGGGCATCCTGATAGGCAGGCGGCGCGCAGCCTTGCATCTTCTCTGAGGGCGAGCGGTAACTGATAGGGGGCGACGGGGTCTGACATCGCAAGACGCCCGGAGGGTTTCATGACGCGGTGCATCTCGCTCAGCGCCTTGGCAAGATCATCCCCATCATCAGCTGTTGTGAAAATATTGAAGAGGCAGTTTTGTGCAGCGAAGTCGATTGATTCAGCTTCAACGGGTAGGTCTAAGGCATCCCCATCACAGATTGTCACAAAACTGGGATCAAACCAAGGGTTGATGCGAGCAGCTTCTTCTAGATTTTGTTTGGCTACTTCCCGCATCTCCTCAACTGGATCTATCGCAATGACTCCGCCAGGTCTCCGGGTGAAGTAAGCCAGCTGAAGTGCTTCCAGACCACCCCCAATGCCCACATAAAGCACACGCTGGCCAGGTGACATGTCATCGGGATGCACCGTTGACCCACATCCATAGTTCATTTCATGCATGATCTGAGGGATGGTCAATTCAGGTAGATAGAGAGGAGACTGAGGTATGCAGCATAAGGCGGACTCTGGCGTCTCAGCAGCCTTTTTATAGACATCTCGGACAGTGGTGTGGTAGGTGGACATAGAAGTGCTCTTGCCTTGTATCTGCGTGGTATGGAAGGAGTATGTATGGTACGACTCGTTGAGGGCAAGATCCAAACCTCGATATTGGATCCATTTCTCGTCGATGGAGGGCGAAGATTTGCAACACCTTATAGATAGACTTGGTGGTATCTGGGAGCTTTTATTACTAGGTTTCAAAATCCGTTGGAGGGTCGGTGGTGCATATTGGCAGTGGCGGATAAGCACTGTTTTTGGTGAAACACCTCAAAGGCCAGGCTTCCTCAGACGAATTTCACATATATATAGGTATGGATGTTGGGTTTATCGGACAAAGCGTGGCAGATAGGTTTTTAAGAGTGTTGGGTAGGCTCGATAACTTCCTGACCTGGTTTTGGAAACCATTTTTGAGTATCTGAGGGTGGTTTTTTGCACTTTTTGCGCCCACAAACACAGACTAATTCAGGCTCTCAAATCAGATAATGCTTTTTTTTGGCTTAAAATCACAAGATTATTCATAAACCCTTCTATTGCAAGGACTTGAGTATTCGAGCCAGAATAAAAGTAGCCTTAGATAGTGGACAATTGTGGTTATTTGCGGTGGCTAGGTTTACCAACGGGTGGAAATCAGTATCATCCTGCCTTCAACAATCAGGGCCAGGATGGCCGATAGCGAACAATCGCGTCCGCACACTGCCGCGTTGGCAGGGAATGTGTCGGACGGGTGGATGTGAGGACCTGCAGCCCGGGAGGTGGTTTGTAGGTTCGTTTAGATGAGGAGATTCTATAGATGAATCGCGCCAAGCAGGTTGGCTTCGTGGCGGGTGCTGCAGCCTTGACCCTAAGTGGTCTTGTTATTGCAGATACCGATGCCGAAGCCAAGAACAGAGAACTGGAAGCTCGTCTGGCAGCAGCCGAGACGAAGATTAACCAGCTTTCAACAACAAACAATGACCAATGGCTTACCGATCAGCGTGCAGACGAGATCCGTGGTCTGGTCCAAGATGTTCTGGCCGACGCCGACACCCGAGCTAGCCTACTTCAAGGCGGCGTTACTTCGGGTTACCAGGATGGCTTCATGATCGTCAGCGCCGACAACAATTGGTCGCTGAAGATCAATGGTTTAATGCAGACTCGATGGGTCTGGAACCAACGTGCCGACAACGGTAATAACAAAAACAACAACGACGATAACTTTGGCAACAATGCTGGCTTCGAGCTTGCTCGTATGGCACTGAACTTCTCAGGTAATGTTGTTGATCCTTCATGGACCTACAACGTTCGCCTTCAGTTCGGCACCTACGGTGGTTACGGTGGCTACAGCACCTACGAAGGTGATAGCGGTGGCTACGGTGGTAACATCGACTGGGCCTACATCGACAAGGATCTTGGTGGTGGCCTCAGTGTTCGCATGGGTATCCAGAAGACTCCACTTATGCGTGAGTGGCAGGTCAATGCTGAAAATCAGCTGGGTATCGAGCGTTCACTCGTCAGTTACTACTTCCAGGACGGTGTACAGAATGGTCTGTCATTGGCTTGGGAAAGCGACATGTTCCGGATCCGTGCTATGTACGGTAACGGCGATGGTCAAGGTAGTGTTCAGTACGACAATTACGCCAACTCACAGCCTGCTTTCACAGCTCGTGCAGAGTTCTTGGCTGGTGGCACCTGGGACCAGTTTGAAAGCTTCACTAGCATGCCTGGTGATGAAGCTGGCATCCTTATCGGTGTAGCTGGTTCGTATGAGAACACCAAGAAGCGTTACGACGACGATTTTAAGAGTTCAAACAGTCGTAAGGCTCAATGGCGTGTTACTGGTGATGCTCAAGTTGACTTTGGCGGCGCTACACTTGCTGGTTCACTGACTTGGTCTGAGCAGCGTGTCAAAGATAATAATGATGACAAAGCAAACCCATGGGGTGCTGTTGTTCAGGCAGGTGTATTCGTCACTGATGATTGGGAAGTTTACGGACGTTTCCAGTTCTTGGACTACGACGAAGACATGTATGATGACATGTACATCTTAGCTGTTGGCCTCAATGGCTATCTTGGTGGAACAAACAACATCAAGTGGTCTACTGAAGTTGGCTATTCCTTTGGTAAGCTCAGCAGCCTTGCTGCAGCTGAGACAAGCGGTGCTAACAACGGTGCTGGTTACACGAACTGGTACTACGATGAAAAAGATAAAAACAAGACGGGCGAGTGGATGGTTCGAACGCAGTTACAGCTGTACTTCTGATACCACCCGTCCTTTTCACCCTATTCGATAGGGCGGACAGTGAAATCCTCCAAGGCCTCCCCTCACGGGGAGGCCTTTTTTATTAGTCGAATCGACAGCCTCTGTAATCCAAGTGGGTTTTGTTTGGCGGCGGGCAGTGGATCTGATCGCTGCGACAAGGCAGTTGGGGCATCATTTTCGATGTTTGAAATTTGATGTACTCGCTCATTTTCGAGAAGCCGCGATGCCTCTGGCCCAACAGCGGGTTTTTGGTGGCCGAAATAGCCCGTATGCGTCGATACATTATTGGTCCGGTAAACCAGGGCCTGGCGCGGTCGCCACGGTGAGGAATCCGGCTAAGCCTCCGTGGAGCTGGAGTGGATAGACGCATGGATGCGAATGAGAGACGAAGGCGGGGCCTAAGAGCCCTGTTGGGACTAAAAAGTAGAACGAACGCGCGTGCCGAGATACGTCCTTGGCAGTTTGGCAATTGGCTGAGCTGTCTCTCAGTCTGTTGCTTGGGCTTTCTGGTGGTTGGTGTTGTGGCTGCCGATTCAGGCGAAGATCTGACCATCACCCAAGATCAGCTCAAGCTCATGCAGGACAAGATTGATGCATTAGCCGCATCAAATGAGTCGATGCGCGGCGAGATTGATCAACTCCGCACCGAGCAAGCAGATGAATGGCTCAGTGAGCAGCGAGCGGAGGAGATTCGTGGGCTGGTTCAGGATGTTCTTGCAGATTCAGATACGCGTACCAGCCTGATGGGCGATGGTCTGATGGCAGGTTGGAAAGATCACTTCTTCCTCGCGAGCGCTGATGGCCGCTTTAAGCTGGAAATTGCTGGGCAGATGCAGGTTCGATTTCTCTACAACTGGCGAGATACCGGTGGATCCGGAGTTGATTCGGAGCTTTACGGTTTTGAAAATCCACTGACGCGACTGATCTTCAAGGGGCATGTCTTTGGTAAAGATATTCAGTATCACATTGCGGCGCGGTTCAATTTCGACTCTGGAATTCGATTTGAAAACCGGAATTTCGACCAACTTGTGAGGCGAGCAGATCAGAAGGCGCCACCAGGTTTCTATCTAGAAAGTGCTTGGATCCGAATGCGCCTCGGTGAAGGTTTGAGCCTCCGCATTGGTCAGTTTAAGCTTCCTTTTAATCGTGAAGAGCTTGTTTCTCTCCCTAATCAACTGGCAGCATCGCCTTCCTTGGTGAACCAGCGGATGTCGTTGGGATTTTCGCAAGGCGCTGAGCTGACGTACCTTGCTGGTGCTTTGAAGCTTTCTACTGCTTTCTCGAATGGCACATCGCTGCTGGAATTTGATGATCAAACGGGCTTTGCACCAACGTCAGCGACCACTCTTGATGCGAACTTTAACATCTCAAGTCGTATAGAAGTCCTCTTTAATGGCCAATGGGAACAGTTCCGTCAATTTACAAGTCCAGTGACGAATGAGTTTGGTTTGATGTTGGGTGTTGCAGGCTTCTATCAGCAAGGTGAGACGAACGAATCGGATTTACCTGGGCTGACCGTAAACGAGGTCCCAGAGGCGTACGGAGCAACCGTCGACCTGAGCGCTGACTGGGGCGGCGCCAGTCTATTTGGTGCGTTTCTCTGGAACCAAGGTAAGGGCTTTAACCTACGGGACGGCGGTGAGATGCGAAATACGACCCTCGGCTGGGTCATTCAGGGTGGCGTGTATGTGAGCCCCAAGTGGGAAGTGTTTGCCAGATATGAGGGTGGGTATGTTGATGCACGTAGGGCATCAAATAACGACAGAATTACCACTGGTGGTTTTGCAGGAAGTCCCGATCTCAGTATTGTGACGGTGGGCCTCAACAATTACATCGATGGTCAGGATGTGCGCTGGACGATCGACTGTGGTGTCTCGTTTACAGAGTTATCTCCCTATTGGGCTGACTCTCAGAGAAATATTGGATCACCAACAGGCTGGCTTGGCGATATCACAGGGAATCCTGGGACGCAGGTTCTATTGCGTACGCAATTCCAGCTCTTATTCTAAATTTTATCTTAGAGAATCACGAGGCCAGATCGACTTATGCGTTGATCAAGTGTTTTATTCGACGGTCACGCTTTTAGCGAGATTCCTCGGCTTATCAACGTCTTTGCCCCGAAGCACTGCGGCATGATATGCCAACAGCTGTAATGGCACGACTGTCAACATTGGCTGAAGTGGCTCAGGTACCGCCGGCACATAGAACACATCTTCACAGTGATCGCGGATTGATTCATCGCCTTCGGTTGCAACAGCAATCACATGCCCGCCTCGTGAGCGAACCTCTTCAATGTTGGAAATCACCTTGTCGTATTGACTGTTTCGGGGCGCCACGAAAACAACGGGCATGCCATTGTCAATGAGGGCAATTGGTCCATGTTTCATCTCTGCAGCGGGCATGCCTTCTGCATGGATATAGCTAATTTCCTTGAGCTTTAGCGCGCCCTCAAGAGCCACTGGATAGTTATAGCCACGTCCAAGGAAGAGCCAGTTTTCGCGGCTGACATATCGTTCTGTGACCGAACGAATGTGGTCACTTTGATCAACAACACGCTGAATATGATCAGGAATTGCTTCTAGATCCTGCATCAGGTTAGAAACGTATTCATGTGAGAGGAATCGACGTCGCCCAATAAACGCAGCAATCATGGTTGCGGTCATGAGCTGGCCAAGGAACGCCTTTGTTGAAGCAACTCCAATCTCTGGGCCAACCCGCAGATAAACGCCGGCATCAGTCTCGCGAGCGAGGGAGGATCCGACAACATTGACAATTCCAAGTGTTGTGGCGCCGCGAGCATGTGCTTCCTGAATGGCTGCAAGTGTGTCAGCGGTCTCGCCTGATTGACTGAGCGCAATGACGACTGTGCCCTCTTCGATAATAGGGTTGCGGTAACGAAACTCGCTCGAGAACTCGACCTCGCAGGGGATCTTGGCGAGATCCTCCATGAGATACTCGCCGACCATGGCAGCATGAAATGCTGTTCCCTGGCCCACAAAGATGATGCGTCGAGCTTTGACAAGTGTGCGAGCAAGGTCAGCAAGTCCACCTAATACAATTTTCCCTTCACGAGAGTCGGCTCGCCCTTTGAGGCACATGCGTAGTGCTTGTGCTTGCTCATGGATCTCTTTCTGCATGAAGTGGTCATATTGACCAAGTTCAATCTGTTCAAGATCAAATTCGAGCTCACGTACTTGTGGTGTGATTGGAACATTGTCCACCGTGGTGGTGCGAAAGGAATCTCTGGTGAGTCGTGCAACGGTGTAATCATCGAGTGTAAAAGCTTGTGTGGTATGAGCCACAATAGCACTCGAATCTGAGGCAACGATGTACTCATCCTTGCCTACGCCAACCATCAATGGCGATCCCTTTCTTGCCACGACAAGCACATCAGGCTCTGTTTTGCAGATGACAGCGATGGCATACGCACCGGTGACTTCACGCAGCGCCGCTTGGACGGCGGCTTCAAGATCTCCATCGTATAACTCACCAATGAGATGGGTCAGAACTTCGGTATCAGTATCAGATATGAAAACATGACCCCGGTCTTCAAGGTAGGTCTTAAGTGCCCGGTAGTTTTCGATAATGCCATTATGAATCAACGCTATGCCATGCCCCTTGGCTTGATCATCCATGTGGGGATGTGCATTCTGATCAGTTGGTTCGCCATGAGTGGCCCATCGTGTGTGGGCAATGCCGAGTGTGCCGGTTACGGGGGCATTTGATGCTGTGATCACTTCCTCTAGCACACGGACGCGCCCAGCAGTTTTGAGCAGTGTCAGTTCATCCATGAGTAAAGCGACGCCGGCGGAGTCATAGCCCCGGTACTCAAGTTGCTTGAGTCCCTCAAGAAGCACAGGTAATGCTGGTTTATTTCCGATATAAGCGACGATTCCGCACATAGTCTCCTCGGATCTTTATTTTCTGGGGTCTTAGCGACCTATCGGGCATTAACATCGCTCACAAGGGGAAAATCGATCATTCCATCGTAAGAAGTTCATTGAACCAACAACAGGCCAGTTCGGTGCAACCGCTCTAAATAGTATCCCTCCAGAACGGTTTATGGGGTAATGAACTCTTAGATATCAGGGATGGGAAAGGCTCCTGGTGAGCCCTCCAAGCGCCCCATAGATCATCATCGGTATTTTAATGGCTATTCCAGAGTCTGATAGCCGTTTACAATTGTATCTATGACCCAATCGAGTGATCTCTGGACTGAGCGACGTAAGCTCAATTGTGGCAAAGCAGCGCCCCTCGCAGCCCGGATGCAACCCCGAAGATTAGATGAGATTATCGGGCAACAGCACATTCTTGGGCCCGGCTGTCTGCTGGTTCGCATGCTCAATGCTGGTCGCTTGACCAGTGTTATTTTCCATGGACCACCCGGTACAGGCAAGACAGCATTAGCCAATGTTGTTGCCGGGATGGCTGGCGGTGAATTTCATTCAGCCAATGCAGCGATGCTTGGTGTCAAAGACCTGCGGCAGATTCTGCGCTCGAGTCGAGAGAGAGTTGAGCAGGGCCTTCATCCATCCATACTCTTTCTTGATGAGATCCATCGCTTTAGCCGGTCGCAACAAGATGTCTTGCTTGAAGATGTTGAAAAGGGACTGATCATTCTGATTGGAGCAACCACTGAGAATCCCGGTTTCTCTGTGAATAGTGCGCTTGTAAGCCGCTCTACCGTTTTTTCATTAACGCCGCTTACGGAATCAGAAGTCGTATTACTGCTCCAGCGTGCCTGTGAAGACGAACGAGGTTTCGGTGCACTCGATCTGAAGATCGATCGCCAAGCACTTAATCACTGGGCTCGAATTTGTGATGGGGATGCTCGTCGTGCACTCACGGCGCTCGAAATTGCCGTGCTGAGCCAGACCGCAGCACTCGATGAGGAAGCAGTCACTCACACGCGAATAGAGGTTGATCTTGCGTGTGCTGAGCAATCGATTCAAAAGAAAGCAATGGCTTGGGATGTGGCAGGCGAAGAGCACTACAACGCCATCAGTGCCCTCATTAAATCGATGCGAGCCTCAAAGGAAGAAGATGCTATTTCTTGGCTAGCGGTCATGTTGGAGGCTGGAGAGGATCCGCTCTTCATCGCCAGGCGTTTGGTCATCTTTGCCAGTGAGGATATCGGACTTTCGGACTCAAGTGCCCTTACCGTGGCCGTATCGGCCTGGATGGCGACTGAACGTATTGGAATGCCGGAATGCCAGATCACACTGTCACAGGCGGTACTCCATCTCAGCCGAGCGCCAAAGTCCCGAGAAGCGGCTGAAACGATTGCGGAGGCAATAAAAAACGTTCAGACCGAGCGTACCCCTGTGGTGCCTGCCGCACTGGCCGATCCCCGTAGTGTTCTGGGCCGACAGGCATGAACTTTGCATAAAGTTCGATTGTCTGGGTGACACGGCCGATACTTGTGGTAAAGGTATAGGTAGAAGACTGATCGAGAGATTGCTTTCGTCAGTGCCAGAATATTCCGGAAGCTACTCCGGGGTCTATTTTTAGGGGAGGTTCAGCGGCCTCAAGCACAAGCTCGATACCAATTGGTGACGCCTGTGCCATCTCTTCGGTTGCTGACCGTATGGTATGAACGACCAGAGTGATCTCAAAACACAATTACGAAAACGTATCTGTCAGCAGCTCACTGAATTGGACAGCGTGCAGCGACATAGCTTGTCCATTGCGGCTTGCCGTCGTGTTGCTGGATTAGAGATCTTCAGTCATGCCCTTACCGTCATGTTCTATATGCCGATCAGTGGGGAGGTCGATCTCACCCCGTTGGCGCTTTCGGCATTCGAGCAGGGCAAATCGGTTTGTGTGCCAAGAGTTGACTGGAATCGACATGTCATGTCGCCGGTCGAAGTGAACTCGTTTGATGACGAGGACATGGAGACCGATGAGCGAGGCATTCGCACGCCAGTCACTGGCCGTCCCGTCCCGATACGTGAAATCGACCTGGTCATTGTGCCAGGTCTTGCTTTTGATACCCACGGCAGACGTTTAGGTCGCGGGGGTGGATTTTATGACCGGTTCCTTTCCACACTGCGTGGTCGCACCACGACCGTCGGTTTGGTCTTTGACCAACAGATTGCAGCGATTGTTCCAGTGGATCCCCATGATGTCTCGGTCGACCTCGTCGTGACCGATCGACGCATGAGCCGGCGTGGACGTTTGATACCTTGCTGATTGAGCTCTCGTAGCTGGCCAGGATGGCGAGTGGCGATTCGATCCAGCTTGTGGCACAATTGAAACAATGGTGATGCTCCATCCGGTGCTGACATGGTTTTTTCGAACCAATAGCACCTCTTGTGAAGAGTAGAGCAAGCCAACCCGCGAGATCCGGGTGGAGATCTCAATCATGCCGAAAGGAGTTGGCAATGGCCCTTCCAAGCCAGCAATCGGGACCAAGTCGCCGCAGTAAGCATTCCTACCGCCATAAGAACGGCCGCGTGAGCGGACAAAAGTGGCTGCTCTTTGTGGTGGCGCTTGTGATTGCAACAGCGGTCATATGGATAACGGTAGGGTCTCAAGAGCCGACATCTCCAGCAAACACCTCGGCCCCAGAGGTCGTGGCAGCAGCACCGTCGGCCCCAGTGACAGCTTCTGCACAGGCCATGAATCAGCCAGCCGAGCCGGTCGAGTCTGTGGCCAGGCCCGCAGAAGCAAGGATGCCTGAACCTGGTGGAGCCGATTTGACCGATCGCAAGGTGAGTAGTCCAGCGGCGCAGCCAACACGACTGACGATTCTTCCACCAGCTGGCCTTAATCGAGTTCAGCCCGAGAGAGAAAGTACGTCTATTGCAGCACCAGCGCAACCTGTTGCAGTGGTAGCGATGTCAAGCCCAGCGCCCACAGCGATGATGCCTCCAGTTCTCATTGCTGGAAGCCTACCGCTCATCACCCCTGGTTCAGTACCCGCTCAGATGCAAGAAGGCCTGGCTGCTTTACAGGCAGGCCAGATTGTGGAAGCAAGGCGACTTTTGACCCAGGTGCTTCGTTCAGGTCAGGTCAAACCTTCAAAGGCCAATGAGCTACGTGAGTTGCTAAGCGATATCAATACACGACTTGTTTTCAGTCGTGAAATTCATCCAGAAGATCCTTTTAGCCTGACCTATAAAGTACAGCCCAACGATTCGCTTTCGCGTATTCGCAAGAAGTTGGCAGTCCAAACTGACTGGCGTTTTATCCAGCGGATCAATGGTATTTCAGCACCAAATCGCATTCGTATTGATCAAACACTGAAGATCATCACTGGCCCGTTTCATGGCGTCGTCGAGCGATCAACTTTCACGATGGATGTTTATTTAGGTGAGGGTAGCGAACAAGTTTATGTCTGCACGTTGCCTGTTGGTTTAGGGGAATACAACGCAACACCACTTGGTCATTTTTGTGTCCGCCCCAATTCGAAGCTGGTGAATCCAGAGTGGATCAATCCGCGCGATGGCACGCGGTATAAGGCTGATGATGCATTGAATCCAATTGGTGAGTACTGGATGGGTCTTGAAGGCACTGATGAAGCCAACCGTGATATGGCGGGATATGGCATTCACGGTACGGTTGAGCCAGAGTCTATTGGTAAGAATGCATCAATGGGGTGCGTGCGAATGTACCCCGAAGATGTCGAGCTGGTTTACCAGATGTTTGCCGAGGGTATCAGTACGCTTGAGATCACCGATGCACGCATCAATGCCACCGCAGCCGCTGAATAGGCTGTTTCGTCAACAGTGCTCAAGGCGGGTATCGTAAGGCGTTGATGCCAACAGAAGTCTCCCATCTTGAGCCCAGCCAAACATGGTCCGTGGCGCCGAGCCAGACACTGAGCTTGGATCGGCACCGGCTCATGGGCATTGTGAACGTGACCCCAGATAGTTTTTCAGATGGTGGTCGCTGGCTCGATTCCAAAGCGGCGGTCGATCATGGTTTGTCTATGGTCGAACAAGGTGCAGCGATCCTCGATGTCGGGGGAGAGTCATCACGGCCTGGAGCCGAGCGCGTGTTACCCGATCAACAGATCAGTCGGGTCAAGCCTGTCATCGAAGGTCTCTCAAAGCAAACACAGGCGCTGATTTCAATCGATACAACCAGTAGTGTGGTTGCTCAGGCGGCGTTGGATGCTGGGGCGATTATTATCAACGATATTTCTGGTGGTACTGAAGACACCCAAATGCTACCTCTGGCAGCGAAGGCTGGCTGTGGCTTGATACTGATGCACCGTCTGGTCGCCTCCAATCAGGATCATTATGCTCATCAGCATCCCACGCCACCTGAATATGAGGGTGGTGTGGTCGAAGCAGTGCAATCGCACTTATCTTCCCTGGCAGAAGCCGCTTTAGCTGCTGGAATTGAGCATGGTGCGATCGTCCTCGATCCTGGGCTTGGTTTTGGAAAGGACGTCGAGCAGAACCTTGCTCTCGTACGTTCTACAGATCGATTATCAAGCCTGGGGTATCCGCTGCTCTCAGGGGCCAGTCGTAAGAGCTTCTTAGGCGCCATGATCAACCAGGCAGACCCAGTTCGCCGTGATACGGCCTCAGTTGCGGTTAGCGTGCTTCATTACCAGGCAGGGGTCCGCCTCTTTCGGGTCCATAATGTGGCCGCCCATGAGGAAGCGCTGAAGATTATCGCATCTCTTGATGCGATTGGCTCCGGGAGTGATTCCTGCTGAGGGCACGGAATTTTCCTGGAGGGGGGCAAGTTAAACCCAAACAGACAGGCCCTGCTACCATTTGTTGTTTCCTTTTCAGTTTTCAGGCAGGAGTCTATGAAAGATGGCCAGCGAAAATACACTCGCTTTTACAGATGACAACTTTGACGCCGAAGTGCTCAGCAGTGATGTTCCAGTTCTTGTGGACTTCTGGGCTGAATGGTGTCAACCATGCAAGATGCTCGGTCCCACCATTGATGAGGTTGCCGGCGATTACAAGGGTCGCGCTAAAGTTGGCAAACTCAATACTGATGAAAGCCGGCAGGTCGCGGTTAAGTTTGGCATCACTGCAATACCGACCGTGATGATCTTCAGCGATGGTGAACTGAAGAAAACACTGGTTGGCATGAATAGCAAAGACAAGTATGCCGAAGCACTCGATGAGTTCGTTTCTTCTCCAACATGAGCCGTTGGCTGATACGTCTCAATAGCTGCATCAAGCGGTTTGCAAATGCATGTTTTCATGATGGCAGGCAGCCGGCGTTCGACCATCGCGGTCGTGTTGCATCGGCAGTTGTCATTGGGATTTTGTGTGGGATTACCTGCGGCGATCAATCGCCAATGGTGGCCACCGATCTTATGCAGCTGCGCAGCATCTCTGAAATTGATGTCGCATGGGATGGTAGCCGTGCTGTTTTTGTTGTGCACTCGATGGAGCAGGTCCGGCCGGAAGATTCAGACGATCAAGTTGAGTTGGATTGGGCCAACCAGTCACATCTTTTTTCACTCAACCTGCTTGAAGATGACGCCACACCAACCCAGCTGACTTTTGGTGACCGCCAAGATGGAAAGCCACGGCTCAATCCGAGGTCTGGTGAAGTGGTCTTCCTTCGGGCGGATGAAAACGAAGAGGTCCAAGTCTGGCTTCTCTCACTGGATGGCGGTGAAGCCCGTCAGATCACCTCTTTGGCCGGTGGAGTGAGTGATCCTGTTTGGTCGCCTGACGGCGCCAGGCTGTTGGTCCAAGCTGAAGTGCCTCTGAGAGATATGGAGACGGCGCCACCTTGGCCAGATCCACGCCCAGGGGCAGTGGACGCTGAGCCGAGCGTCGTACCCGATTCTGGTGGTTCAATAGAGCAGATTCGGGCATGGCTTGATCAGAATGCCAGTGATGGAAACCCAGTCGTTTTTAACCGGCTGAGGGTTCTTTCTGAAGTTGGTTATGCCAAGCCACTTTCATTCAAGCAGCTGTTTCTTGTTGATCCGGGCAACCCGAGTCAAGTGACTCAATTAACAAAAGATCCTATGAGTTGTCGCGCTGCAGTGTTTTCCAAAGATGGAAGCAGCGTTGTCTATTCGAGGGTGCGTAGTACGAAGCAGCATCCAGACGAAGAAGAGGATCGAGCGCTATGGCGCGTTGAGATCGAGACGCTGGTCACCAAGCCGGTCTTGTCATTAGAGGGCTGGCGTTTTGACCAACCTCGATTTAGCCCGGATGGGAAGGTGCTGGCATATACCGGTCAACAAACGGATGCACCATCTTTCCGTCAATGGCAACTCGGTGTGGCATCAATTGAGGAAGACACGGTTAAGAATTACTACTGGCTGACGGACGGATCAACGCTTGATCGTTCGGTGCGGCATTTTCAGTGGATTGCTGGTCGAGAAGCAATTGTCTTTAACTGCGCTTCTGATGGTGGTTACCCACTACTGTTAGCGAGCTTTGGTCTCATCAAGCCCGCCGAGCTCATCGGTCCTGTGAACGGTTTGCCAAGAGGGGTACATAGTTTTGCTGCCGGTGGCGGTGTCATCGCTTATGCGCTGACGACCTGGGAGAATCCATCATCTTTGTGGATTCGTCGTGGTGAACAAGATGTACAGGTCTTCGATCCCAATCTATGGATTAAGACCCGTGCGGTATCGAAGCCAGTCCAGAGTCAGGTGACGCTAGATACGCGTGAAATTGATTACTGGGTGATGCCAGCAACGTCTTTGGGGACAAGCGAAGATGGAAAGGCCAAGGTGCCAGTCGCGCTGGAAATTCATGGTGGACCATCAGCAATGTGGGGTCCTGGTGAACGGACCATGTGGTTCGAGTTTCAACTACTTTGCAGCTACGGCTACGCAGTGGTGTATGCCAATCCCCGTGGAAGCGGCGGTTATGGCGAGGCTTTTCAAAGAGGTAACTATCAAGATTGGGGCGATGGTCCAGCTCAAGATGTTCTTGCAAGTTTAGATACGGCGCTCGCTAGAAATGAATGGCTTGATGCGGATCGGCAGGTCGTGACCGGAGGTAGTTACGGCGGCTATCTCACCGCATGGATTATTGCACATACGCAACGTTTCAAAGCTGCTGTGGCGCAACGAGGTGTGTATGACCTTAGAACCTTTTTTGGTGAAGGTAATGCATGGAAGTTGCTTGGCTATGCCTTTGGAGGAGCGCCTCACGATGATCGTTATGCACAGACGATTGAAGCAAATTCAGTCGTGCCTATCGCTGACCAGATTTATACGCCTTTGCTAATTATGCATGGCATGAACGATATGCGCACTGGCGTGTCTCAATCACTTATGCTCTATCGCACCCTGAAGTCCTTGGGCCGGCCAGTTGAGTATGTGCTCTACCCTGATGCAGCTCATGATCTTTCTCGAAGCGGTCATCCCTATCAACGTTTGGACCGCTTAGACAGAATACTGGAGTTTTTTGCACGGTTTGCGGCACCGAATGCTCCAGAATAATCGCCGTTTCTGGGCTGATCTCCTCGATTTCTGCTTTGGCTAGATTGGCCTACCACCCACAATCTGTGTTTTTTTTGCCTCTCTACCACCGTCTTACCCGCGTGGTCAGTTGAAGGCGCTGGTCGCAGGGGGCGGGTAGAGCTGAAACTCTTAAGAGGAAAAGAACATGAGGCATTCATTTGTTTTTCTGGGGCTGGGCACTTTTGCATGCGCTATGACCTTCGTATCGACAGCAATTGCTCAGCAGGATGATCAAGATTGTTTGTGTGACGGTCGCTACGAACTCGGGCAAGCAGTAACGCTCCTGGTTGATAATCCAGCCGATGCACGTGGTCTTGACGCAGGCACCGCTGGCAAGGTGCTCTGTGCCAATGACCGAATTAATGGATGGGTTCTTGTTGGTTGGTTGGGATACGACAACCGAGGCAAGGCCGTCAATGGCCTTTGTGAGTGTGGCGAGTTGGATTGGGATCAGAAAGGTTGGTGGGTCAAGTGTCAGGACATTCGGCCAGGTTGGCCAGCACCTGGACTGGGTGCCTGTTGCATGCAAGATCAGTGCCAACAACAAACGCAAGAAGGTTGTGAAGCAGCAGGTGGTCAATATCTTGGTGATGGTGAGCCATGTCAAGATGATAGTTGCAGTTGTGGGGAACCAATGGATTGTCCGGATCTCACCCGTGATGGTGTGGTCGATATGCGCGACTTTCGATACGCCGTTGATATCTGGCTTGAATATCAAGGGCAGTTTAACGTTGGTAAAGGTGATGTAGATGGTGATTGTTGGGTAACCATTGATGACATTATTGCTGTCATTAATGGCTGGGGTGTATGTCCTCCGCAGCTGCCATTTCCTGAAGACGATGATGAAAATGGTGGTGATGCAGAGGAAGCCGATCCTGCCGCCAATCATGGCGCTTGTTGTTACCGGGAGCAAAGGGCCGGGGGACTCGTTGATGTTTGTGATGTGTTTAGTGAGGATGAGTGTGCTGACCAACAAGATAGCCGTTGGCGTGGCATAGGTTCAACTTGCTCAGTCGTGCAGTGCTACTCTGATGAGATTGGTGAAGCGCTCTGTCAGTGTGATGGCGAGTTTGCCGTTGGTGATCGTGTCACACTGACTCATCACAATCCATACAGAAACCGTGATCCCGAATTGCCTATTGGAAGTTGGGGCACCGTGGTGTGTGCTCAAGGAAATCACTTCCGTCAGCGCGTGACTGTGCACTGGGACAATTGGCGTGATCAGCGTCCAGAGCCTGGAGGTGTTGGGCGGCTTGATGCAACGAGAATGTGTGATTGTGGCGGTGACGTGAGTATTCATGAAGTCTGGTCAACATTTGCCGTTGACTGTCGTTTTCTGATGCCCGGTGAAGTTGATGTTGAGGCAGCAGGAGGGGCGGGTGCCTGTTGTCTTGGTGACTACTGCCGAACGACGACAGAGGGCTTCTGTCAGCAGCTTGGTGGAAGCTGGATGGGCAACGGATCAGTCTGTAATGCCATCGTCTGTGGAGGTGAAGAGCTGTGTGGTTGTGGTGAGCAATGGTCAGTTGGTGATCGGGTTCAATTGACCGAGCATGTGCTGGGTGGACAGGCAGGACTTAATAGAGGTCTGCGTGGGACGGTCATCTGTACCAGCTTTGATGGTGACGGAGCGTTTGTACGCTGGGACTTGCTCAATGTGGATGGGTTTTTCCGAGAATTTGCCTGGGATGTTTGTGAATGCGGTTACATGGACCCATCCCCATTCAATGACCCACGCATGAAAACGGTGATGGTGCCATGTGAGGTACTTGAAGCAGAAACGCCCTAAGCAGCTCTCAATCAGAACACCCCCCAATCCTAAACCGCAGCTCTGTCAGGAGAGGCATGGTTCGCGGCGGTAGGAAGAAGGATCTAGGGTTGGGTTGTGAAAGGGGGACCTGGTGAAACAGGCCCCCTCTATCTATATGCAATAGGTGATTAGCAAGAGTAGAGGGGTATTTTGAGTCCAATAGGGCTACTCAATTGGCCGTGCGGCCTTGATCCGCTATCCTTCCCAGGCTGTTCTCGCTGCAACCTGGCCATGGCCAGGATCTGAGAGCAAGTTTTTCGATTCCCTTGGGGCCGTAGCTCAGTTGGGAGAGCGCCTGCATGGCATGCAGGAGGTCGTCGGTTCGAGCCCGATCGGCTCCACTTTTGCCCGCCTCTGGCGGGCTTGTCATTTTCCCGTTTGGGATCATTGATTTGTTTTGGCATCCCTTTCGGGCTGCTCCTGTAAATTCAACAAGCCAGCGTTTTGATGTTACAAATGAGTATGCATCGACGTGATTGAGGATGTTTGATTGGGTATGTACCCAATGCATATTTAGACAAAATGCTTCATACCGCTGATCCTAATCTTCGCAATGTGGCAATCATTGCTCACGTCGACCATGGTAAGACCACGCTTGTCGATTCTTTGCTTGATTACTGCGGCTCGCTTTCTGGTGATCGCAATCAGGCTGAGTGTATTCTGGATTCTGATCCACTAGAGCGAGAGCGTGGTATCACGATTACTTCGAAAAATTGTGCTGTTACCTATCGCCCCCAAGATGGCGAGCATGCAGGCCAGACGATTCGTGTTAACTTGATTGATACCCCGGGCCATGCTGATTTTGGTGGTGAAGTTGAGCGCGTTCTTAAAATGGCCGATGGCGTGTTGTTGCTTGTCGATGCTCTGGAAGGTCCGATGCCACAAACACGATTTGTGTTGGGTAAGGCGCTCGAACTGAATCATCCTTTGATCGTCGTGATCAATAAGTGTGATAGACCTAATGCTCGGCCAGATAGTGTGATCAATGAGGTGTTTGATCTGTTGGTTGCATTGGATGCAGATGATGAGAGACTCGATTTCCCAGTCATTTATGCTTCTGGTCGTGATGGATGGACATCTCGAGATGAGAGCGCTTCCGAAGGCGATATGAAGCCGCTACTCAATGCCATTATTGAGCACCTTCCAGCACCGGTTGGCTATGCTGATGTGCCTTTACAGATGTTGATCGCAAGCCAGGATTACTCCCCCTATGCAGGTCGCATTGCGATTGGCCGAGTTTTTGCAGGTGCTATTTCATCTGGCCAGGCGGTCACGATTTGTCATGAGAATGAGCAACGACGCGCACGAGCCCAGAAGATCTATCGATTCAAGGATCTGGGCAAAACGCCAGCCGAGTTGGTTTCTGTTGGCGACCTTTGCGCCGTTGAGGGTATTGGTGACTTCGAGATTGGTGACACGATTGCATGTCCTGATGTACCACATCCAATTGCTCGGATTGCTGTTGATGAGCCAACGTTGCACATGCTCTTTCGGATTAATGACTCGCCGAACTCTGGCCAGGACGGTCAATATGTAACATCCCGTCAGTTATCAGAGCGATTGCAGCGGGAGCTACGATCCAATCTTGCTTTGCGAGTTGAGCCCGGTGAAACATCAGAGGAATTCAAGGTCTCCGGTCGTGGCTTGCTGCATCTTGGCATTCTGCTTGAGAACATGCGCCGTGAAGGTTACGAACTGACTGTCGGGCGGCCGAAGGTTATTGAGAAAGAGATTGATGGACTCAAGTGTGAGCCAATTGAATTACTGACCATTGATGTTGATCAAGATAACGTTGGTGCAGCGATGGAATTGTTAGGAAGTCGCGGTGGAGAGGTACAAAAACTCGACCAGCGCGGCGATCGAATGTACGTTGAGTGTGAGATTCCTTCGCGAGGTCTTATTGGCCTGCGGAGTCACTTGCTTACAGCCACCGGTGGTGAGGCCGTTATGTACCATTGTTTTCAGCGGTACGCACCAGTTCGATCAAAGATATTCCGGCGTCCCAATGGGGTGATGGTGGCGACACAAGCAGGGCAGGCAACAACCTATGCGCTTTTGAATTTATCCCAACGCGGTGTGATGTTTGCTCAAAATCAAGATGTGATCTATGGCGGGCAACTTGTTGGTGAAAATAGCCGCGACAACGATCTTGGCGTCAATGTGGTCAAAGGCAAAGCATTTTCCAATGTTCGCGAAGCAAATAAAGAAGCCACGGTCACGCTTAAGGCGCCAAAGCTCTTTACCCTGGAAGGCGCTTTGGAATACATCGAGGATGATGAGCTGGTTGAAATTACGCCCAAAGCCATTCGACTCCGCAAGCGGATTCTCGATGAGAACAAGCGCAAGCAGCTCAGTCGTAATCGCGAATAGAGATGCAAATCAGTAGATAAATATGCATTGGTTGATGGGTTTCTATTCCAAAACAGAAATAAAAGGCATATTGTTAACGTAGACGTGGTGGGGCGTGCGGTTTGTTTGGCGCCGAGGATCACACAAATGCTTATTTTTATGCTTGTGCTATGGTCGGTGGGCCTCATTGGCGCTGTCTTGCTTGTGATTGGTGGGTGGCGCGGAGGACAGGTCAATCAACACCTTTTGTGTCGCCGCTGCCGCTTTGATCTCAGTGGCCACAACCAAGTACCGCTGATCTGTCCAGAGTGCGGTCGTGATCTTGTGGCCCGTCGGGCGACGATTCGTGGGGAGCGATCGCCTTTGCGATTGGTTATTGCCATCGGATTGTTGACTTTGGTGGTCACCGGGTTTGGACTCACCGCCACCATTGTCGATCTGGTGCGGCCATCCGCTACCAAGCTCACGGGTGTGAGCAAATCGCAACTGATGGACATGTTGCAAGATTCCAGACGCCCGAGGGAACAAGTACTTGCCGCCAGCGGACTGATGGCTGCTATTGCTGTCAACAATATTGATCGAGAAGACGCTCAGCAGATCTTTTCGGTTCTACGTGAGAAGTCTATTGACGAATTGGCGGCTGATCAGGGGTGGTCTAATCTACTCATGGCGCTCTTCGATGCAGGACTGCTGTCTCGAAGACAGATGCTTGACATGATTGAACGCATGTCGGAGCTTGATTACGAACTGAGTGCCCAAGCGTGGCCCGGATACCTCCACTTGACGGTGGGGCTTCAGCCCCGTCAGCCCACATGGCATGCTCTATTAGTGAAGTTGCTCGGAGCCTGGGATAGTAGCCTCCAAATCAAACAACTAAAGATTGATGGTCAGATGATCAGTCCCCAGCAAATCACCACACTCAAAAACCTCTCGCCAACCAAGGCGTCACGGATCATAGATCGTATGTTCAGCGGTATTTTGGTTGATATTCGATCCCTTCCCAAAGGTAGCCATCTGGTCGACTTCAATGTGAGAGTGCAGCCATCGTTCCCGAGTCGCACGGGGAATTCGCCAGCGGTATGGGATCAATCGAAGCCTGAGCGAATCACTCATGTTGAGCAAAAGATTGAACTGGTCGGGCCGTTGCCTGAGCCAGTGATGGTGCCCATCGATGAAGTCCTCGCGCAGACTTTACAAGAGGCCACAACAATCACAGTCAAGCGTGGTACTGGTGGCTTCTTGCTCGAAGTGATGATTGATCAGGATCAACTTCCACTTGGTCTTTCAGGTGAAACAGTTTTGCGATTGCCCGATGATCGGCTGATTTATCTTGGTCGCGTTCAAGTGTTGCCCGGCCGTGCCGATGGTGATGGTTCTCAATCACGCTATCATTTTCAGCCATGGACGACGGGCTTCCAGCCTGAAGATCATCTGATCGACGTGCCTGTGACGGTCGAAATGATTCCTTGGACGAATCACCCAATGTTTCGGCAGGCGCAGACGGCTGATGAGCCGCTGCGAATGTTGGGCGATTTGGCTGTCCTGGGTTTCATAGAGCCAGCAGATTTGCGCAAGGTGCGCGACCCATGATTGAAGTTGTTTTTTTTCCACTCGCGTTGGTGATCTCAATTTGCACCCTGTTACTGGTCTGCTTTGGTGTTGGTTGCCGACATGGTCAGGGGCGCAGCCGCTTCGCTATCATTGGTGCCGGTATCTGCACAATTGTATTTTTGATTGGTACTACTACGGTTTGGCAACCCTGGATCAGGCAGTCAGCTTATTCCCCAGTTGATCGTCTTGCAGAGATGAGCAACCAAGAGCTACTCGAGCTTTGGCAAGACGGCTCGTCAGCGGGCTCCTTTTCACAGACGAACATCAGCCGCGAAGTACAGGTGCGTCTGGAAACGCATGCATTCCAGGCTCGTGACAGAAAAAGCATCGTTGAGCGAGCGATTCAGTTGGTGATTGATGATCCCAATGGCGCCGGTCTTAGCTGGCTTTGGCAGGTGCGTCATTGGGCGATTAGTGATCTGTTATCACAAACGCAGACTGATGCCGTGTTGACTCGACTTGCAGAGGAAGACTTTTACGCTGTCTTGACGAAACTTCAATCGGGCATCCGAGTGAATATACAAAACCAGAGTGATTCAACGAGTCATGGCATCTTTGGACTTGGATTGCCGGATGAGAGTATCAGAAATGAAATCGAAGTCATTGGCTTGGAGAGTGATGGTGTTTTGTATTCAGATGCGCGCCCATCTGGCAACTCTAGTTCGACCACAACAAGCTCTCGATTCAGATATTCGTTGAACAAAAGGGGTGGTTTTATAAAAATGCCTGCTCGGATCCAAGAGTCGGACTGGGCGACTTCATTGTTGAGAAAAGGTGCTCGGACCGAAGCTCATTTGCGACTGACCATTGAGAAGAGTGATGCTGCTGGTCATACGACAAAGGTGATTTCAACTGTCAAACTTGAAGCCAAAATCGATGACATCTTGAGCCATCGAGAATCGATTCTGAAGCCTGACATTGGCCCGATAGAAACAACAGAAGATCCCCTGGCAGCTTTATTGCTAGAAGCCGTCATTCGGCCGGATATTCAGGTGACCGCGCAGGCAAATGAGCAAGGGTATACCCTGACTCTTGCCTTTAGTCCGATTCGACAGATTCAGAGGACACCGATATTACTGCCTTTTAACGTCAGCATGTCAATGGAAGTGCTTGAACCATTATGTGATTCGGGATCTCGGCGATCGTCGATCCGGTTGCCGTCCAATGATCTATTGACAACATTGCCACTGAAAACGCCGGCATCTTTGACAACCATCCGTTATGGAGGTAATAGACTCACTTTAGATTGCACCGGTGAAATTCCAGCGTGTGTGGATGTGCAGTTAAAGTACCAGCCACTCTCCTCAAGAGGTTTCCGCTTTCGTGATCCCCACCTCGTGTTTTATGGCGGTGATCTTATTTTTGAAGATGTACCGGTCTTGATCAAAGAGCCTGAAGACGCGGCTCCCTAGGTAACGGCCACCATTGCTCTGCATGAGGCCTGGTCAGTGGCCCATTCTTGCCAGGGTTCCCGGCTTGGAATATTGGCGTTTGCGATAAAAGCGGTCCCCTGTCACAATCTGTCTCTTCATGGTTGAAGCATTAAAAGACAATGATAATTACGACTTCGACTTGCTTTGTATTGGCTCTGGTCCGGGCTCTCAGCGGGCAGCGATTGCAGCCGCGAAAGCGCACAAGCGAGTAGCGATTGTTGAACGCTGGCCAATGGTTGGGGGTGTTTGTACGCATACTGGCACCATTCCCAGTAAGACCTTTCGGCATGCAGTGGGTGGTATGGCTCGCTGGAGGCAGGTCATTGAAGACGGCTATATTGCAAGCGATCGATCAATGCCCGGCATGGCTCAACTTATTGAGCGTGTTGATTCTGTGATTCGAGAGGATGCCGCAGTTATTGAGCATCAGTTGCGACGCAACAAAGTGCAGCTGATTGAAGGATTCGGATCTTTCGTTGATCAACACAAAGTGCTTATTAAATCAGAGACAGGTTCGCGCACACTGACAGCGAGGAATATCTTGATCGGTGTCGGCACGCGCCCAGCAAAGCCACCGACATTTGAAGGCTGTGAAGAGTTTATTAAAACCAGTGATGCACTTTTGCGATTAAACAAGCTACCAAAGTCATTGGTTGTTGTTGGTGCGGGTGTCATTGGAATTGAGTATGCCTCTATGTTTGCACAGTTAGAGGTCGATGTCACGCTTATAGATCGTCGAGAACGTCCACTCGAATTTGTTGACCATGAATTAGTCGATGAGCTTCTTCATCAACTTCGCGCGGAAGGCGTGACGTGTCTTTTGAATGAAGATGTTGACACTATTGAGCCTTATGAAGGTGAATGTCATCGAGGTAGAGTCAAACTTAAGTCAGGCAAACAAGTGGTTGGCGATGTGATCCTGTTCTCGATTGGCAGGCAAGGACAGACTGATGGTCTTAATCTTGACGCCGCTGGACTACAAGCCGATTCCCGGGGAAGACTGACTGTCGACGAGCAGTTTCGAACCGAGGTGGATCATATTTATGCGGTTGGTGATGTGATTGGCTATCCGGCACTCGCAGCCACAAGTTCAGAGCAAGGCCGGCATGCAGCCAACGCCGCTTTTGATCTTCGTGATCGGCCGATGCCATCACACTTTCCGATTGGTATTTATTCCATTCCAGCGATCTCTATGGTGGGGCGCACCGAGCAGGAGCTCACGGCAGAGTCAATTCCCTACGTGACGGGAGTGGCAAGGTATGAAGAGATCGCTCGAGGGCAGATTGTTAACGACTCAACAGGTTTGTTCAAAATGCTCTTTCACAGTGAGACACATGCATTACTCGGTGTGCACTGTATTGGCACTGAAGCAACAGAGTTAGTTCATATAGGGCAAGCCGTCTTACACCTTGGCGGCGGTATGAACTATTTTCTGGATACGGTGTTTAACTACCCAACATTTGCTGAGTGTTACAAAGTGGCAGCATTCGATGCCGCGAACAAGCTCGGCCTCTAGCTGCGTGAACTCATATCGGTTGCATGGGTTGTTGGACTGGGTCTCAATTGTGTTCTTGGGGCTTTGGTGGACGCAGTGACATTAATCGACGATGACCTGAGCCTCATCGATTTGATCACAAAGCCAACTGAGTGAATGTGGATCCAGTCGCATCTCTTGCACCCATCGCAGTGCCTTGCTCGCTGTTGGGTCCATCAGCGTCTCAAGCATCTCATCCTTAATGGCTCTGTCGTGAATGCGGCGTCCCGGCGCATCAGGCGTGCAACCTTCTAATCGGGTTCGCAAGGCGTAACGAGGTTCCATGGCACTCTCCTAGATTGGTGAACTGGGATAAGAATCTCAGTATAGCGGGGCATCTAGGCCGCTGTCATGCCGCCATTCTGGGGTCCCATGAAGTCGTCGGTATCGATACGTGAGATGCCTCCAAAGTGCAATATTTGAGTGAGAGGGAAGGTCATGGCTGAGTGTTGAAATTGCCTTTTAGATGAGGCATCTTCATTGGGTTTATAGATTGCAGACCCGATCGTTTGCGCAGTAAACAGCCCAGCTCGCACGGTAGAGGTCGCGTGCGAGATAGGCTGTCACAGAGAGAAGGAGTAATGCGTCTGTCGCTAGTCAGTCAGCTCATTGACGGCTGGGCGGCTCAGTAGAAACGCTGCAATTCCAAATACTGGAGCAACAAAACCAATCAGTGATACAAGCATGTCCATGACAGACTCCAATGAATGCCTCGAGAAGAAAGGCACTAATAGAAGAACGTCATGACAGCACTCCTTATTGCGATGTGTGTAAAAAAAAGGAGAAAACACACGCTATTGGCGTATATCGAGGATTGTGGGCCTCACCGACTAGTCAAAGGCGCCAACGGCAAATGGTATTTGGGGTGTATCCTCCTCCTCCTCTTCTTCTTCCTCTGTGGGTAGATCGTCCTCAAACGGTACGTGATGCGTTTCGCCATTGCCTTGCACTGTGTAAGCAATCATGGCGCCATCAATATGCCCGTTATTGAACTGAATGTTTGCATGCGGTGCCAAAATAGTTCCTTTCCAACCAATACCATTGAGCATGATGCTGGTTGTTGAGGAGAAGTTAAACAAAAGTTTGGATGGATCTGCTCCATCTAAGAAAATCTGGAAGAACATCATCACTGAGGAAGGGCCGCTGAGATTGACGAGCACCGTAGAGCCCTCGGGTACCGAGATGGTAAGTCCGTAGCATCCCGAAAAATCTGCAGCTGGCATTGTGAAAACATTCAGCTGTTCGTCCTGTCCTTGAAACATGATTTGTCCCCACTGTTTTGTGACAGTGCCAGTGGATGGGAGGCCGGCCCAGTACACCGCCATGAGCTCGCAGTGTTGTTGAGCCAAATTAAAGTCAATGTCCGGTGTAGTGCCCACACTGCCATTTGGGTGGTTGACACCCAGGCATGTCTTGGAGCCACCAACTTGTGAATTGCCGTTGAAGTTTTGCCCATTATTCCAAAGCAAATTACCTTGAACAATCAGGTCATTCCGCTGCCCATCAGAATTACTAAGGGCAGAACCAATTCCCAGATTGGCATATTGGGCATGCCCACCAACGGCGACACGACCTGTTACATCCGTGTTATTTGCGTTGTGGTTCGAAAACACAAAGACATCAAATGCGCCTGCAGCGCCGAGTGGGTGGTCCTCAGCTAGAACGCGAGATAGTGAGACAGAAAAGGTTAAGGTTGCAACGACCATTATGATTAATCGGTGCACGATATGGTGGTGGGGCGAACGTTGCCATTGCATGGAATCGGCTCCGTGCCTCCCGTTGGATCATGTACGTACGAACCACTTCGCTCGTGAGTGCCATGGAGGGTATTTTACGATTTGGCTTGGGAGAACCCAATTGAGTTGTAAGTGGAACAATCGACTCCATCAGAAAAAGGTAGGTTTAAGTGGATTGTGTCGCCTGGGAGTGAAACCATGTTGTATTCTCCGTGGCGTTGCCATCGACATTGGAGTGATGGTAAAGGCAAAATGTGATTGTGAGATGTGTTGAGAGAAGTCACGATGAAGCCGTTTCAAAATGATCAAATAACACAGACTTGGTTATTAGCAAATGGCACCGGTGGTTTTTCAATGGGTACTGTTGCAGGCCCCCATACATCGCGTTATCACGGCTATCTGGTGGCAGCGGTTGATCCTCCTGTCAATCGGGTTCATTTACTACACAGTGTTGTTGATGCAGTTCTCGATGCTCAGGGGGGGCGACAAGAGTTGGCCACCCACCTCTTTGGGCCGGAGTTTGAATCAAGCCCTGATGGCTGGAAAAGGCTGGTGCATACCGATGTTTCCCCTGCGTCGGTCAGCTGGACCTATGACTTAGGCCACGACCTATTGATCAAGCGTACGTTGCGTCTTAAGCCGTTCGAGGCGGTGGCTTGTGTTCAATGGACACTCATAGGTCAGGGTGAGGTGCGTCTTGAGTTACGCCCACTACTTTCCTTTCGAGACTTCCACAGTCTACGCCAACCGCATGATGAACCAATTACTTGTTCTATCGATGGCGTTCACATGACCGCTTCAACGATGGACTTGAACCTTTGTCTGGAACTATCACGGGGTGTTTGGCAGCAAGATCGTCAAACTTGGAAGAACTTTGCCTATGCAGTCGATCGCCAGCGCGGCCAAGATTGGCAGGAGCAATTAGAGGGGCCAGCTTGTGCAACCATTGAACTGAGTCCTGGTCACCCAACAGTCACACTAACGGCAAGCACGAACAGCGCGCCGTCAGTCAAGCCACTGTCGGTAAATATGGAGTCTGAACAGGGTCGCTTGGATACAACGGTCGCTCGTTTAGAGGAATCAGGTAGGGCCTACGTGGTGCGTCGTTTTGTCCCAGGCCAGGAAAAGCAGGGCGTCTCAATCATTGCGGGGTACCCTTGGTTTGCAGACTGGGGGCGAGACACAATGATTAGCCTGCCTGGACTTCTGCTGGGTGCCGGGACCACTGAAAGTGCACATCAGGTACTCGATACTTTTGGTGAGTCTCTTCTTGAAGGATTGATTCCCAATCGATTTGATGACCGATCTGCATCGGCACACTACAACACAGCTGATGCAAGCCTCTGGTACTTGCAAGCAATTGGTCATGTTGCTCATGCTGAGGATGAAACGCGTCGAGCGCATGTCATGGCTCGCCACCTTGAGAGAGCACGTGAGTTATTGCATTGGTACCGTCGAGGCACTCACTTCGGAATCCATGTGGACGCCAGTGGTCTTGTGAATGCTGGAGCTGAGGGGAAAGCACTCACGTGGATGGATGCTATTTGTGATGGCATACCAGCCACGCCGCGTCGTGGGAAGCCCGTCGAGCTGAGTGCGTTGTGGTATTCGGGGTTGCTGATCGTTGCCGAGCTCACCCAAGATCCCATCGAAGCTGCTGCGCTGAAGAATGAGGCCGCGGTGACAGCGGCCTCATTTGTTTCCGCATTCTGGGATAAGCAGCGTGACTGTCTCTTCGATGTGTTGGCGGTCGATGGTGAGGATGTCATACCAGACAAATCGGTACGGCCGAATCAGATCTTTGCCTGTAGTTTGCCTCACTCGATGCTTACCCTGACGCAACAGCGCCAGATTCTGGATCAGATTGAGGCTTCACTGCTGACGCCTATGGGCCTAAGAACATTAGCCCCAGACAGTCCGGGCTATCAACCTCGATACCAAGGGTCCATGATGGAGCGTGACCAGGCGTATCACAACGGGACTGTTTGGCCGTGGCTGATGGGCCCCTATGTTCTGGCACGTTTGGCTTCGGCACAAGACCCCGCAAAAATGGCAACGCAGATGCGAAATCATCTTGAGCCCTTGGTTGCCTCACTTGATGATGACTGTCTTGGACATGTTGCGGAGATCTATGACGGAGAGGCGCCACATGAGCCGCATGGTTGCCGAGCTCAAGCATGGTCGTTGGCAGAACTAATGCGGGCCATGCGTCTGCTCAATGAACTGACGAATAACCATGGTGGTGCTTAAGTTCCAGTTGCGTCGCGGTCCGCAATCAGTACCGCATGCTCTTGCTCAACTCTGCCACCGGGAATAGATGGATCGCCGGCTTGTAACTTTGGAAAGACGGGCTGTTTTGCGGCACCAGTGACAAGCCACATGATCTGTCTGGCTCGGTTAATGCATGGATAGGTGAGGGTCATTCGCTGACGCCCTTGGTAGGTTCCACCAGTCAGCGCCACATCTCGGTCAGTGACCTCAAGGACGGTGTCATTTGGCACCAATGAAGCGGTGTGTCCGTCTGGACCTAAGCCAAGATGTACTAAATCAAGCTTGACCGGTGAGCCACATACTGAAGCCAATGTTTGTCCGTATTCAGCAGCAGCCTTGTTGACATCTTCATGATCGACGGGCATGGCATAAATATTTTGAGGATCGATCGGTGCTGTTGCAAGCAAACTCTCTTTGAGATGGGTGAGATTTCGATCATCATCGCCTTTGGGTGCAATGCGTTCATCAACTTGAAAAACATGGATCTTAGACCATTCAAGTTTCTCTTCGCCGAGCTCACGAAGCATGATCCAAGGCGAGTGCCCACCACTCACAGCAAAAGCAAAGCAGTCCCGCTCCTTGATTGCTTGTCGTGCGGCGTTGGCTATAAAAGACGCAGCAGCTGCCGCAGCAGCTTCTGGTGAGGCGAGAATATCGGTTTGCATGTGGTGTGGTCCTTGTCAGTGGTGACCAATTTTAGGGGAGATGCCACTGCTCGTTGAGTACTCGTAAAACACGATAGTCATGTTCATGGCCAAGAATAGTCAGTGATGCTGTGCCTAGAGCGAAATACTTGGCTGATTGAGGATTCATCTCGAGCCATGTTGCAATCAAAACGCGTAAGACATGTCCGTGTGCGAAACAAGCAACGTCACCGCCAATTTCGATCGCTCGATCAATGACCCTTTGCACGCGGGTGGCTACTTGTTCACCCGTTTCACCGCCAGGGCATGGGTGTGTCCATAGCGACCACCCAGGAACAGTTTCTTGAATCTCTGCGGTGGTCTTGCCCTCGTACTGTCCGTAATCCCATTCCAAGAGATCGTCAGTGATTTCTGCATGATCGCCATAGCCTGCGAGTCGGCAAGTTTCTTGGGCGCGTTGAAGTGGGCTCGTTAATACAGCACTAAATTGGTGGTTTTCCATGTGCCCCTTGAGCAGACGGGCGCGTTCGGCACCAATGTCTGTGAGGGGAATATCTGTAGAGCCAGTGTGTTGCCCGGAGAGGCTCCACTCAGTCTCGCCATGGCGAATCAACCAAATTCTCTGGAGTGTCACGATGATTCCTTCGGATTGTGCCATGGACCATAGCCATGGACAATTTTCTCTGCTTCTTTAGGTCCCCAGGTACCGGGTTTATACGTGTGCACAGGAACCGCGTTCCCGAGAATTGGATTAACCACAGCCCAGGCTGATTCAACCTCATCTTCACGAGCAAAGAGTGTGGCGTCGCCTGCAAGTGCATCACCAAGTAGACGTTCGTATGGCGTCATCTCGTCATCATGATGATCGCAGACAAGCAGCTCCACATTCTCGCCAGCCATATCTTCGCCGGGTTTCTTCGCGTTGGCATTAATGCCAATTTCAATATTGGGGCTGATGCCAAAACGGATGGCGTTGCGTGGATTTGAGGCCATTGATCGGAAGACATTTTGAGGTGAACGATTAAACTCTACATAGACCTCAGTGGCAGTCACTGGAAGTGATTTCCCGGCACGAATAAAGACCGGTACGCCAGCCCATCGCCAAGAGTCAATTTCGAGTTTTAGAGCAACAAACGTCTCAATTTGGGAGTCTTTAGCAACCCCTTCTTCATCGTGGTAGCCCTCAAATTGACCACGTACCACATGCTCGGGTTCAAGTGGTTTGATTGAGTTGAAAATTTTGACCTTCTCATCACGAAGTGCTTCATGGTGCCCGCTTACAGGCGCAGACATTGTGAGTAGTCCAAGAACTTGCATCATGTGATTTTGGACGACGTCACGAATGGCGCCAGCTTCTTCATAGAATCGGCCACGCCCCGCAACACCAAAATCTTCTGCCATTGTGATCTTGATTGACTTGACGAAGTTGCGATTCCAGATTGGCTCGAGAAAAGCATTCGCAAACCTGAAGTAGAGCATGTTCAGTGTTGCTTCCTTACCGAGATAGTGATCAATTCGGTAGATCGCTGACTCCGGGAAGTGCTCATGAAGATCCACATTCAGTTTTCTTGCTGAAAGAAGATCGATGCCAAATGGCTTTTCAATGACAAGCCGAGCATTCTTGGCGAGTCCATACTGACTTAAGTCAGCGGCTACCGCAGCAAAGGCACTCGGAGGAATCGCCAAGTAATACATGGGCTGCTTGAAGGGTTTCATCACAGTGGCGAGGTTTTTGTACATCTCATCTTCGCCGCCACCGCCACCAACATACTGCATCAGTTCGGTCATCTTCGCGAAGGCTTTTTTGTCGACGCCATCGCCGAATTTTTCAATGCCATCGCGAGCTCGCGCCACAAGCTGCTCCTTCGTCCAGTCCGAAGTGGCCACACAAATGATGGGCACGTTCAGTGATCCGTGTCGGATCATTGCCTGGAGCGCAGTGAAGGTCTTCTTATGCGCAAGATCGCCAGTGGCGCCATAGAACACCAGGGCATCAGCAGCATTTGTCATGGTTATGCTTTCTTCTCAAGGTGGCCACCGAACTCATATCGCATGGCTGAGAGTAATTTGTCACAGAAATCTGCCTGGCCGCGTGACTCGAATCGCTCGTAAAGAGCGGCACTGAGGACATGGGCAGGAACCGCTTCATCGATTGCCGCCATGAGTGTCCACCGGCCTTCTCCAGAATCGGAGACGCGGCCTGAGAACTTCTCAAGATCTGGATCGACGAGAAGGGAGTGGGCAGATAGATCGAGTAGCCAAGATGCAATAACGCTACCTCGTCGCCATACCTCAGTCACATCAGTGAGATTCAGATCGTACTGGTAGTACTTAGGCTCACGAAGTGGTGTGGTCTCGGCATCGTCTTCTTGCTTGGCCTTGCCAATGTTTGCATGCTTAAGAATGTTGAGTCCTTCAGCGTACGCAGCCATGATTCCGTACTCGATACCGTTATGAACCATTTTTACGAAGTGCCCGGCACCATTAGGGCCACAATGTAGGTAGCCATGCTCTGCAGTACTGCCTTTGACGTTTTCTCGTCCCGGTGTTCGAGGAGCTTCGTCAATTGAAGGTGCCAGCGTCGAAAAGACAGGGTCGAGATGCTTTACAGCAGAATCGTCGCCACCAATCATCATGCAGTAGCCACGATCTTCGCCCCAGACCCCACCGCTGGTGCCACAGTCCACGTAGTGAATGCCGTGCGGGCGCAATTTTTCGGCCCGATCCACATCGTCGCGGTAGTACGAGTTTCCACCATCAACGATGATGTCACCCTTTTTGAGCAGTGGTGCTAATTTCTCAAGAGTTGAATCTACAAATGCAGCAGGAATCATCAGCCAACATGCAGCAGGCTTATCTAGTTTGCTGACAAAGTCCTCAAGACTGTCTGCACCTGTGGCGCCTTCGCTGGCTAATTGTTTGACATTATCAGCCGTTACGTCATAGACGACGCAGTCATGGCCATCTTTCATCAAGCGGCGCACCATATTAGCGCCCATTCTTCCCAGACCGATCATGCCCAGTTGCATGTGAAACTCCTTCTTTGTTTCTTTGTCACCAAAGGTGGTGAAAAGTATCAGTTAAATTAGGCAGTCGCGGCGAGTGCCGCCCCCTTGCTCTTAATAGCCTTAATAAGATCGTGCCAACTTTCGTTGAACGAATCACGTCCTTCAATCTGTAGTTGTTCACCTAAAGCGTGAATGTCGATGCCGGCTTTCTCGAGTGCGGCCATGGTTGCATCGCAATCGCCACCATCAGGACTAAGTACGCCCTCAACATTACCGGTTTCACCAAACTCGGTCAGTGTTGCCTCAGGAATGGTATTGACGGTATTGGGTGCTGCCAGTGCAGTGACATAGAAGCCGCTTGGTAAGGATGGATCCTTTGCACTTGTACTTGCCATAAGCAGTCGCTGTGGGTTACCGCCATGCTCTGCGAGTTTCTTCCATCGGTCACTTGCGACCATTTCGCAGTAGGCTCGATAGCAGGCTTCGCCGATCGCAACACCAAGTTTGTTGTGCATGTCTTCAGGAAGTTTTGGGTTTGCGGCCTTGTCCCAACGGGAGATGAAGACCGAGCCGACTGATGCGACATTAAGATCAAGGCCATCTTTAAGCCGTAGCTCAAGTCCTCGCATGTAAGCGTCAGCCGCTTTCTTGTAATGATCGACTGAGAACAGTAGCGTGACGTTGATGTTCACGCCTGCATGGATGAGTTGCTCGATGGCCTTGCAGCCTTCTGGCGTTCCTGGCACCTTAATGAAAAGGTTTGGCTGCCCCGCACGCGCGAAGAGGGCCTTGCCCTGTTCAACAGTACTCGCTGTGTCATTGGCAAGAAGTGGTGACACTTCAAGAGAGACGTAGCCGTCGACAGTATTGGTGCCTTCATAGGTGGGGCGAAAAAGTTCAGCGGCTCGGCTGAGGTCTTCGATCGCTAGGTCAAAGAAGATTGCTTCTGGATCAGTAGTACCCGACTTCATCAGTGATTGAATAGCTGAGTCATATAGATTCGAATCGGCAATTGCCTTGTCGAAGATTGCTGGATTAGAGGTGAGCCCTGTAATCGCTAAACGATCGATGTAATGAGCAAGAATGCCTTTGTCGAGAATGTCGCGACGAATGTTATCCATCCAGACGCTTTGGCCAACATTGTGAAGTTGATGTAGTGGGTTATTAATCTCGTCGCGTTCTATAGCAAGCACTTTATTAAGCCTCCGTCGATGGCGATCAGCTCCACTGAATTTTGCGGAGACAAAAGCCGTTACAATTTCTTTAGCTGGTTCTGGCCCGATCACACGGGCACCAATAGTCAAGATATTGACCATGTCATGTTCAACCATTTGATGAGCCGTGTAGGTGTCATGTGCAATCGCTGCGCGAACGCCAGGACACTTATTGGCGGCAATACTGACGCCCGCGCCACTGCCGCACAAGAGAATGCCGCGATCTGCTCGAGCCGAGGCGACTTCAGCACACACGATCTCTGCGATATCAGGGTAATCCACAGGCTTTCCGTCATCGGGACCCATCAATACGGCTTCGTGGCCTGCGGCTTCAACTGCTTCAGCAAGTGTCGCCCGTAGGGGCAGGCCTGCATGATCAGCAGCGATTACGACTTTCATGAGCGGCTCCTTAATGCGATTCTGAATCTCTTGTAGTGCAATTTTTTAAGGCTGATAGGAATGGTCATCTTAGAGTAATGCATTGACGCGGGCGGCAACGTTTTCTGGTGTATAGCCCAGTTCACGCATCACAATTTCGCCGGGGGCTGATGCGCCAAATCGTCTTAGTCCCATGACATCATCTGCGAATTCATACCATCCAGTGGGCGCCGCGGCCTCGACAGCCAAAGTCGGCATGCCCTTTGGAAGCACCTCATTTTGATACGCCTTGCTTTGCTCACGGAAGATCTCGCAGCAGGGCATAGAGACCACCCGAGCATTGACTCCGCTTGCAGCAAGTAAATCACGAGCGTCAAGAGCCAGTTGAACTTCTGATCCTGTTGCAAGAATTGCAGCATCGTCCCCAGGTGCAACGACGGTGGCGCCCTTTGAAACATCGACGAGCTTGGGATCAAGAATGCGAAGGCCTTGGCGGGATAAGACCAGTAATGTGGGGCCGGTGTGTGCAATTGCTTGGGCCCACGCCTGTGCAGATTCATTTGCATCAGCTGGTCGAATAACACGGGTATCCGGCATTGCTCTGAAGCTCGCCAGATGTTCGATCGGTTGATGGGTTGGACCATCTTCGCCAAGTCCGATGGAATCATGGGTGAATACAAAGACAACCGGTAGTTTCATCAGTGCGGCTAAACGAATCGGTTCACGCATGTAGTCACTGAAGGGGAAGAAAGTGGCGCAGAACGGCCGCAGTCCCCCGTGGGCTGCCATGCCGTTGCAGATGGCGCCCATCGCATGCTCTCGAACACCAAAGTGAATATTGCAGCCATCCCACTCCCCAGCATTGATGTCACCTTTGTCGTTGAGGTTGGTATCTGTTGAAGGGGCAACGTCTGCCGAACCACCGATAAGCTCTGGGACATTGGCGGCGTATGCATTGAGCGAGGCGCCGCCTGACTTACGAGTGGCAAGGCTGTCGCCCACCTTGAAGTCAGGCAAGTTTGCGTTTTGCCAGCCGTCAGGGAGTTCGCCATTCATGACACGTAGAAAATCACTTGCTTTTTCAGGGTGAGCAGTTTGATACGCTTTGAATGCTTTTTTCCACTCACCGTGTGATGCAACACGCTTAGCCACTTTGGTATGCCAGTGGTTGTAAATGTCCTCGGGGATCTCAAATGGTCCATAAGGCCAGTCGAGCTTCTTGCGAGTTGCTTCGGCATTGTCTTCGCCAAGTGCTTTGCCATGTGCCTCTGCAGAGTCCTGGACTGGTGATCCGAATCCAATATGGCTTCGAACGATAATGAGGGTGGGTTTTTCAGTTTGTGATTTGGCTTCAGCAATTGCGGCGCGGAGCGATTCGAGATCGTTGACATTTGCAATCTCAATCACGTGCCAATTGAATGCGGCATACCAGCCAGCAACATCTTCTCTGAGTTCAATTGGCGCGGCGCCTTCAAGCGTTATTTCATTGTCGTCGTAGAAGAGGATGAGCTTGTTCAACCCGAGTCGGCCTGCGAGAGAAGCCGCTTCGGCGGTGATGCCCTCCATAATGTCGCCTTCGCCGCAGGTGACATACGTGTGATGGTCAACAATGGTGTGGTCATCGGTATTGAACCGAGCAGCCAGCATTCGTTCTGTCATGGCCATGCCAACACCATTGGCAACACCTTGGCCCAAGGGGCCGGTGTTAATCTCGATGCCGGGCGTGCGGTCCATCTCTGGGTGTCCGGGGGTGCGAGAGTCCCACTGTCGGAATTGCTTGAGGTCATCAATTTTTAGGTCGTACCCAGCCAGGTGCAAGCTGGCGTATTGAAGCATGCAAGCATGCCCACCAGAGAGAATAAACCGATCACGATTAGGCCAGCTCGGATCGGCGGGATCGAAATTCATAATTTCAGTCCAGAGCAGGTAGGCCAGTGGTGCCAGCCCCATGGGTGTCCCTGGGTGGCCCGATTTGGCTTTTTCAATGGAATCAATTGTGAGGAAGCGAATCGCATTGATGCCTAGGCCTTCTTCTCCCTCAGGATGGGGTGTTGGCGTGGCTTTTGACCTGACAATGAGGTCTGGGCGAAGTTGCTGATCTTGAGAACTGGTCGCTGGCGACATTGGTGCCTCCCCGTAAATCGGTGGTTCTTGAACTCATTTTTCCGGCAGAACCCGGTACTCTACTCGACTGCGGGGTATTTCTCATCTAGATTGCCCAGCGGCTTAGGGCTCTAAGAGCCAATATCTAGGGGCAAGAAATGGAAAGGACAGAGCAAAATGGGCACTTTGTCAGTCGATATCGGGGGTACTCATATAAAACTGCTGCTTGAGGGTGAAACGAAGCGAAGAGCGTTTGCCTCAGGTAAGGACATTACGCCGAAGGGAATGATGGAAAATATCGCCAATCTTTCCGAAGGTTGGACCTGGAATCAGGTTTCCATTGGTCTCCCTGCTCCAATCGTCGATAGCAAGCCAATCTTGGAGCCCTACAACCTTGGTGGTGGCTGGGTTGAGTTTGATTACGAAGCAGCTTTTGGTTGCCCGACGAAACTTCTCAATGATGCCGCAATGCAGGCGCTGGGAAGTTATGAGGGAGGGAAAATGCTCTTTCTCGGATTGGGTACTGGACTTGGTTCTGCCATGGTTGTGCCAGAGAACCAAGTGCTACCTATGGAACTGGGTCATATGCCTTATCGGAAAAAAGGTAGCGTCTATGAGGACTACCTTGGTGAGCATTACCTTGAAGAGAAAGGGCATGGTAAGTGGAGTAAGCATGTGCGCCGTGCTGTAAAGCAATTTCAAAATGGACTTCAGCCGGAGTACATCGTTTTAGGCGGCGGTAATACGAAACAACTGAAAGAGTTGCCAAAAGGTTGTCGTCGTGGTGCGAATAAAAACGCCTTCTTGGGCGGGTATCGCATGTGGGACAAGAATGCCACCATGCCGAAAAATATTACTTAATGAGAGCTTGAATTACGAACACTACACGTTTGGTAGAGATCTTTTTTGAGAAGGAACATTATGTCGAATCTAACATCAACGCCGGCATGGAAGGCTTTGAGTGAACATAAACAGCAGATTGAGTCAGTTCATATGCGCGATCTCTTTGCAGACGATCCGAGCCGCTTTGACAACTTTCAGTTGTCGGCTTGTGGCATACTGGCTGACTTTTCTAAGAATCGCATCACAGATGAAACACTAAAGCTTCTAAGAGAGCTCGCAAGACAAGCAGGTGTTGAAGAACTTCGAGATCGAATGTTCAATGGTGACAAAATTAACATCACTGAGCATCGTGCGGTACTGCATGTTGCATTGCGTAATCGATCCAACACGCCCATTATGGTTGATGGCGAAGATGTCATGCCGAAGGTCAATGGTGTGCTTGATCACATGCAAGAATTTAGTGAGTCAGTTCGGAGCGGAAAGTGGACGGGTTTCAGCGGCAAGCGCATAACCGATGTTGTCAATATTGGCATTGGCGGCTCTGACCTAGGGCCAGTCATGGCAACCGAAGCACTCAAGCCGTATGGCCAGCCTGGTCTGCGTGTTCACTTTGTTTCTAATGTCGATGGCACACAAATGGCTGAAACGCTGAAGTTGTGTGATCCAGAAACAACGCTCTTTCTCGTCGCTTCCAAGACGTTTACAACACAAGAGACATTAACCAATGCGCATAGTGCGCGAGATTGGTTCATGAAGGTTGCCGGTGATGACGCCCATGTTGCAAAGCACTTTGTGGCGCTTTCGACCAATGAGAAAGAGGTCAAAAAGTTTGGTATTGATCCAGCCAACATGTTTGAGTTCTGGGATTGGGTAGGAGGGCGTTACTCATTGTGGTCGGCCATTGGTTTGTCAATTGCCATTTACATTGGCTTCGATAACTTTGTTGAGCTGCTGGCTGGCGGGCATGACATGGATGAACACTTCCATTCTGCTCCACTCGAAGAAAATCTACCTGCCACCATTGGGCTCATCGGTCTTTGGTACAACAACTTTTGGGACTTTCAGACGCATGCCATTCTGCCCTATGACCAGTACATGCATCGGTTCCCGGCGTACTTCCAGCAGGGTGATATGGAAAGTAATGGCAAGCACGTTTGCCGTGATGGATCGGGCGCTTCGACCTCGACGGGGCCAATTATCTGGGGCGAACCAGGCACCAATGGCCAGCATGCGTTCTATCAGCTTATTCACCAGGGCACCAAGGTGGTTCCAGGTGATTTTATTGCACCAATGAAAACACATAATCCATTGGGCGAGCATCATTTGATTTTGCTATCGAACTTCTTTGCTCAGCCTGAAGCACTGATGCGAGGTAAGACGGAGGCTCAAGTTCGAAAGGAACTAGAGGGCTCAGGGATGTCAGCAGAAGATATTGAAGCATTGGTTCCACATAAGGTCTTCGAGGGTAATCGCCCTACGAATAGCTTTATGGTGGAAGAGATTTCGCCTCGCACGCTTGGTTCACTGATCGCTATGTACGAACATAAGATCTTCACGCAGGGCGCTGTTTGGAACATCAACTCGTTTGATCAATGGGGTGTTGAACTTGGTAAACAGTTGGCCAAGGCAATCTTGCCAGAACTGGAATCCAAGGGCGAGGTGACGACCCATGATAGTTCGACGAATGGTTTGATTAATCATCTCAAGCAATATCGTGCCAGTCATGCGCAGACTGCAGGCGTCTGAGCATTTAGTCATCGGTAATCTAATGCCAAAATGCACGACCGCAATGATCACCATGATCATTGCGGTCATGTTGTTTTTGCTCTTGGCGTGTTCGAATGAAAAATATCCTTCTCATATCAAAGCCTGGCATATAGGGCACCCTCGTAATGTGGTAACGAAGCCTCTTGGTGGCCTGGCACTTATTGGTGGTGGCCGAGATCCAGATAAAGCATTCATTTGGTTCAATCACCAGACGGCCGGTGGAGATGTTGTGGTGTTGCGAGCAAGCCGAAGTGATGGGTACAACTCTTATCTGTATAACGACATTGGTTCGGTCGACTCGGTTCGCACCATATTGGTTGATTCTCGAGAGATTGCTGATGACGCTTGGGTCATTGAGCAAATCGATCAGGCCGAGGGCATCTTTCTTGCCGGTGGCGACCAGTCTGCATACGTAACAAGGTGGTCTAATACGGGCCTCTCAGCCGCCATTACAAGGGCTCATCAACGTGGTGCAGTCATCGGTGGTACGAGTGCAGGTGCAATGGTTCTTGGCGGGGTTGTCTTTAGTGCAACCCAAGGATCAATATCATCGCAATCTAGTTTGCAGAACCCTTATGCATCAGCAGTTCAGCTCAGCGCTGCAATTTTCTCGATTCCGATACTAAGGGAAATCCTGATTGATACACATTTTACTGAGCGTGACAGGATGGGCAGGCTCTTCGTATTCATTGCACGTGCCTTGCAAGGAAATCTTGGCAAAAGCATTCTGGGACTTGGTATTGACGAATCAACGGCCATTCTCATAACAGCATCGGGCGAATTGAGCGTGGTAGGAAATGGTGGAGTGACGGCTTTGTGGTCTCAAGACCTTGCCGAGTGTTGTCAGCCAGAACAGCCTCTGACATTTACAAAAGTGCAGTCGTGGAAGGTGATTCCAAACCAGGCGCCGTTTTCATTAGGATCGATCGCAAATGAGAGAGGTACTGCTGTGTTTGTTGAGCGTGGCCAAATAGTCTTGCAGGGTGGGGATGGCTGAGTTATGAAATCGCTTTACTGCGAGGGGCACGCCCCCATACCTCGTTTGGCGAGATATTGTTGATGGTATTCCTCAGCCGGCCAGAATGTTCCGGCAATTGAAATCTCCGTGACAATTGGCTGCCTGTATCGGTTCGAGGTACTTTGCGCTCTCTTGGTGTCACGGGCTGACTCTGCTTGTTCTGTTGAGTTGTAGAAAATGACAGAGCGGTACTGCGAGCCCCGGTCTGGACCCTGGCGGTTCATTTGGGTTGGATCATGGCAATCCCAGAAGACATTCAAGAGCTCCTCGTATGAAACATCTGAGGGGTCAAAGGTAATCTGCACGACTTCAGCATGGCCAGTCTTGCCGCTGCATACGAGCTCGTATGAGGGGTTCGAGATCGCGCCGCCGCTGTAGCCCACAGAGGTCTCTCGTACGCCCGGCTGCTTACGGAACGTCTCTTCTACCCCCCAGAAACAACCTGCGCCAAAAAGAGCTGTTTCAAGTTTGTTGTGTTTCTCACTCATGAATCCGATGCCTTCCTAGATGCTGTAAATCAGCGTGCCGATACTACGTCAACTGGATACTGCTGGTTCTTTCTACATCAATTTGATGTCAAAATGCTTCGTTGAGGGCATCTTAGGCATCAGGTGAGATGGGTAGCGGTTGTTTCTTGGCGAGCAGCCTTGAGAAAGCCTGCGAATTCTGTGCCGCCAGTCCCTCTGGCCTTTTCTAGATCGCCCGCAGCTGCAGTGATATAACGCGTGGTGATACGAATGTGATCGCGACGAAATTTCTCTAAGGCCTCTAAACACTGTCGGTAGAAAGAGGCCGCCTTGGTTGTATTGCCGGAGCCCGATAGGAACTGCCGTATCGAAGGACCAGATTCAATCTGTTCGACAAACCGTCGGTGGCCAACTGGCATGTAGGCGCGTACCGCCATGAGAAATGGACGACTGCGTGGATCGTGATGTTCAACACCAAGGGCGGCATCGATTGTCTGGATGAGCGAGCTTTGTGCAGCACTACCGCCAATCAGTACCCGCGACTCTTTGTCAACGCCGTTGTAAGTAATGCCCGGCTTTGGCCAACCGGCCAAGAAAGGTCGAACACGGTGATAAAAAATGTGTGGATCACAGCGCTCTTCCATGCGAGCCAGAAGCGCCGTAATTCTTTGGATAACAGTATGTACTGTTTCCAGTGCTGTGGTGAGTTTATCTTGGTTGCCGTCTATGACGGCGAGTTGCGCGTCAACAATCGCTGGTAACGCTTCTCCGCCAGCAGCCTCAATGGCCACCGTGACGAGATAGAACCATCGCTCGTCCATGCCACCCAGAAATGTTTGCAGTGTGTCAATGTTTCCGAGTGCAATGGGACCAGTTGAATCGATGCGCTGCCAATTGTTAAGCACGATGGATGCGTGTGATGTAATCATGGGTCGATCAATCGCGATCGCAACCTGATTCCAAGGAATCGCAAGCGTCGAAGGAATTTGAGTGGCTGGCGTCACATCACCCCAAACATAGGCGTTGCCAAAGACACTCAGCAAGAGCATTGCCCGCTCTCGTTCGGCGTTGGTTTTGAGTGAAGTCGTATCAAGTGTTGGGAGGTTCTCAATGGCTTTTCGGCAAGCACCTGCCGCCATGAGGCCATTGAGTCTCATGGCCAGTGTTTCCCATGGCTCATAAGTTTCACTGAGAGACTTGAGTGGATCTGTACTTGGTAAGAAGCCGCGGACGGCATCAACTTGGCAATCAGCCAGTGAGGCAATTTTGTGGGCGCTAGACATTAATCTTTTTTATTCTGATGCCAGATCTCTTCAAGCTCTTCGAGCGTCTTGCCCTTGGTTTCTGGTACCCAGATAATAATGAATATGAAGGTCAGAATGATCATGACGACATAGATCATGAACGTCCAGCCGCCAGAGAGATTGTCCTTCAGAATAGGGAAGGTATATGACACGGCGAGATTAGCAATCCAGTTTGCAGCTGTTACGACAGCGATCGCCAGGCCTCTCACTTTGAGCGGGAAAATCTCAGCAATCATGACCCATACAATTGGTCCCATAGAGAACGCAAAGCATGCGACATAGCAACACATGGCGATCAGTGAGATCCATCCAGAAAGCGCCGTTGTGTCCGCGCCATCGTTTGTACTCAGGAAAGCAAGGCTGAGCGCTGCCATGCTGAGGCCCATGCCAATCAAGCCAATCAACATCAGAGGCACGCGTCCTACTTTGTCAAGGAGCCAGATGGCGATGAGTGTAAACAGTGCATTGACTGTGCCAACAATCACCTCATCCTTGAATGCACCGGCGGCTTCGACAAAGCCAGCGTCTTTGAAGATGAGATCGCCGTAGTAGAGCACGGCGTTGATGCCGATGAGTTGCTGGAAAATGGCGAGGCCGAGACCAACAATAAGTGCCATGCGGAATTTGGAGCCAAAGACTGTCTTGAGACCGCCGCCGCCATCTTCTTTATTGATTGATAATTGAACAAGATCAATCGCCTCGTGTGCATGTCGTGGGTTATGCAGAATTCGCTCGAGTACTTTTCGAGCTCGATCAATATGCCCCTTATGAACAAGCCATCGTGGGCTTGCGGGAAGCCACATAACTCCCGGCAAGAGAACCAATGCCGGTATCGCACCTAGGCCAAACATCCATCTCCAAGATTCGTCCGTTGTGACCCACGGCAATACTTCAAGTCCCCAGCTCACCAGGAAGGCGGCAAGAATACCGATCACAATGGCAAATTGGTAAAGCGAAACGAGCCGCCCGCGGATGTGGGCAGGGGCAAGTTCTGAGATATATAAAGGTGTCGCAACAGATGTGACACCGATCGCAGCGCCAACCAATAGCCGAGATCCAAAGAGAAACCAGTAGTCTCGTGCGAACGCGCAGGCAATCGAACCAGCTATGAATAGCACGCCAGAGAGGAAGAGTGCAAAGCGGCGTCCGCGCTGATCTGCAAGTCGCCCACCAACGAGTGCGCCGATAGCACATCCCAACAAAGCAATGGCCACCATCAGTCCGAGATGCGATCCCTGGAGTAGCCAGTTTGGATCATCTTGCAGGATAAAGATCACCCCGGTCATCACCCCGGTGTCATAACCAAATAACAGTCCACCCATTGCGGCAATCAGCGAAATGCCGGTAATAAGCAGCGATTTGGCTTCGTGGTGAGTTGTTTCTAGAGAATTCTCTTTGGTCATGTTTTTGAGCCTATTAGGGATGTATTGACATCATAAGGGAATCTGGATTTCAATGAGCTTGAACAGGAATGTGATAGCCTGTCCGGTCCACAAACGACATTTGTATAAGTGAGGATTTGACCATGGCCGCACACGCCTTCCCTGAAATTCAGAAAATTGTCTTTGAGGGTCCTGACTCAAAGAACCCACTCGCCTTTAAGCACTATGACGCAGAAGCACTTGTTGAAGGCAAGTCAATGCGAGAGCATTTGCGATTTGCTTGTGCATACTGGCACACGATGCGCAATCCACTAGCGGATCCGTTTGGCGTTGGAACAGCCAAAATGCCGTGGGATGATGGGAGTGATTCGGTTGAGAATGCAATAGCTCGAGTCGATGTCTTTTTCGAATTTCTTGAGAAGTGTGACATTGACTACTACTGCTTTCACGATCGTGATGTATCTCCGGAAGGCGCAGATCTTGAGACAACTGAACAAAATCTAGATCGAGTAGGCGAGGCATTATTAAAAGCTCAAAAGCAAAGTGGTAAAAAACTGCTTTGGGGTACAGCATGTCTCTTTATTCATCCTCGTTATATGCATGGAGCAGCAACGAGCTGCTCTCTCGATGCATATGCGTGGGGCGGTGCTCAAGTAAGGCATGCGATGAATTGGACGCACAAGCTTGGTGGTCAAGGCTATGTGTTCTGGGGAGGACGAGAAGGTTACGCCACACTGATCAATACTGACATGAAGCGTGAGCGAGAACACTTGGCTCGTTTCTTTCATATGGCAGTTGACCATAAGAAGAATATTGGATTTGAAGGCTCGTTTTTTATTGAGCCTAAACCAAAAGAGCCAACCACACATCAATATGATTCTGATGCTGCCGCGTGCCTGAATTTTCTTCGCGAGTTTGATCTTCTTGATCACTTCAAGCTGAATCTTGAAACGAATCATGCGGCGCTTGCAGGAAATACAATGCGACATGAACTAAAAGTTGCTATTGATGCTGATGCACTTGGTTCAATCGATGCCAATCTTGGTACGCCGAACTTGGGATGGGACACAGATTGTTTCCCTGTAGATCTTTATGATGCAGCATGGGTCATGCATGAGGTTTTAGACATCGGTGGGTTAACCACTGGCGGACTCAATTTTGATTCCAAACGCCGGCGTGAATCGTTTGACCCTATTGATCTCTTTCACGCGCATATTGCGGGAATGGACACGTATGCCCGTGGATTGAAAATTGCGGCCGCGCTCAGAGCGGATGGGCGCATCCAGGCATTCATCGATCAGCGTTATCGGAGTTGGAATTCTGAGTTAGGGAAGCGCGTTGAGGGTGGGGAAACCACCTTTGATGACTTGCGTGAGCATGCCTTAGCCAGTGGAGAGCCGGTGATTGAGTCTGGTCGTCAAGAGGTTCTTGAAGCAATCATCAATGACATGATCTAGGATTCTTTTTGTGGTGGATGAGGCTGAGGTTAACGGTGTCAGGGTGACCTATGAAATACGAGGTCAAGGTCCACCGCTATTGCTCTTGCATGGATTTGGTGTAGACCGTCGGATGTGGCAGCCTCAAGTCACCGCTCTGGGTGCCAGTTATACGCTCATACTTTGTGATATGCCGGGCTTTGGTGCATCTGAAGATCCTCCTGAAACAAAAACCTATACGTCTTCAGATATGGTCGCACTTGTTGGACACTTGGGTTTCAATCAAGTGCATTTATGCGGTCTCTCGTATGGAGGCGCCGTTGCTCTTGAAATGGCGATAGAACATCCTGCGCTTATTGCAACATTGACATTAGCCAGTTCAGGAATTGGTGGATATGAATTTAGCAAAGAGTACATTGCGCAACTTAAAGTTTCAGAAGACCGAGCCCGTGCGGGTGAGCTGAAGGCGGCACAAAAGAACTGGCTGGGCAGCCCGCTGTTCAAGTATGTCTCGAATAATCCACACTGGCGAGCAGCGCTCACTGAGATGGTGGAAGACTATCGTGGATGGCATTGGAGACATGGTTTTAAGCGACTGAATCTGCAATCCATCAAGCATCTCGAGGACGTCGAGTGCCCGACACTGGTGGTTGTAGGCGCCCTTGACGAGCCAGATTTTCGCGCGATCGCTGAGTGTTTGGTCGAGAGAATCCCGAATGTCGCTCTGATGGCCATTCAAGAAACGGGACATATGTTGAATTTCGAGCAAGCAGAGGCATTTAATGGCAGATTGCTTGAGTTTCTCGGACATCATCCTCTCATAGAGGTGGACTGACCCCGTTTGGTCGACCTAACCTACAAGACATGCCTGAGCATCCATCTCAATTTAAGCCGGTACGTACGCTTCCTCGTGCCACCGTCGGTTCAACGCGGCGCAGGCGTCGCCACCCATTACCGCCAAAGCAAGTTTCGCCTCCGGTAAAGCAACCTGAGCAACCAGTTGAACACGTAGAGACTGAAGGGGAAGCGCCTGAGCAAACCTACTGGGCGTGGATGTGGGTTGCTGCTTGTGGCGTCGCTGCTGCAGCCTATATCTTGGGACTACTTTAGCGTCTAACGATTCCAAAAATAAAAAACGCACCACCCAGAAGGTAGTGCGTTTTTTTTTGCTATTCAGTTGAGCTATCCGTAGATGCTCACAAACACGCAATCAGTTGTTGCTGCTGAATGGGCATCCTGATCCTGAAGTCTTTGCTTTGCCGCTGCAGCTTGAAGCGCAGTCAGGAGCAGGTTCTTCTGTGCTGATTTTCTTCTTGCTGCTGCAAGTTGACGTGGCAGCTTCTTCGGTGCTGGCTTTATTCTTGCTGCTGCAGCCTGAGTTGGCAGCTTCTTCAGTGCTGATTTTATTCTTGCTGCTGCAAGTTGACGCGGCAGCTTCTTCGGTGCTGGCTTTATTCTGGCTGCTGCAGCAACCTGAATTGGCAGCTTCTTCAGTGCTGGCTTTGTTGGTGCTGCTGCAAGTTGAGGTCGCAACTTCAGTGCTCGCTTTATTGCCACTTTGGCAACAGGCGGTTTGGCTTGCTGAGCAAGTGCCGGTTGAAGCTGTTGGTGAGTTCGTTGAAACCTTCGCTCTTGCTGCGGTATCAGTCTTTGTGTTCTGGCACCCAACAGTAAAGGCTGCTACCAGTGCGGCGGCAAGAAGGTTGGTAGCAAGTTTGGTACGGATGGTCATGGGTCTCATCTCCTGTCCACAAGTCTCTCTTGTGGGTGTTGGGTTATTCAGATCATTCTGTTTATGGATCTAAGTAGTTAGTTTCTAGTTTAAGCGGCCTCATTGAGCCTTGGTTACATAGTGTTCAGTTCATTTTACAGCAGTTCTCAGTCCCCTTGAACTGCTCACATGACATACAAATCACGATGACCTCATCGGAGTCCTTCGTTATTTTGCAGCATCCCGGTGCCCCCTTTTGGAGTCCGCAGCCGCAGATAGGCATATCCGCATGGCAGCAAACATCGGTTCCCTTGATTTGGCCGCAGCTCGTGCAGACTACTTTTGTCGAGGTCTTTACGGTGCCAGTGGCGTTTTGGGCAGCAATAGGATCAGCTGTAGCACAACAGGCAGTGGTGTCTGTGCTGACCTTCATGATCGCGACATTGTTATCGGTTTTCTGGTTTTGGCACCCCAACGCAATCACTGCCATCATTATGAAGGCGAGGAGTCCAGAAGTTGTGTTCTTACCGATGAGCATCATGAAGTGGTCAAGTATAGGCCAGTTAATGCGGTCCCAAGCACCTTCGACAATACTTTACTGTAGCAGGATGGCAACCCAAAAGTCCGTTTCTTAGCATGTCTGATCGTCTAATAGTGGGTTGGTGGCCTGATAATGGGAGTTTGTGGCTCATCGGCCATCTGGGGCCTCCATTGGTTTTTTTTGGCCTTCTCTGCCAAGAGGTTTCGCAGGGGTTCATAGCCCCTATGGAAGGGGGCGATTAGAGGCTGTTGTTGGTGACAGCTTGGACACCCGTTACGTGAGGTAATCAATGATGAGCCACAAAAAAACCGTGATCTGCCTGCTTGCGATGGCTGGTCTTCTTAGTTGCTTGATTGTGTGTATGAGTTTGAATCTCCTGCAGGTGGATGGGGGAAGCTCGGGCCACTCTTTACAGTCCAACTCTGGACTCAAGAATAATCCAGCTCGAAATAAAAAACGTCGCACCCATCTGGATCTAAGGATGTGGCCCTCTGTCGAGGATCTGCCGTATCTGACCGATTCTTATCAAACATCGTCACAGATCTAGCGGCCATGGCCGAAAGTAGTCGGCAGAGAAACAGGCTGACGCGATATGATGACAGGATGTTCCACCGCAGCATTTTCTCAACGATGATTTTAGGGATGGCATCATGTTTGCCGTTTGCTGCTGCAGATGTGGTTGAGCCAGGAGATCGGGTTGTCGTTCTCGGTAATACCTTTGCGGAGCGCATGGGGCATTACGGTTACCTTGAGACGATGCTTCAAACAACGAGGCCAAAAGACAATATCTCGCTACGGAATATGGGATGGAGTGGAGATGAACTGACGCTCCAACCCCGTCCACTCAATTTTGGCACCATGCAGGAACACCTTGCGGCAAACAAAACGGACGTGATCATCGCGTGTTTTGGAATGAATGAGTCATTTCAGGGCGCTGAAGAGCTGGATCAATTCGAGCGTGATCTTGCTGTGTATATCGATGGTCATCAAAGCCAACAGTACAACACAGAGGCGTCGCCTCGTCTGGTTCTGGTTTCACCGATTGCTCACGAAGACTTGGGCGGTTCATTGCCTGATCCGACTGCGCACAATCATGATCTTGAGTTGTACACGGCTTCTATGAATAAAGTTGCCAAGAAAAAGGGCGTTGTTTTTATTGATCTTTATGCGCCTACGTATGCACATATGACTGAATTGGGGAGCAAGCCGCTGACGATCAATGGCATTCATCTCAATGATGAGGGCTATCGATTTGTGAGCCAGCATTTGGCCAATGCCCTGGGTCTAATGCCCGCTGATGTGCCGCCTTTGAGTCCCTGGAATCTGAATCCACAAGCAGAGTTGTTGCGGCAAGCAATCATTCACAAGAACAGACAGTTCTTCTATCGCTGGCGACCTGTCAATACGGAATATGTTTATGGTCGGCGGAAGGCCCCTTTTGGTGTTGAGTCTTTTCCCCCTGAAATGCAAAAGCAAGATCAACTCATTTTAGAAGCGGACCAGCGCATCTGGGCCATGCCCAAGGTTGATCCCAAGAACATGCTCATTGAGGGCAGTAGCCAGGGGTCGCCATGAGTCAATGCCTTATTCGATGTTGGTTTATTTTGGGTTTATCGATCACTGCTTTTGGGCAGTGTGTTTGGGCTGGTGATCCTAATGTTGTTGAAGAGCCTAAATTTCTAACGCCGCAGCAAAGTATTGACAAGTTCATACTTGCAGATGGTTATGAAATTAACCTCTATGCATCTGAAGTTGATTTCCCTCTGCGTAATCCAATGGCAATGGCCTTTGATGCCCAAGGACGTCTATGGGTTTCAAATGCGCCGACTTACCCACATCTATTGCCGGGTGAGCCTCCAAATGATTCGGTCATTATTTTGTCTGACACAGACAATGACGGCCGCGCTGACGCGTCAACCACTTTTTTAGACGGGCTCTATATCCCGACGGGCTTTGCTATTAGGGGAGATGGTGCTTACATCGTTGATCAGCCAAATCTGATCTATGCCGAAGATATTAATGGAGATGGGATAGCGGATACGCGAGAAATCGTGCTCCATGGTTTTGGTTCTGAAGATAGCCACCATTCGATGTCGGCGTTCGAGTGGGGACCGGGCGGGGCCTTTTACTTTAATGAAGGTACGTTTCACCACTCACAAGTGGAGACACCGTATGGGCCCAAGCGTGTGAAGTATGGGGCGGTCTTTCGATTTGATCCTCGTTCCCATCGATTCGAGGTTTTCTCAAGCTATCCCTATGCGAATCCTTGGGGTCACGTCTTTGATGCATGGGGTCAGAATATTGTTTCGGATGCTTCCAATGGTGCAAACTACACAGGCGCCCAGGTTTCCAGTAACTACGACTACCCTCGAGCAGGGCAAGAAGTCTATTCGGGCGGGACGCCTGTTCAGTCCTTTACGCCTGGTGGGCGCCGTCCAACCTCCGGCACAGAGATTATTCATTCAAGTCACTTTCCGGAAGAAATTCAGGGACGGTTTCTGATCAATCAATGTATTGGGTTCCATGGTGTGCGCTGGTACCGGATCTTTGATGATGGCTCTGGTTTTGGAAGTGAGTCGATGCCGCAAGAGCTTCTTCGCTCAACGGATGTCAACTTTCGCCCGGTCGACATGATGCTCGGTCCAGATGGTGCGTTGTATGTGCTGGACTATCACAATCCTATTGTTGGTCATATGCAGTACTCGATGCGTGATGAACGGCGTGATCATGCTCATGGTCGAATTTGGCGAGTCACGCATCGAGATGGATTGATACTTGAGCCACCTCAAATTGTTGGTGAGTCAAATGAGTCTTTACTTTCCTTGCTTGAATCGTACGAGAGTCGTACGAGATATCATGCGCGATTAGAATTGCAGCGCCGTGATCCAGCAGACGTACTCCCAGCGTTAGAAGCTTGGATTGCATCAGCCGATCCAGCAGATCCAGGATACGAACATCGCCTTTTAGAAGGTCTATGGGTTTATCAGGGGCTTGGTCAAGTCAATCAGCCGCTGCTGGAGAAACTTCTGCAAGCGGAGGATCCTCGAGCTCGCGCCGCATCAACGCGAGTGCTGAGGCATACGTTGCCTGATATCGACGAACCGTTGAAGCTGTTGCGTCAACAAGTACATGATGATGATCAGCGGGTGCGTTTAGAAGCAGTGCTGGCATGTGGCTTTGTGCCGTCAAGTGATGCAGCTAATGTTGCTCTGATGTCGACGAAGCGGCCAATGGATAGGGCCTTTGAGTACGTGCTAGACAGAACGATCGCGGTGCTTGGTAAATATGGCGAGCCTTCTGGACCCATTCCGGTTGACTTCATGCTGAAACGTTTGGGCACAAAAGATCTCTTGGAAGAAGAGCTTGATGAGTACGTTGCTTATGAGCTATTGACCCGTGGTGCTGATGTAAGTTCAGCGAAGCGAGAAGCGGCGCTCAGCCATCTTGCTGAACTCAACGGCAATAGCCGTGATGAAGAACTGCTTGATACCCTTGCAATTCTTGATGATAAACAGCTTGGTCGAGACGAATTGGGCAAAATGCTTGTGCAGCTTGAGCCTTCGCAGCTGCAAGCTCAACAGCCCCGCTTAGAGTCGATGGCAAAGCGAAGTGATGACCCAACTCTTGCGTCAATAGCAACGGCGGCCCTAGTTCTATCGTCGGGTTCAGCGCATGAAATTTGGCACGCTTCTGGCGCAGGTGATGGGCCATCGAGGGATGTTGTCTTGGCGAGCCTTGATCACATTTCTGATGAGAGGATTCGAGCCTCATTGGCGCCGGCGGTGACAGCATCGCTGCCGGGCGTTCGAACGGCTGATCAGTGTATTGCGGGCCGTTTCGTGCGTGTGGAGATTCCTGGTCCAGCCACCCTGACCTTGCCTGAAGTCGAGGTCTTCTCGGGAACAAAAAATGTAGCTATCGGTGGTAAGGCTTCGCAATCAACAGAGGCGCACGGTGGAACGGCAGATCTTGCTATTGATGGAGATACGAATGGTATCTTTTCAGCCGGAACCTCATCGCACACGATTGAAGGTCAGCAAGATCCTTGGTGGGAAGTTGATTTAGGAAAGTCTGTCCCCATCGACTCTGTACGCGTTTGGAATCGTACTGAGCCACCTTATGGGCAGCGACTCAGTGAGTTTCGAATTCGGATTCTTGACGAGAGCCGAAGTGAGGTTTGGGCGGCGAGCAACATGCCCGCTCCATCGCTCAATGCCAATATCTTGATTCCGGGTGGTCAGTTAAAGGGTGAATCTCTTTCTGCAATTGCGGCGCTCCCCAGGGTGACGGATCCTGAAAATGCGGTTGGCCAACTCGTGCCTTTAACGAAAGAGGGCAACGATCAGCAGATCCGCTTTGCCGCTATCAGCGCTATCAATGAGATGCCTCGGTCTCATTGGGAAGCTGAGCATGGTCATCTTGACATTAAGGTGGTCCCAATTGAGGCGGTTCGTGGGAAGATGATTTATGACGTGCGGCGATTTACCGTGAAGGCTGGCCAGCCTGTTCGAATTGTGTTGGCCAATAATGATCTGATGGAGCACAATCTTCTGGTCATTGAGCCAGGCGCCCTGCGTGAGATCGGTAGTGGTGGCGATGCGATGAGCACACTCGCTGACGGTCGAGAACGGGAGTTTGTCCCTGATTCAGAGAAAATATTGCATGTAATGGGGCTGGCGGCACCAGGGGAGTCAAGGACGCTTGAGTTTATTGCTCCTGAAAAACCGGGAAAATACCCCTATGTCTGTACGGTGCCGGGGCACTGGCGGATCATGAATGGCGTCATGACGGTGGTTCGTTAGCCCAGTCGTGTGCGTTTTTGGTAAATCAATGTCATACTATGGGTGTAGTCGCTGAGTGACGCCGAAGCATTGGACGCTTAGGGCAGCGATGAATTCCAATCGATGGAACTCCTGGCCAAACGGACGCGTGTCAGAGGGATAGTCTCAAATGATAGATGAACAACGCTGGAATGTACTTGGAGCTCCTTTAGGGAGCGTGGGTTTAGTGGCTCATCAAACGAGCTGGGCAGATCTCTTTGCGGAAGAGGCGCAAAGAATTCGGGAAGGATGTCAGCCTTATGTTCTCGAAACAGAACATATCGGCAGCACTGCAATACCAGATTTATCAGCAGAGCCAATTCTCGACATCATGCCAGGCATTGAAGAGTTAGATCATGCGCGTGAGGTCATTCCTCTCATGAAGACGCTTGGATATGCTTGCCATGGCGAGCAGGGGATACCTGGAAGGCGATTCTTCTCCCGCAAAATTGAAGGGCAAGTGGTGGCGCACGCCCATCTATTTGTTATTGGAAATGATGCTTGGAATCAGCACATCGCTTTTCGTGAGCTCTTATTAGCTGAAGGTGAAGTTGTTAGTTCTTATGAGCAGTGCAAACAAGCACTCGCGCAAAGTCATCCATCAGATCGAAAGAGCTATGCAGCAGGCAAGGTTGAATTTTTTAGATCAGTCGAAATAGAGACGTTTTAGTCTGTAACCACTTCCGCCTCTTTCGGTTCTACGGGCTGGTCTTCTCTTCTGGTTCAGCTGTTGTCTTGGTTGGTTCAGGTTTTTTGAAAATCAAAACATGTTGCTGTGGGAGATCATGTTTGGTGGCTATCCATTCCAGGCCAACTGCATCCATCTCAAGTCGTACCTGAGCTTCGGTCATCTTATGTAATCGCTTAATCATGACTTTAGGGTCTTCGGCTCTGAATTCGACCAAAACCACCCGCCCCCCAGGTTTGAGTCCGGTGACAATTGCATCCATCATCTCACGTGGATTCGAAAACTCGTGGTAAGCATCAACCATCAGAACTAAATCGACAGAAGAGTCAGGTAAATTTGGGTCGGTGATGGTTCCTAGAACCGGTGTGACATTCGTGATTCCTAAATCCTGGCTTCTTTGCTTTAGCATTTTCAGCATCTCTGGTTGAATGTCAACGGCGAGCACTTTTCCATTGGAGACATTTTTTGCCAGGGGCATGGTGAAGTAACCAGATCCGGCGCCGATGTCGGCAACAACATGATCTGGCTTGAGTTCAAGCATTTGGACAAGTAGATCAGTTCGCTCTTCCTGTTGCCGCTCTGGGCGTTCTAGCCATTGGGCACCAAGGTGGCCCATGACTTGGCTAATCTCTCGGCCCATGTAGACCTTTCCGATTCCATCAGGGGAGGCTGGGCATGTCGTGTAGTGGGTTTCATCGCCTTCTATCGGTGAGGTCGGTACTGGTGGCGTTTGAGCATCTTGATCAGCCCCTGCGCAGTACCCTGTCAGGATAATAATGGTGATTGTGAATGGAAAAATCTGACGGGGTATTGCTGCAAGCATGAAATGGCCTATCTTTTAAGAGCTGTATAGGAGCGTTCAATGCACATATTACCTAGATTTAAAACAGTGATTGCTGGGCTCTTCCTACTGATGTCCTTGCCAGTTTACGCTGACTCAGCAGGCTATGAAAAGCTATTTTCAGACGGGTCACTGGAAGGCTGGAAACGAGTTGGTCCAGCCCATTTTGAAATGAATGGTCATGTGTTACATGGATGGGGTAGCTTTGATCGCAATAGTTTCTTAGTGAGTGCTCAGCAGTACAGAGACTTTGATCTCAAGCTTGATGTCAGGATCGAGCAGGAGAGTAATTCAGGTATTCAGATTCGCAGTCACGTGGTTGATGACCGCCTTGTGGGTTATCAGCTGGAGATTGATGGCTCCAAACGATCTTGGTCTGGTGGCCTCTATCATGAGGGTGGTGTCGGCTGGTTGCAATCATTGGAGAACAATTCCCAGGGTCGCAGCGCCTTTAAGGTAGGGCAATGGAATAAGTATCGTATTCAAGCACTGGGGCCACGCATTCGCTGTTGGGTCAATGATGTGTTGTGCGCGGACTATATCGACAGGCGTGATCGGATTGGGCATATTGCATTTCAGGTTCATAGCGGTGATTGCCAAGTGTGGTGGCGAGATGCTCAGATCCGGATTCTGGCAGAGCCTCAATCTGCCACCCTCAAACAGGCCCAGCATGATTTGCTTGAGACACCGGTGCCCGGCAATGCGCAATCACTCTTTGATGGTTCATCACTCTCAAGGTGGGGCCATGGAGATGAAAAGCCTGCTCGTTGGAAAATCGAGGATGGTGCCATGGAGGTGATGCCGGGTACAGGATCTCTGCTCACCAGAGAGGCATTGGGTGGCGGCGTTCTTTTTCTGGAGTTCTGCGTGCCCAATACTACCACCAACCGTCAAGGTCAGGATCGCGGCAACAGCGGTGTTTACTTGCAAGGGAGATACGAAGTGCAGGTGCTCGACTCGGCAGGGTTGGCGTGCGCTTCAAATCGATGTGGAGGCATCTACGGAGTCGCTGCACCAGCTGTGAATATGGCATTGCCGCCGGGTCAATGGCAGACCTACCTCATTGAATTTACACCACCGGTGTATGACGAAACTGGTACTAAAAAAGAAATGGCTGAGCTCACGGTGTATCACAATGGTGTTCGAATCCATGATGATGTTTCAATTGAAACAAACACCGGCGCTGGCCATCAAGAGGGGCCGGGCCCCGCTCCCTTGTTATTACAAGATCATGGTCACCCCGTACAGTTCAGAAATATCTGGTTTGTACCTGATATTAAAGTGCCGAAGCCAGTTCGTTCATGAAGTAGGTGTGAGGTTAATAAATGCAGTCTCTTGGAAAGACTATCTTTTTTAGTTTGCTGCTATTAGCAAGTACTGCAACGGCGCAACAGGGTGATAGGGCAGGCGAAATGCAAGGCGCACTCCCTTCGAATCTGGTGTTACCTCCCGCTCAGGTGCTTACTCCCGAGCAAGCCAGGGCCGGCCTTGTGGTACCAGATGGATATCGAGTTGAATTGGTTGCGAGTGAACCACTTATTGGCGATCCAGTCATCGCGCGATTTGGTGCAGATGGACGACTGTGGGTTGTCGAAATGCATGGCTATATGTCAGATATTGATGGCGGGGATGAGTTTCTTCCAACGGGGCAAATTGGGATTCTCGAAGATACCACCGGTGATGGTTGTATGGATACTCGTACGACGTTCTTAGACGAGTTGGTGTTGCCAAGAGCGATTTTGCCGATGTATGACGGCGCTCTTGTTTTGTCGCCTCCTGATCTACTGTTCTGCCGAGATGTGGATTCAGATGGTATTGCTGATGAAACGATGACCCTTCTGACAGGCTTTGGCGGACTCGATAGCCCCGAACACGCCGCAAATGGGCTGCTCCGAGGTCTCGACAATTGGATCTATCTATCACAACATCCTATTCGCCTACGTTTTGATGGTAAGCAAATAGAAATTGAGCCCACGCGCGGTTATGGACAATGGGGGATTGCGCAAGATGATTTCGGGCGTTTGTACTACGCGCCGAACAGCAATCCACTGCTCATGGATCTTGTTGCGCCACATTATGCAGCACGAAACCCAAGGCAAGACCATTTTGCAGGCATCTATGTTCCAATTAGTCCAGATAAACGTGTTTATCCAATTCATAAGACGCCAGGTGTTAACCGCGGATACCAACCAGGCGTCCTTACGACAGAAGGTAAGTTGTCTCATTTTACTGCTGCTTGTTCCCCTTTGATTTATAGGGGTCATGCGCTACCTAAAGATTTGCGGGGTAATGCGCTCATCTGTGAGCCGGCAGGAAATCTTATAAAGCGAAAGTCAATTGCCGAAGATGGCAGTCAACCCAGAGCAGATGATGTTTACGAGAAGAGGGAATTTCTAGCTTCGGCTGATGAGCGATTTAGGCCCGTGCATCTTTTTGAAGGGACTGATGGCAACGTCTATGTGGTGGACATGTATAGAGGCATTATTCAGCACCGTATTTTCATGACCACATTTCTTCGCAAGCAGATTCTGGCGAGAAAGTTGGATCGCAACGTTGGCCTCGGTCGCATCTATCGAATTTCTAAAGACGATGCAATTTATGAATCGCCTCTGGATTTGACATCGCTCACAAATCAGCAGCTTGTCTTAATGCTTCGAGATCCCAATGGATGCAGGCGAGACTTTGCTCAGCAGCAGCTTGTCGAGCGTCGCGCAATTGAGATTGCTGATTTGCTTCATGATCTCGTAAGGGAGCCGGATGCCTCGCTGTCTCGTCTTCATGCGCTCTGGACCCTGGAAGCGTTGGGCAAAATCAATCGTGACGATGTCTTGGTAGCACTCTCAGATAGCGATATACAATCTCGTGTACATGGACTGCGTTTGGCTGAAAAGTTTCTTGGTGACGAGGAGATTGATTCGGCTGTTATTGATTGTAGCGTTGACTCAGAGATATCTGTCCGTGTTCAAGCGGTGCTTACATTAGGCTACGGCAAACACGAATCTCAACTGCTTGCTTTGGTTTCAAGTTTGCATAGAGACGGAAATGAGCCCCGTGTCGTGAGTGCTTCTATCGCAGGGCTTCAAGGCCGCGAATCATTGGTGCTCAGTGAAATATCAATGTCCGATGAGTGGAAAGAGGATTGTTCATCACATCGCCGCGCCGCAGATCTCCTGGCTCAATCAATGTTATCTGGTTCGCCGCAGGAGCGCCGTCAATGCTGTGAGTTAGCGATGAAAGCGTCGTTTCATCGGCCATGGTTAAGTCAGGTTCTCTGGAACGCAGTTGCGGCAGCACAGCGACTCGGCACAGAACAATCACGAATGCTCAGACTCGACGTGGCGCCTGTAGATTGGAAGGACTTTGTTACTCAGTCAGTAGATCAGCCTCATCTGGACAAGGTCAAGAAAATTGATGCGAGGTTGACTTGGCCGTCGCGCACTGGCGAAGAGCCGCCTCAATGGCAGTGGACTGTCGCTGATCAGCGCCGTTTTGAATGGGGGCGCCAACTCTATACCGTTTGTGTTGGATGTCATCAGGCAGATGGTCAGGGCATGCCCCATATGTATCCACCACTTCGTGGGTCGCCCTGGGTGACCGGTTCGGTCACCGTTCTTGCTCAGATATTATTGCATGGACTAGAAGGGTCGCTGGAAATGAATGGCATGGTGTTTGACCAAACAATGCCAGCAAGCCCATTAGGAAGTGATGCTGAAATTGCTGCGATCATGACCTATGTTCGTCGTGCTTGGGGTAATGATTCATCACCTGTAACGGCCGCACAAGTTTCTGGTGTTCGGGCGCTCCATATAAATCGAAATAGACCTTGGGCAACAGATGAGATTGCCCCGAGATAGGAATTAGTGGCCAGATCGTCTGAAAAATGGCGTGCTATAATGTTGTGGCATAAATAATAAGTACTTACAGGAATGACGTTTGTCATGGTGAAGCAACAGCACCTCGAATTCGATGTAGTTGTGATTGGCGGTTCAGTCGCCGGCGCTGGTGCTGCTCACATATTAAGGCAGCGTGATCCTGAAATCCGAGTACTTGTAGTTGAGCAAAGTGAAGTGTTTACTCGCAAAGTAGGGGAGGCGACCGTTGAGGTAGGCGCCTATTTTCTTGGTCGCGGCCTGGGATTGATTGACTATCTCAATGATGAGCATCTCATCAAACAAGGCTTGCGGTTCTACTTTAATAATGATGACGTAACAAATCTCGGTAATTCTGGAGAACTTGGCGGCAAGTTTCTCTCTCGCGTGCCTTCTTATCTGGTAGACCGAGCAAAACTTGATGAAGAGGTATTGTGTCGGGCTTCAAAACTTGGCGTGACGGTTTGGCGGCCGGCTTCGGTGAAGTCTGTTGATTTGAAAGAGGGTGGCCCCAATCGCGTTATCGTTTCAGTTGGCGAAGAACAACGTGAAGTGCAATGCCGCTGGGTCATTGATGCTTCAGGTGTTGCGGCTTTCATAGGCCGGAAGCGTGGCTGGATTAAGACGAACGAAGAGCATCCGTTAATGGCAGTTTGGGGACGTTTTAAAGATGTTGAAGATCTTGATGGTCTTTCACTTTCAAATGAATTTCCAGATTGGAATAGTGAAACAGCTTCTCATCGCGGCTTAGCCACGACGCATGTGATGGGAGATGGTTGGTGGAGTTGGTTTATTCGGCTCAAGGGTGGTGATACGAGCGTGGGCATTGTCATGGATCAGCGTCTGGCAAGCTTGCCAGATGAGGGGCGGCTGGTTGATCGAATGCGAGGCATGTTGGATACACATCCGGTCGCGAAAAGATTGTTATTGAATGCAAAGCCAATTAAAGATGATGTGCATTTGCGAAAGAACATCGCTTATACCAGTGATTGTTATGCCGAAGATGGTCTGGCAATTGTTGGTGATGCGGCCGGATTTATCGACCCCTTCTATAGTATGGGGCTTGATTGGACGGCATTTACTGTTGTAGGCGCTGTTGAGTTAGTGTTGTCACAGCGTAGGGGTGAGTCGTTATCGACTCAGATTGAATCGCATAACAAATGTATGCATCAATGCTCGCGTCGCTGGTTCAAAGCTATTTACCGTGATAAGTATGAATATCTTGGCGAATTTGATTTGCTGCGCAGCGTAGTGTTAATGGATTTAGGGCTTTATTATCTTGGGGTTGCTTCGATTCCCTACATCAATGGGACGAAATCCTTGGGTAAGGGGCTCTATACGCGACGAACTGCAGTGCCTTTTTATTATCTCATGAGCTTTTACAATAAAAGATTCGCATCGATCGCAAGATCTCGTCGCGAGCGTGGTGTTCTGGGAAGGCGTAACGCAGGGCGTCGTTATTTGTTTGATAGTTTCACGTTTTCTGTATGGAGCGCACGTCTCGTATTTATATCACTTTTGAGGTGGGGACTATTAGAGCTGACGGAGGGGTGGAGAACGTGGTTCAGAAGCCCTCGGTTAAAATCAAGGCGGCAAGAAAAAGAGTCAAAAGTGCGGCTTGATAATCTAAGTGAGATCATTTAGTTCAAGTGATTGTGGCCGTGCCAATAGCTGCGTTAAACGTGTTCTATTGAAATTGAGGGATATGTATGTATTCATTGGTTTGCCAAAGGGGTTTTCGGACATTTGCAATAGGAGCCATGCTTTTCGTAATCATGGGGATGCTGGTATCATGTGGTGGAGCGTCTTCAAGTGCTGGTGAAGGGAATGGTAAGGAGGTTAAGGAACGCCCGCGGGCTTCTGAATTGATTGCAGAAAATAATGGCATTGAACCCATCTCGTTGCAGTTCGGCATTTATACGTCTGATCAACCCAAAGCAATGGTAGAGCAATTCCGACCTATTCTTGACGCTATTCAAAAGTCCATGTCCGAATCGCTGCAGAGACCAGTGACAATCAGTACCCAAGTGTTCTCTACATATGAAGATGGAATGGGCGCTGTTGTTGATGGCATTGTTGATTTTTCAAGATTTGGTCCGGCTTCTTACATAATCGTGAAAGATGAAAGGCCTGAGGTTTCGTTGCTGGGAGTGGAGCAGAATAACGGTGGGCGTATTTTTTATGGAGTCATCTGTACCCACAGTGACAGCAGCCTTGAGACATGCCAGGACATCGTCGGTCATTCGTTTGCGTTTGGCGATGACAAGTCAACAATTGGTCGTTATCTCTCTCAAGAATTTTTGTTGGACTGTGGTATTACTGCCTCGGATCTATCTTCCTATGAATATCTTCATCGCCATGACCGGGTCGGAGATGCGGTTGCAAGGAAGGAATATGACGCGGGGGCGCTCAAAGAGAGTACCTTTCAGAAGATGGTGGACTCTGGTTCCCCGCTTCGTGAGCTAGCACGTTTTCCGAATGTAACTAAACCTTGGGTTGCTAAAGCTGACTTGGATCCTGTGATTAAGGCGTCGCTTCGTCAGGCACTTCTAGAAATGGATGATGAAGCGGCACTTAAGGCGCTGAAAAAGTCAGGTTTTGAGGCTGGTAGTGATGAAGATTATGACTCTATTCGACAAGCTATTAATCGTAGCGGCGAGTTCTTTCAGAAATAGTAGAATATCTAATTCTGGTGCTTACTAAAATCTGTTGAGTTTATTAGATATGCGTGGACGGCCAATTGCCTTGCAGATGTTACTGGTGACTATTGTCACAGCAGTTGTGCTTGGCTTGTTGCTTGGTACCGTTGTAAAAGAGTTGGAGTTATCGACGCTTCAAAAGCAGCTTCAGAGAAGCTCTGCATCAACCGTTGCGGCAGTGGCGGCAGCAGCCGCAGGTGCAATTGTGTCAGAAGATGTGCCGGTGCTGCAGACAGTTGCAAAGGAAGTACTTGAGTCACAGGCCAGTATTCATCAAATTATTATTGAGAATGAATCAGGCAGGTTGTTAGCAGAATCACGTGCTTTAGATGTGCCGATGGAGCAGTCAGCATTAGTTTATTCAGAGAGTGTCGTCTATATGGGCGAGACCTTTGGATCAATTCAGATTTCCTGGAATATGGATCAGGCGATGGATCAGATTGCTGGTTATGCCTGGCGAGCTGGTGTGATTAGCGCGTTAGGTGTATTGGTTGTATCACTCATACTCCTCTTAGTGGTGCGTCGCATTGTTGTTCAACCAATGCAATTGATTGCAAAAAGAGTTTCGGCAATTGAACACGATAAGGTTCCACCCAAGTTTAAGGGGGAGCCGGCTATAGAGCTTGTGGTCTTGAATGATGCAGTTGACCATCTCGCCGAGATGATTGACGCGTTACGGGGTGCGGAAAGGCAATATCGACAATTATTTAGTAATGACATTACTGGCAATTTTATCTCTACGCCTGAGGGAGAGATTATCGACTGTAATCCAGCATTTATTCGCATGTATGGACTTGCATCTTTAGAAGATGCAAAGCAGCGAGGTGGGCTACAGCTTTGGGGTTCATCGCGGGGGCGAGAGAAAGTTATCGAATCGCTTAAAGAACACGGACGACTCTATCATCAGGAGATCCAAGTTCAGCGAGTTGATGGAACATTGTTATTTGGACTGCAAAATCTGGTTGGTATCTGTGCGGAGAATGGGGAATTATCACAGGTCCAGGGTTATGTAATGGATGTCACTGAGCATCACAATGTCGAATTGCAGTTGCGACAAGCGGAACGGATGAACGCCTTAGGCCGATTAGCTGGTGGTATCGCTCATGATTTTAATAATTCGCTCACAGTGATCTTAGGACATTGTGAGCTCTTGCTACATCAGTATTCAGGAAATAAAGATCTTGCTGAAAGGCTGACGGCTATTCGCGAGTCTGTTCGTAGATCAGCTTCTCTAACGGAGCAACTTCGGGTTCTCAGTCACCAAGAACGCGGCGAGTCATTTGTATCAGATGCGAGCGATGTTCTCGAAGAAGTGCTTTCGATGCTCCATCGGATCTTTGGTTCAGGTATTGACTTAGAGGTCAATGTGGATCCGAATCTGGGTGGCATGAAAATTGGAGCTGGTTCGCTTGAGTCTGTTGTGTTAAATCTGGTAAACAATGCTCGCGATGCAATGCCAGATGGCGGCGTGATCTCTGTCAGCGCTACGCTTGTTGAGCTGGAGGATAGGGAGTCGCATTGGTCAATTCATTGGTTCGATGCATTGCCAGGACCTTACGTGAAAATATCGGTTGTTGACTCTGGCTGTGGTATGGATGAGGAGACAGTGAGCCAGGTATTTGAGCCATTTTTCACAACCAAGCATTTTTCAAAAGGAACTGGTTTAGGGTTGTCATCTGTTTTCGGTATGGTCCGACGATCGGGTGGTGGTATTGAGTTCCAAAGTTCTCTTGGGCAGGGGACACGAGTTGATGTATGGATTCCACAGATAATAGAAACAAGTGTTGAAGTTGAATCCGTAGATGATCTTGATCCAGAAGAATTACAGCCAGCGAAAACGAGAAGCATATTGGTGGTCGATGACGAGAGCGCTATTCGGGCGCTCATGCACGCGGTGCTTGAGGGTGCGGGGCATGATATTTATGAAGCTGCTGATGGGTATGAAGCGATGGCGTGTCTCGGAGACAATCCTGAAATATCCGTGCTTATTTCTGATCTCACCATGCCTGGGATGAGTGGTAAAGAGCTTATTACTAAAGCTCGAAAGCTACGGCCTCACCTTAAGGTTGTGGCTATATCTGGTTACGTAAATTCCACAGATCAAACACTCACTTTGCCAGATGGTCCGGTGCGGTCGCTTTGTAAACCATTTGGAACAAGCGACCTTCTAGAAAGTGTAGCTAGCCTCTTTAAACATTGAGCACACCTCGTGCTCTGTTACAGCTATTTGTTGACTATCTTGAGCCCGGATGCGACAGCATTGGATTGGTAGCTATCATCTCTAATTCCAATACCCTAAGAAGGAGCATTATTATGTCTCGGACCTCATGTTATGTCGGAATTTTTGTTGTCACAGTTTTTGTACTTATTGCGGCAAGTTTAACTCGATCAGCGTTTGCTCACTGCGAGATGCCATGTGGCATTTATGATGATCCCTCGCGCATTCAAATGTTGCGTGAAGATGCTGTGACAATTAATAAGGCAATGGAGCAAATTGTCATGCTTACGGCAGAACACGACCATAAAAAAGTAAGCCCACAAGCACTCAATCAGATCACAAGATGGGTCAATGTCAAAGAAGATGCTGCGCAGAATATTCAGGATACAATTTCTAATTACTTCTTAACTCAACGTGTGCAAGCTGTAGATCCTGGACAAGAAGGTTACGATGCGTACATCAAGAAATTGACCACAAATCACGCCGTCCTGGTCGCAGCGATGAAGTGTAAGCAAAACGTAGACACGAAATACGCTGTGCAGTTACTTGGATCAGTGGAAGCAATGGCGCCGTATTACACCACCGTCTATCCTGCACTTCAGCATACTGAAATGAATAATCAGAATGACAGTCACGAGGATCATAGCCACGAGGGTCATGGCCACGAAGGTCATAGTCATTAATGAGCTGTATTGATTAGTTGTTGGAATGAGCGACATGTGCTGTGTCGCGCGAAAGTTCTACGAGTTTTTTGATGTCGTATCCATTCGTCATGAGACTATGAAGATGTACCGCAACAGTGTGACCATTTCGAAGTAGTTTCTTGGCGGTCTTGAATCGCCATTCAAAAATATTGAATCCTGGGGCGGTGGCAATTTCACCTTGCCCACCGCCTTCAGGCCAAGTAACCAAGTAAATGGCTCGTCCGCCCGCTTCACGTATCTCTTCTTCCGTATAAAAAGAGATCTCTCCATCTCCATTGAGAAGTTCTTCTCGCGCCTTCCAGACGCGATGTTCTGCAACAACACTTAATCCGAGAAGATGAGCGCCATCATGTCGTTTGGGATTGGCTTCTATAAAAACTTCCATATTGAGATCTTGCAAGATTGGTTTGATTTGACTGAGCCACGCGGAGTCATGGCTTAATAATCCTGTCGCATCATGTCCCACGCCTGAAAAACCAAATTCCACGAATTCGCGATACCAGTTCAGGAATTGGCTGGTATCTCCATGTTGTGGTTGAGCCTCAAAACCTAGTGCCTGCCCCAGATTATTGTTCTCAGAGTCGCACAATGGATAGCCTATGTAACCATAGAGATTGATGCCATGATTAGCGGCAAATGTTTGGAGAGGCTGATAGTTAACCAATTCGGGATATCTGTATCGCGCTATAAAGAGTTGTTCATAGAGCATGATGGTTGGCGAGCTTCTATCCGTCAGTTTAAAAGGGCGTTGTTCCCATACGCCACCAGTATTGTGTCCCCACCAGTCAAATGCATCATTGCCTAAATAATCAACAAGTGGCTGAAGTCTACTAGCAATATGTGCATTCCAACCAGCTTCTGGTGTACAGGTGCTTCTCGAGACAAACCCAAACTCGGAGAGACTGGAAAAACCAACTGTCTGAAAATGTAGAAGTCGTTTATGTGTGGTTGATACTGGTTGACTAATAGTGTCGGTCAGTATTTGCAGATCAGTGTTATTAATCAAACCGTCACTATTTAGATCGTAGGCAAGATCGTTGCTGATCCAGGCGCTTTTAAAGTCTTCTAGAGAGTGGGCGGAAAGTTCTGCTTCTTCCAGGCCAATGTCATCTAACGGAAGATCATTTTCAGTTGCCGAGTCATTCCATAAACCTGTTTCATCATAAATGGTAGCATTGACTGGTGCGGTGTCAGGCGGCACTTTGTTTGGATCTGTAAGGGAAAACTCAAAATCAGGAACCGTTGCAGCGGCTACCGATGGTTCCGGCGAGGCATCGATCGTCTGGGGCGCGCGTTCTGGTATTGGTGTGGGATTAGGAGCAGGTGGTGGGCCGTTGTAAACCGTCCATGTAATGCCATTTGAGGAAGTGCCAGTTTCTTGGCTTGATGACACTGAAACGGGTGGTGGAGGCAAGTAGGGTTCGACCAGAATCCACAAATCATTGACCCGTACTAGCACTTTACGGGACTTCGTATCTGCAAGAGATATTGGAACACCTGTCTGGATAGTGGCGAGTGTTGCAGTCGTGTCTGAGAGAATAAAAGAGCGGGCAGGAAGTAAAGTGTCGATTTGAGAGAGCGTTTCTTTGTAATTCAGATTTGAGAAGTGAGCGGCTGACGAAGATCGTCCATATGCCTCGAAAGGGAGTCCAATGACGCCAAAGCGATCGCGAAGACTTGGGCCTGCTGCTTGTAAGGCTTGAGCGATAAAATGACTGACGGCCATTTCATAAATGACTGTAGGCGTTTGATCATGATTGCAAGCACTGCGTACGATGGTTCGATTGACCGATTGCAGTTCGTTAAAATCTAATGGAAGATTTCGAAGTCGTAATGCAATGACTCTATGTTGATACTTATGAGCTGCCTGATTTAACTGCTGAGCAAGCAACTGGATCTGTTGCTTCAACAGCTCGCTATTCTTATCCAAGAGACAACTAAAATCTTTAAAGCGGTATTCCACGATCTGTGGCGTGAGAGTTGTACGTGCTGTTTGTGCTGCTGATATGCAACAAAAGCTAATCACTAAGAAGGAAAGCAAGCATAAGCTTCGAGGTCTAAAGTGAAGTCGCCGGTTCAAAGATCTCATCCCCATTTAGATCAGTTTGGAGTCTCTTCGTGTTCTGTGAAGGAAGAGATGTTGGTAGAAAGATGCCGCCGCCAAACTTTATGATTTGCGAGTTAGGATCATCGTCACTCTTGGGCAGGCCCTTAAACGAGATAGATTTGATGGTCTGAAAAAAGCTTGGAGAATGGTCTGTTGCTATGCCTTAGAGGTTGTGAAGGATGGTGGCTCGCAGCATTGTGCAGGCTGACTGTTACAGATAGCCTAGATTGCCATCCCATTAGAGCGGCTAAAATCAATAAGTGAATCGTGCGGTGTGTCCTATAATCTCTTTGTCGGGCGAGATGCTGTTGTATATTGTTCATTGATGGTCGCAATGACCATTCATGTGGCAGATTTTTCAAAGCAGTGGCGTTGTATTTTTCGGGGTACGAGTCAGGCCAGATTGCTGGGATTCTTATGGCGAGCATCATTGCGACTACTGGTGAAGAGATAGCAGGTGTTCCGGCTATCCTTGAGTTCTTTGGAAATCTACATCCGGTGGTGGTTCACTTCCCGATTGCACTTGTCATCGTTGCTGCTGGGGCAGAGATTTGTGGTGTCTTCCGCTGTGGACACCGCCGCTATTCAATGACCATCGTCTGCGTCATTGTTGCAACATTTTTTAGTGTCTTTGCCGCATGGGCGGGATGGCTCAATGCAATTGGAGATGCACGGTCTGGCACAGCGGAGCGTGTGTTGCTGTTTCATCGTTGGATTGGAATAGCAATGGCTTCTGTCATAACGATCACGCTCATTGTGACTCTGATAGACATGGCGCGGCCACGTTATTGGTTGTTGGCCTGTTCACGCGCAACACTTCTGCTAGCGGCGTTGTTGGTTATGGTTGCAGGATACTTGGGTGGTGAGTTGGTCTATGGAAATGGCTACTTATTATCTGCGTTCAATCAAAAGTCCAGTGCTGATCGGATAGCGGTAGGTGATAAAGGTTTAGAGCCTATTTCACCATCTGATTTTCTTGGCGGCGCACGTGTTGTTGCACAGGGCTCTTCAGAAAAGACAAATGTGGTTGTCTATCAGGACGAGGTCGTCCCAATTTTGGAGACTCATTGCTACTTATGTCACGGCTCCAAAAAACAGAGGGGTAGCCTTCGGCTCGATCAAATGCGTAGCTTGCTTTCTCAGCAGCCGCCAACAACAACGATTGTTCCGGGTGATGCATCAGCAAGCGGACTGATTCAGCGTGTGACTTTGCCACATGATGACGTTGACTTTATGCCTGCGTCAGGAGAACCGCTATCAGGAGAGCAGATAGATATTTTACGCTCGTGGATTAATGATGGGGCTCCAATTGCTGGGGATGGTGGGCCAGTTCTTGTCGCTGATGAAACGCCGAGTGTAGAAGTCATCAAATCCTCTGCTGTTGATTCAGATGTGATTACGGCGCCATTATCTACTGAGCAGAGAGCGGCGCTCAATCGCCTTCAAGGTAAGGGAATTCGTGTGGTCCCTATTTCAGAGAAAACAACAAGTTTAGATGTGAACGCGAGTGTTGGAACAGTAGTTGTTGATCAAGAGGTGATCTCAGATATTGGGGTTCTCGGTGAGCATGTTGTATGGTTGAGTTTCGGGCGTACAGCAATTACTGATGAGGATCTAAATGTAATTCCGCTGCTGATAAATCTTCAGCGATTGCGCCTTGATGGCACGAAAATTGGGGATGGTGCAATGAGTTATCTTGCTGTTCTCAAAGATCTAAACTGGTTAAACATCTATGACACGAATGTCTCTGATCGAAGTATTCCCACATTGGCAGCGATGTCTGCATTGCGACGTCTATTTGTATGGGAATCATCGATATCAGAGCAAGGTGCTATTGAGCTAGGCAGCTTGCGTCCAGATCTGGAAGTTGTCACTGGCTCATCTCTCTTTGTTGAATCTAAAGATGAACCAAGCGAAACGAACCAGGAAGCGGGGGGGCGTGCTTCTCAGGAGTTGCCTGCTTGTTGTAATGAGGCGATTGCTCAGGGGGGTGAATGTACTCACCCATGCTGTGTAGAGGCCCGAAAAAACAGTGTGATCTGTGAGGTTTGTGGACCCGCTTCGTGAGCCTTATGGCAGTGGATGGACACAAAAAGACTGTCTTTTGAGGCTCTATTCGGTGATTTTTGTAGTTAGCGAACTTCAGCAGTTCCTTTTTCGTAACATCATCAGTCATATCTTGAGTGGGGATAAAAACGGGCTGAAAGGCCTGGCTCAACCCTCACTGCTTTCTCTAACTAAGCGTTTCAGGCTCAAACCCAAGGGCGTGTGCCTGTTACAATCGAACTCTTGTCAGTCGGTCGGTTATTACTGATCCGGCGACTTTGAACCCGCCTCCGAGGAGTATCTGGAGGCTTGTCATGGGGCAGATTGTTTTGGTCTGTAGCCCAAATACTTTTGGAGATACCTGATGAACTTCCGCAACGTACTAACGCTGACTTGTATTGGAGTGACGACACTTGCATTTGCTGGCTGCAATAGTAATAAGTCGTCCGTATTGTTTGTTCAATCAACCGAAGCGGGGTCCCTGACACCAGTAGAAGGCAAGAAGGGTACCTTCACCCTTGAGCTTTCGAAGCCCAATCCTCATGTCACCTTTTTCACAGATCGACCAGAACGTCATGCTGGAACGATGTCCATAAGTCAGTTCTTAGGCATCTGGAATCAGGGGAAAGATAGCTTTGAGACTGATCCACCCAATGCAGCTCTCGCTGTCGCATCTGAGCCACTGAAGACCATGGTCTTCGAGCTTGCCGATCCGGTTGCAGGCAAAGACGATAAGTCGGTTCAATACACTGCAACATTGGTCTCGGATCCGTACATGATGACGCAAAGCATCAACAAGAGCCATGAATTTGGCTTCGCCTCACTGTTTATCGACGATTATTCACCTTACAACTACGGTGACTATTACGGGGCGCCCGCCCTTGGTGGGATTGGCCAGTCACCTGGTAGCTCACTTGGTGGTGGTGGCTACGGTGGCTACGGTGGTGGCTACGGTTGGGGTGGAGAACGTGGTTACTGGCCGGGTGGCTGGCACTACAACACGATCACCGACCCTGGCGTGTCTTCCCAAGAAGGCAAGACGGACAAAGGCGTCAATGACTGGATTGATGCAAGGACTCAAAAAGCAAGAGAACTCAAGAAGCAGGGTGAGATTCCACCTTGGGTACCAGAGACTCAGGGTCAATAAGAATCGCTATTGGAGAGAGCGGGTTCATCAGCGGAAGGGTGCCAAAAGCACCCTTCCGTTTTTTAATGATGGGAAGATCTCTACTGACCCGAGCTCATCGAAGTGACTGGGCGCCGCTCTTGCCAAGGTGCTGGCCCTACAAGTAGTGCCCACAAGAGATAAATGGCAAAAATCGTTGTGAGTAATGGGATCATCCAAACTTCACGGCCTGGTGTTATATGTTTGGTTATCTCATAATTCAGCGCCATCAGAAAGACCATAATAATGACAAGGAAGCCCAGAGCTGATCGTCTGCCAACTAAGAATGCCCAGGCTCCAACCATTGCGATTGCCGGAGCAAAGGCTGCGTAGGTGTTATTTTCGGTGCGAGGGTTAAAGAGCATGAGATAGGTCACGGAAAGCACAAAGAGCATGACAATTCCATAGAGCGAGCCATAGGTACGAAAAATGTAGTAAGCGAAGGCAAGGGTTAAAATTGCAAACAGGAATCGTATGCCGAGCCCCAGACTGGTCGTCGCTTCATATCCCCATGCTCGAAACATGCCAAAGAGATCACTAAAAGCCATCGTCCCCTCGGGACTTCCGGCGGTCATGGCTTTGTCGACAAATCCTTGATAGGCCTCAAGAACATAAGTCGGGCTCTGGAAGAGCCAGGGGATCGCCAACAGAATCAAAATGCCGATTGGCATACGCCACCAAAGTGCTGGCCGAAGTGCCCATGCCAATAGCAGAAGCACGATCGCGAGTGGTTTGAGGGCCACTGCCAGGCAGAGCCAGAAAACAGCCCACCAGTGCTTCGATTCTGCCAGGACACTGATGCCAATCATCATGGCGCCTGTCATTGGTAGTGTCATTTGGCCATTGCCCATTGCTGCTAGGGCAATTGGGATTGTAAGAAAAGTCATAATTGGAAACATCTGCACTTTGGCGGTCTTGCCGGCAGTGATTGCTATTTGTCGGAGGCCTATGGCAAACAGTCCAATACAAAAGAGCCGCCAAAGTAGTTCGCTTGGCGTATTTGGTAGTACGTGAAATGGTGTATACACGAGTGCTGCATGTGGTAGATAGAGAAAGCCATGCAAGCCTTCTGTATAAATGTCACCACCTTCAATCCATTTAGCAGACCCATAATGAAAAGCGGCGGTCACAGTGCGTTGATGATCACTCGCAATTTGTTTTATACATATGCCCACAAAAAAACCGAGCCAAAGGAGCCAGGCGGCATAGACATCACGCTGATGCGTGAATGGCAGTGGTTTATTTTCGGGATTGCGTGCGATATTAGGAGAAGTCATTGTTCACGACAGAATACAACAATATCTCTGACAAATCCTGGATGTCATGTTCGGTCCTGAGATCGCATTCGGCGGTCTAACTCAGTAAAAGTTCCAAAGCGTCCATGTTTTCCTATCCAGCTCACAAAATGATCAAGTTTGTTGAGAAGCTTGTCGCCGCTTCCATGATGCATTAGCCAGGGGAGCCCCCAGTTTTTTAGTTCTACAAATTCCCAAGGATGGAAGTAAAGAACCACATAGCCATCATGCTGTAAAACTCGTTTTGCGGTCATCCGGATAAGCCACATTGGAAGGTGTCGGAATGCAAGCCAGAATAAAGGAATGCGAAGGATAGGTGATGCCGAGGCAGGAATATTTAGTAGGTCACCATTAAAGTTCGCCGTTCGTGGCGAGGTAAAATTGTTGTACCGGCCAGGAAGCCAAATAGGGTTATCTGATGAGTTATATAGATAGCCTGCGTGTGTTAGTAGCTCTTGGTCAACTGGGCCCATGCGTGGGCTGCGGTAGCCATTAATTGGTTGGTTAGAAATTCGCTGTAGAACGCGCCGTGACTGTACGAGATCGGTGTCTTCAAACTCGCTGTGGTTGTAGGCGTGGGAAGCAATCTCATGCTGTTCAGCAGTGGATGCAATCAGTGTTGATTCCTGGAGAGCAAAAAAAGCAGTGGTAAAAAAGGTGGCAGGAATGTTGTGTCGTTCAAGTAAAGAAAGTATTCGGCAGTGGCCCTCAGTCGAAACAGCAATCTGATCTTCTTCTGAGATCGGGTGCTGGAATTCAAACGGCGCATCAAACTCTTCAATATCAAAGCTTAGTAATATGAGCGGATCCATACCGACCTACTAGTTTGTTGAAGCGTATACGTAGAACAGACCAAAACATTTTTATTGGATCTTTGAGTAATTGGACGGATGAGTTATTGTAAGAGTGTTCGTCTGAAACAGTCGCTAAAATCTCAGTAATGCTATATCCCTTAGACCTGGCGAGATACAAAAGCTCCGCATCGAACGCGAATCGTTGAAGCCGTTGTTTTGTAAACAAGTCTTGTGCTACAGCTCGCTGAAATCCCTTGAGGCCCGCTTGTGTGTCTCGGAAAGGCAATCTAAGCATTGTCCTTACATAGAGGTTAAACGTAGCGCCCATAATGCGGCGTATCGGCGTAATATTTTTTTGAGCGTTCTTCGTGAGATAGCGGGACCCAATAACAACATCGAATGTTTGAAGGCTTTTACGAAGCTCGTCAAGGTGATCAAGGCTGTAAGCTAAATCGCCATCTACAAAACAGATGTGCTCACTCGTGCAAGCGATAGCACCTCGGTGGATCGCCGCACCTTTACCTTGATTATAGGGCTGAACAATCAGGCTCACTCGACAGTCATCTCGAATCAAGTTTTCAACAATTTCTGCTGTTTTATCGCTTGAGCCATCATCAACAAAAAAAGCACGATCGTTTTCGTGCTCATCTAAATACGAAAAAACAGTGCTTACAACCTTGCTCGCTAGAACTTCCGAGTTGTAAAGGGGTAGGATGATATCCATAAGTGATCCGTGGCCAAAGGTTGAGTTAGCTATATAGTTACTAGCGATGGTCTGTGGGTCAAGAGCTTGGTAAATCAACCAGTCTTGCCGATATTAGATCAAAGATCACCATGTCGAAAAGTTTGGATCGTAGTCAAGGATATCTGTTTTATATGAGGATATGTAATAGTTGCTGGCAATCATGGTCTACCTCAATTGCGGTTATCGTTGTACTGAGTTCTTGTATTGTGTTGGTCGTATGGTTGAGGCAATATGGCCCTGAAAATAGCTTAAGTAGAGCAGCTACAGAGAAATATATTGATAGCCTCGATCTATCGAGGTTTGAAGATCTCGGTACGAGCTATACATCCGAACGTTATCATCCAGATCAGTTTCCAGATCCAATTGATGACAAGCACTATTCCAATTATGCTTATATCGAAGATCTGGAAGAAAGATTGCGGCAGGTCGATCGTCCCCAAGTCTTAAAAGTAATTTTTGATCAAGTGACGGAAGGTGCAGAAACTGACACCCAGAGACATTTATTGATTCTGGAGTTTCTGCACAAAGTGAGTGTTCATCAGCCGGGTATTAAGCTTGAGTATGCAACTGGGAAAAAAGTCTCAGATCCACTGGTCTTGTTGGAAGGGAATGTCATGCACTGCGGTCAGGTTGCAGGGCTGGCAGTAGACCTCTTTGAGGCTGCAGGCTATCAGGCTCGGATCGTCTCTCTTAGTGGTCATATTATCGCAGAGATTTGGTACGAAGATGGATGGCATCTTATCGATGGTGACTCGCTGGGAGGCAATGGGCTTTCGCCAATGACACCGGATCAGCGAATCCCATCTTTTGTTGAGGTGTTGGAACATCCAGAGTGGATTGATGCGCTGCCGCATAAATTTGAGCTGCGTGGGTTAGGAAGACTGCCAATAGGTGGTACTTATGCGCGTTCTTGGCGATATGCCAGGGAACGGAATGATTTAAAACGAGGTTACTTGCAAAAGCAGGGCTATGTCAGTCCAAGCGACAAGCACTACGGCTGGCAAAATACTACTTTTGAGGCATCTGATTGGGTGGGCAATCAGAATGAGCCTCGATTCCAGCCAGGCATCGCTACATTTGAGGATGTTGTTATTGCCAACATAGATGATGATTTCTCTGAGGTGACAATCGTATGGAAAGATGTAAGAGATAAAGATAATGATCTTCTTGGATACCGAGTTTTTGTCAGTCAAAACGCGCGGCAATGGAATTACGATTCGTTCGCAGGTTCTATAGAAGCGAGTAATTATTGGAGTAGTGATTTAGGTTGGCGACCTGAGATGTATGAATCTCTGTACAGTTTGCCGCCGCATGAGGTTGCAAAGGTTACGGTTGACGATCCAGAAGTCACTCTTAAGTTACAGCGGGGTAAATCGTATTACGTCACGGTAATGGCATTTGATGAATATCATGAACGGGCAGGGCGCGTGCTCTATCTCATGTCAAATGAATTGCGTATTGACTTAGAGGCAGCCGCCGCCATTGGCACCGAGTCTACAAAAGAGGGCTGACGGTGCCAGCAGTATTTTCTGCTAGGCGCCTCCACCACGCTCGGTTTTCCCAATCTCTGGCGTTGATTAAGTTGCTGCTATCGATATAAGACTGCTGCAAGAATCTTAGTTCGCTTGCAAAGTCTGTGTCATAGACAAGCATGCTTATCTCGAGATTCAATTCAAAGCTCCTTCGATCAAGATTAGCGGAAGTCACGAGTGCCAGCTGTTTGTCGACGGAAATTGTTTTAGCATGCAGTAGTCCTTTGGTGTATTCACGAATTTGGATGCCTGACTCAAGAAGGCTTGAGTAATAGCTGCGGCTGGCAGCGCTTACCAGACGAGAATCATTTCGCTTCGGTACAACAAGGATGGTATTGACGCCACGACGGGCTGCTGTGCACAGTGCTGCAATCACAGCTTGATCTGGAACAAAGTAAGGCGTTGTGAGTACAAGTTCATCTGTGGCTAAGTGCATCAGCGTAATAATGAGCTGGGAGATAGCGTCATTAAGTGAATTAGGGCCGGTGCCTAATATCTGTGCGATCACATTTGAGGATGGGTGTACTGTTGGATGAATCTCAAGCATTTCCAGTAGAGACTCATCAGTATCCAGAAACCAGTCTTCAATAAATACTTTTTGGAGATCTCTAGCCACTGGTCCCATGATTCTTGCGGTTGCATCAACCCATGGAGCAAACTTTGGCTTAATGGCAAACGAAGCGCTGGCTAAATTATGACTACCGGTATAAGCAATTTGTCCGTCGATGACGGTTATTTTTCGGTGGTTGCGCAGATCAAATCGGCCTGCGACTGCTCGAAAAATATTGGTCGGCAATGCTTCAGCAACGTGAACGCCTGCATCTCGCAATCGTTGTGGTAGGTCTGACTGTAAAAATTGACGACTACCTAATGAATCAACAAGAAGACGGCAGGTAATGCCTCGCTGTGCAGCTGTGATGAGTGCATTTGCAACAGTATTGCCACTCTCATCATTCAGAAAAATGTAGGTCAGAATATGTACATGGTGTTGGGCCTGACTTATGTCTTGTACGATTGAATTGACAAGCTCTTCTGTATCATTAATAAGTCGCATCTTATTGCCAGCTTGTGGCTCATAGCCAGAAACGGCTTCTGCAAGATGTGAGAGCGATTCAAAACGAGGGGAAAGATCAGCATGGCTTGCTCTAATAAGGCTTACTGACTGTAAAGGTGATTCGTGTAGCTCTTTGAGTATTTCTGCTTGTTTCTGAGTTCTTCTGCGTGTGAGCCATGGCTCTCCAAAAAGGAAGTAAATGATTGGGCCGCCCACGAAGGGAACGATAATAATCACAAGAATCCATGTCAGAGTGGTATTGTGCCGAGCATTACGCCGGCCAAGAATGTACAGAATAGTTGTCAGATCAATCACAATCTCAAGAAGAATCAGGCCATTGATTACGATGCTGGCAGTCATGTCTATGTTTCTCCTTGTTCCACCACATGTTCAAGCGCTCGTTGTGAAATCCGGGCAATGATGAGTAGTGAGATAATCAAGACAGCTGCTCCGACTAAAAAGACGCCCAGGCCGGGGCCACTCTTAATAAAATCTTGGATGTCACGGACTTCTTCACCAGTTGAAGAGGTTGTTGCCTGAGAGGCGAGTGCCGCGAAGGTCACAAAGACAACTGAGCGGGGAAGCATACCCAGAATTGTGCCACACACATAGGGTACGAGTCGAACCCCACATGATGACATGACGAGGTTGCTCACGGCAAAAGGTGCATTTGGCGGAATTCTTAAGAGTGTGACAAGCCCAAAGGTACGCCAGTTTCCGCGACCAATGAGGGCCTTTCGTATTACCCTCGCTTTTGGGTATCTCTCGATAAGGGTATCAATACGCCGTCTGGCGACGAGTCGGCTGATGCCGTAGCCGATAATGGCCCCGCCGGTAAAGCCCGCTATCGATCCAAGTGAGCCCCAGGTGATACCCCAAATCCAACCAGCAAGTACCGCTTGAGCATATGTTGGTAAGAGTCCAATGCCCGAGGTGAGCATAAAGACCAAGATAAAGAGAATGAACCCCGCTGGGCCCAGTGAATCAAGAAAACTGGAGACTGGTGACAAGGCAAAGAGCAGCCAAAATCCAGCGGTTGCAGGAAGGATGACCCAGAGCACGGCAAGAATGCTGGCTGGTCCTGCTTCCTTTGCGATCTGTAGAATCGTTCCAGTCAGCGATGTGGGTTGCTGCGCAGTGGTCGCCTTCTCTGAAGACTCGGGTCTTGTCTCCGAATTAACCATTCAGGCCCGTACCTTGTTTTAAGTCACGATTTTTGAAGGGGCTGTGTTGGAGGTTTACCACGTGATATCCCACACGATCGGATGGCCGTCATTTCGAATGAGATCAAGTGGTATTGTTAGTGAAGCGCTGGTCTTTTTAATGGTCGGGCTGATGCCAAGAACTTCTGACTCCGCAACACCACTGCTAATAGGTGTACTTGGAAGCGTCAAGACAACCTTAACGGACTTCATAGAGAGCGTTCCAATACTGGTTTTTTTCGCGCTATGGTTGAGTGCTTCTTGGTCTTTTGCATCAAAAGCCGTTAGCAGACTCGGCCATTTTACATTTGAACCACGAGGTAACTCGACTCGCAGAAATCCAGACTGAGCCATTTGGAATTTGATCTCTCCAAGATGTAAGGAAGACACTTGATCAAAGTGCCCATTGGTTACAACTAAGGCAGCACTTGAATTCCAATCAACACCTTCGACATCTGGTTGTGTCGACGATGGCGAAGAGCTCATCACTCGAACCACTGTAATCTCGCCAGACCCGTCATTTTTCAATGTAATTTCAATAGACCCAATGTCTGTATCATCACATCCTCCAATCGCGAGCAGGCAGCCGAGTAGGGTGCAGATTAAAAGTAGTTGCTTCAGCACGGTGAGGTTCTCCTGGCGATTTGCTATTGATGGTTCGCAAGCTCGTTAAATCATCGTCTTTCACGTCGATTTCACTGCCTACGGGTGCCTACGTCAAGTAGGCCGCCCTTGAGGGCGGGGGATCTATTGAATTGTGGCCATCTTCAGCAGGACTGGCCAAATGCCAGGAGGAAGATCGAGAAGTCGGCTAAATCTACAGAGCCACTGTTATCAAGATCGGCCTTGGGGTCTTCCGTGCCCCAGACCACGAGAAGGTAACTGAAGTCTGCAAAACCAACGTCACCGCTTAGGTCGAAGTCACAGCGGCATGGTGAGTCGATTGGATCAATTGGATCGGGATAGGCATCTGGGGAAGCCCATGCAAGATTAGGTACTGTTTCGGGCTCCCATGCATCTCGTGAATCTAAGAAAGGAGTAATTTTGATGGAGGCAATATAAAGAGCAGTGCTATCGAAGTTCGGTGAGCCGGCCCAGCCAACATGATCGGCGTAGCCAGAAGCAGGAAACCAGACGCCTAGCCAAAATCTTGCAGCGCGAAAGGGTACGTTTCCTTGGCCGAACGATACGTCGGTGAGTTCATCGATCAGGACATCGTCGAAGTACCAGCGAACGTATCCAATGTCTTTAGGATCTCGGGTATCGCCGCCGTCTCCTAAATCTGTGCCACTATGCCACTCAATGGTGTATGTGTGGTAAAGGCCATCAGTACTGTCCTGCGCAACATCGACAATATCTCCCTGTGCATTCCGTAGAACTCGGCGGCCCTTGTGTTCACCGCCTTCGCCGCCAAATTGCCCGCCCCAGCTATTTGTTCTTGCATTGGTATAAGCAATTTCAACAGGATTGAGTCCAAACGCATCAGCATCGCTGTCTCCACCCTGTAGATCGGTTGGGAATTCCCAGTCAATTTCAGTGTTACGCCGCGGGTTTGGCTCATGCCAATATCCGGCCTGACTCGGGTAGTAATCAATGTAATGAAATGGCCAGAAGGCGGTGCATACACCGATTTCTGGGGCAACCCGCGCACGTACTTCGTAGCGTCCAGAAGCGAAATATTGGCGCGTTGCAATGGCTGATCCGACTCGGGTACTTCGTCCATTATGCGTAATCGGGCCCGTGTAATGATCGCCGTTTGCAGCAAGTCGCAATGCTTTTATTGGTATCCCTAAATCAACATCATCGACAAGTGACACATTCTTGGGAGTGACACCACCGTTATCGCCACCCCAGCCTTTTTCTGAAACAAGCCAATCTTCAATAGACAGTTCACCAGAAGAAAAATCTTCAATAAGTGGCTTTGTTATTGGCTCAGGCGTTGCATGTGTTGTTGGTGTCCATTCTTCTCCGGTGGCAGGCATTTGTACGTTTCGAAAGTACGCGGCGCCAGGCTGGTTCTTCCAGTTTTCAAGGGTGAGTTTTCCACCTTCTACATAAGAGTCACTTGTCGAAAACGTTAACTCAATCGTTGACCAATTTGGGCTACTAATTGGCACTGATGCACTGGTGCTGCCGCTCGAAGTAAAATACATGCTTGCGATAACGCCTGAATCAACTCGAGCCTCTGCAGTAATCGTATAAGTGGTCTGGGGGGCCAAAGCCACGCCTAACGATTGACTTGTTCTTGAAGTATCTTGGGTTGAGATTAAACGAAGTGCGGGTGCGCCATCCGTGGTGACGACTTGTGCATTGAGACCTAGAACCCAAGGAAGCACATCAGGATCTGTAAAAGTGCTATTGCTGATCAGTTCGTCGCCAAGAGTCGGTGCATCGGTAATCACTGGTGGCTGTGAGAAGGGTGCTTGGTCCGGATCGGGCACCGGCGGTGTTTGGCGGCCTTGAAGTAGTTTGACTTCATCAATCCAAACCTCACCTGTAAGTGTGCTCTGGTATGCCTGTAAGTAGATCTCTGCGCTCGTCACGTTCTCATCGGTAAAAAATTCAAATCGCTTCTCAGTCCAAAGGCCTTCTTCTCCGATGGCCATGTAGCCAATCGCCTTATCAATTTGAGGGCCGTTACGAACACCAATAATTGGGGGCATCAGACTATTGGTGCCTTTGACCTTTGCAATAATCGTGTAACGAGTCGTGGGTAGGAGCCCACTCACGATTTGGATGGCCTGAGCGCTCGAGGAAGCTGTAGGACTCAGCCTAATCGCATCGCCTTCATATCCCTCCGTAGAAACGGTTGCTGCTCCGGTCACGGTCCATTCATTGAGCTCGTTTTCAAAGCTTCCATTCGATATGAGATTGTCGGTGGGCTCTTGTGAAATAGCAGAGACGTTTAAGAAAGTCATGCTGGCCGCGAATGCGACACAGCTATAGAGACTTATTCGTAGAGGCATCAATGGAATCTCCATGCACAATTGGGGCCAACGGCTCAGCGTTATCTGAGCGGTCAGTTAACAGTTGGAGTCATTTAAAGCGATCGGGCCGATCACTACTATTCGCTAGCCTGGATACGCATGATCTAGTTGCGTGGTTCCAAGGGCTGTCTCATAAGTAGTACGTGACTTTTTTGGCAACGTTCTTGTGTTGGTTTAGATTGAATTAGAGGGCATTTTAGCTTGATAAGGCCCCCAAGATACGTCGCAGGGTTTCGGTGGAGTGAGTTGTTTTCCTACGAGAATCGTCAATATAGGCGTGAGACTTTTCTGTCCACCAGCTTCAAACTCAATGAACATTTGAAGTAAAAGAAAGGTCTCCTTAGGGCGAATGTCATTGTCGGCGGTGTACAAATACGAGCCCCGATACTCCACGAAGGCCAACCGATTTTCTGGTGGGGTTTCAGAGTGCTTGCTGTTCAGTAACGAGCTCATCCTGCATGGACGCTGGCGGGGCCAATGAGTTCACGCGAAAAACACGCCAGAGAAATAATGGCGACGAACAACAACAGAAGGTCATGCGCAAGCATGCTAGACCTCTCTGGATAAGAAGATTGCAAGTGAATGCAAGCCTCTAAAGTTAAACTGTATTACTGAACTAGTTGTCTGAAGGCTCTATAACCTTGTCAACTTCTTCGGTAGTAGAATCGCCAACTTGTTTGGCGCTGTCACCGATATCGTCACCAGCCTTATCGAGCTGCGCTTTTTGTTTGTCATCGCAACCCAAGAAGAAGAGAGCAGTAGAAACGGCAGCTATTCCAACAATAGTTTTTGATCGCATGGTGGTCCTCGCTAAAAACGACCTCTTAGATGCCCTCCTCTAAATGAGGAGGCCTGATTTTGATAGTGGATAGATGATATCACGCCAGGCTCGCTAACATGGAGTCCGGGGAGATCGGGCTTCTTATTTGGAACAGTATTTCAGGAGATCTAGCTTGCAAAAGTCTATTTTCTGTAGCCCTAGTCGGTACACACAGGGGGCTGGCGTGACGGAAATCCTCGGCATGGAGATGCAGTTGCTTGGCCTTGAAGGGCCAGTCTTGATTGTTGCTGGGCGTAGTGCCGCATCTCATCTCATGGATATCTGGAAGGCCTCCCTGGCCCAAGCTGACTATCCATACCTTATTCATCATTTTGGCGGTGAATGTACTGATAGCGAGATATCGAGTGTGATTGCGAAAGGGCAAGAATTCGGTGCTCGAACTGTTGTGGGCAGTGGTGGAGGAAAAGTCATTGATACAGCTCGGGCTGCGGCAGCAGATCTTGCGGCGCATGTTGTGAGTTGTCCTTCTATTGCATCTTCTGATGCTCCATGTAGTGCGTTGTCTGTTCTATACAAAGCAGATGGATCCTATGATCGTTATCGTATTTACGGGCGTAACCCAGATCTTGTGTTAGTCGATACAAAATTGATAGCACAGTCGCCAAGGCGGCATCTGGTAGCAGGAATGGGTGATGCATTAGCCACTTGGTTTGAAGCTGAAGCATGCGAAAAAGCTGGCGCATTGAATGCCCGTGGAGGAACTGCATTAAAAACAGCGATCAGTATGGCTCGACTTTGCTTTGATACGCTTATGAAGCATGGTCGATCAGCTTGTGTTTCGATAGAAAAAAATGAAGTGTCGAAGGCGCTGGAACATGTTGTAGAGGCAAATACTCTTCTCTCAGGGCTTGGTTTTGAGTCGGGCGGTTTAGCAGCAGCGCATGCAATTCATAACGGTCTAACCAAGGTGCCCCAGACACATTCTTTTATGCACGGTGAAAAAGTTGCTTTTGGAACTATTTCGCAACTTGTCATGCAGCAGGCTGATGATTCATTGTTACAAGAGGTTACGAGGTTTTGTAAAGACGTCGGATTGCCCACTACGTTTGCAGAGCTCGGGCTTCGTGAAATATCGAACGAAGATCTGAAAGCAATTGCTCGGGGGGCTGTAGCCCCTGACGAGACTATTCACAATATGCCGTTCTCAGTATCAGAAAAAATGGTTATTGACAGTATGAAAGCTGCAAGCGCCTTGTCGTACACAAGTTAGTGTTGGCTATGTTATTATGACAATTCGCTTGCGAAGAGAGTTGACTTCTAGGAGATTTCTGATGCAGCTTAAGAACATTGTTATAAGCGCTTTGTTACTGGCCTGTTTTGTCTCAGTTCGACCAGCAATAGCTCAGGGCACGTTCGGTATGTTCCCGGATCCAATTAGTCATTCAGAGCTCATGGAATATGCGGATCTTCTTGAGTTGTCTTCGGATCAGCGTGCCTCGCTAGAGGGGCCACACGACTTGTATCTGGCTTCAATGAGAGACATTCGTGCGAATGACATAAGTGATGCAATGGGCGACATGATGACTTTTGCCGGGACCGTGCCCGATGTAGAGCAGTTCGAAAAATTTCAGTTAAAGCAGCGTAAGGTCAATGAAAAAATTGCGCGTCAAGAAAGCGAGTTCTTTGATTCAATAGTTGCCATTTTAACTGATGAGCAGTTAGGTTCGATTGAGCGCGTTCGTCATCGACGTGAACGTGTTCGATTAGGTTCCATTTTAAAGAGTGGCAATATGATGATGCCAATGGCATCGACTGTTGACCTTATCTCAATAGTCAGGATTGTGTCGATCAAAGATGCAGATCGCCTTGCTCTCGAACCTGTATTAGCTGATTACGAAGCCTCTCTGACAAAGCAGTTTCGAAGGTTGTGGGTGGTAAGTCAAGAGTCTAGTAAGGCGATCGTAGAAGTGCTTTCAACCGTCGATATGCCAGATTTTGAAGGTGACGTCTCAAGAGAAAGCATTGAGCAGTTTATGACGACGCTTCAGAAAACTTCACAAGCTATTCATGATGAATACACAAGTGATTTTTCTCGTATTAATGAGATTAATGAAGGTGCAGTTCGTCGAATTCAAGAAGTGATTCCTGGCCCCACAGCGAATCGTATTCGGTTCATTTATGTAGGCCGTGCTCACTCGGGTGTCATTGGAACAGAAAATAGGGTTTATGACGAGCTTCTTAGAGCGATGGCAGTGAAGGACCTTGAGCCTGATATGAGAGCACAGGTCGAGGCCTTGGCAAGTGATTTTGTCGCTTCCAGTAATACTGCGATTGATCGCATGGTGCGAGTGGAAAAAAAGACCGGCTCGGAATCTCAGTTTGATTGGTTTGGTAGTACAGAGCCGTCGGAGGAACAAGATCAACTAAGGAAGATGCGAGCAGCTCAAAATGAATACAACGACCAAGTGCTGGTAGATCTCAAGACGGTTCTGGGTGATCGCTGGGATGATTTCAAAAGAGGGAAAGTTAGAACTCTCGGCAAACAGCAAATGGAGGCGTTGCAGTTTGGGGAGCCAGGTGTAGTGGTCATGGGTTCAACAGACGGTTCTGGCGAGGTGATGATCGCGACAGAAAGCATTTCGGTAGAAGGTGAACATATACACGATTCCGCTGGGCCTATTGTGATAGAAGGTTCTATTGAGATGGAAGCGCCGGAGCGTGGTGCTTATGAAGACGCGGACGTAAGCCCGCGTAATCGAGGGTCTGGAGGCGGACCATCACTGAGTGATATCGGTGCCATCCTTCCTCAGCCAATCTCTCGGCAAGACGTGGGTCGACTCATTAAGGCAATGGCATTGTCGGAAATTGAAAGAGACCTGGTTCAGGGGCTCTATTCGGATTATCGCGATGAGTTTGATGACTATCGCAATAAAGAAGTGATGCCTTTTGCGGGGCGTTTGATCGGCATCGGCATGGCATTGCGAGGCGGCAACATTCCTTCGGAAGACGAATTGCGCCGTCTGTTTCGGGAGGGGCGAATTGCTTTTGACGGCATGATTTTGGTTGACCAGGTTTTCTTTGAGAATGTTTCGACTGTGCTTGGCGTCGATCCAGGGCATTTTTCGCTTCGACAGGCTCAGTTGCGCCGGGGATTCAGTTTATATTTGCCAGACAAATTGACAGAAGGTCTCCGGCTCAATGGAATGGGATTTGCCGGATCAGCTGAATTCGCAGTCAACTTGGCGGATGTGTTGGCAGAACTTGATCTCAGCGATCAAGAACGCTCAGAATTAGAAAAGCCCTTGCTGGTTTATCATGAAGAGATGGGCCTTACCGTCACAATGGCTTGGAATGATCTTCTGGATTCCATTGTTGAGCTCCTCATTCTTGCAAGAGATGTTTTATTTGAAAATATGGATGAGTTGGAAGGTGAGCCCAGTCCCATGATGATGGCATCCGTGTTCTTGGAAAATCAAGATGAACTAAGCAAGCTACTTGATAATGCAACTGCAGCGTTGAAGTCACTTTCTGCGGTTAATGTTCGGCATGTAGAAGAGATTAGTCAATCACTACCACCGAACCAACGCGAGATCTTTTTACAGCAGTACAAAAAAACAGCTTTTCCGCATGTCTATTCGCATCTTGAGCGGGGCGTATATGCAACCATGATGAGGGCGCAGTCGCTTGAATCGCTGGCATCAGAGCAGCGCTCTAAACTCGGAGATCTGATCGCTGAGTACAATGCTAAAGATGGTGTTATTTGTGAAGAGATGATCGAGCTTCATCGCAGAGGTTCTCCAATGCCGATGGGTGGATTGTTGGGTGCAGCTGGGGCCAATGATGGTATCCAGGGATTTATGGAGTACGAGCAGAGTCGGCAGCAGTTGGTTTTTGAGCGCAAAAATTTGGATCAGCGCACTACGGATAGTCTTAAGAAGATTCTCAATGATGCTCAGAGGCAGCAGCTCTCTTTATTTTAAGACGATTAGTGAAGATTCTACAAGGCCTTCTGTTTTAGTATGTTCAGGTTATTAGAGTATTACACCACTGAGCCGGCTGTTAAAGCGACGTCGAACGAAGTTTCATGGTGATAATAAGACGTCGATCTACCGTATTGTGTTGCGGAGCTGCGCATCGAAGTACGATTGTTGAAGATTCTTACCAGTGCTCAGAAGCAGCAATTATACTTGACCGAGTAGCTTCGAGTGAAACATCTTCTTGTTGGCAATGAGACTATGTTATGAGTACATATCGATTTGTTGTGATATCGCTTCTATTGAGCTTAAGCCTTCGCGTTGTCGGATGCGATGGTCCCAAAGATAACTCTGACTCATCTACTGTCGCTGGTCTAAATATAAGTGAACTCCCTCTATCTGTTGTTTCAGTAGAGGGTTCTTGGAACGAAGTCGATCCGTTATTCGATGATCACTACCAATGGCGATGTTCGGCTGGGGTGCTATCTGCATCTGAAACACGTTTAGTACTTGTTACAAGTAGTACTTGTCTCGGTCTAGCAGCGCTTGTAGATTCGGATCGGAGTAGCCCTGACCTCGGTCAATATAATTTGAAAGCGACGTTTGCTGGCCATCAGTCAATTAATGTGACACAGATTGGGGAGATTCGTCGGGACCTGGGGATTTCACTTCTGGCAATTGATAACCCGATGCTTTCTCAGGGTGAGGCCTACATGACGCTCAAAAGAGGTGTGGAGGCACCGATTGAGATTGGTGCAGATGTTGTTTCTCTTATGCAAAGAGGTGAAGTTAACGGTAGCTATGTCTTTGGGCAGGTCACGGGACTTCAAGAGATAACTGAGCACATGGATGCGGTGCCCTGCATCGAGACAGATTTCAAATTGCAGCCCCAGGATCGTGGAAGCCCTCTTTTTTTAGTGGTTGAAAATCGGTATGTCTGGGTGGGCGTTAATACGCCAGTAGGCATTGATGATGAAGAGTTGGCATTTGCTGTGGATGCCAATGAGATCGATCCGTCCCAATTTGAGTGGTTTAATGCCGATCGTATTGGTGTTGTTGAGCTGCTCGCATCAATCTACGGTGTAGAAGCTCACGTAGAGTAGTGGTCAATATTACTCAGTTGACTTCGTTGTAGGCGCACTCTCTTCTTGACTGTGATTATGGTATTCCAAGAATGCAGCAGCATTCTTTCGGCCCATAAAGTACGTCAAAAAACGCGGGTCAGATTGTGCGAGGTCTACGTACATGAGGCCATCTACAACATCTCCGAAGTCAGGATCAACATTGAATCCAAGGAGCTTCGCATTGAGCTTGGAGTATTGGCGTATGAGCACCGGTACGCTCATGCGATCTTCTTCGACTTCGCGAATTAAATCATCTACATCTGCCAGATCCTGAATAATCACGCTCGCTTCTTTAGAGTCCCAGTCACGTATGGGTGGTAAATGAACTGGGTGGCGTGGTTCAAAGATATTGTCTATGGGCGGCACAAATTGTGTTGACTCCAAAAACGCAATCAAGATCTGTTTAGAAATACTGTGATAATCATTTGTGATGGTAACGGTACCGAAAAGTCGGTTGTACTTTGGTTGCTTGCAGACAAACTGACCAATGCCCTTCCAGAGAAGCATGAGCGCAGAGTGTGTTTTTTGATATTCAGGCCGAATGAAAGAGCGGCCTAATTCAATAGCGGGCAACAGCTGATCAATAAGTCGTCGCTTGATGCGAAAAAGGGTGCTGCAATAAAGGCCTGACAGGCCCTGTTTGGCCACAATCTCATCTGTGAGGCCAAGGCGGTAGGCGCCAACGAGCTCTCTTTGTTCATTATTCCATAAAAAGAGATGATGGAAGGACTCGTCAAATTCATCAAGGTCAAGTGCTTTGCCAGTTCCTGCATTGGTCGTGCGAAAGACAAGTTCGCGTTGTCGGCCAATTTCATGGATGGTCTCAGGAATGGCATGCGCGGGTGCACAGTACACATCGAACTTGTTGCTGGAGACGTAGTGATATTCGTTTGGTAGGCCTTCTATCTCGCGGCAAAGAAGCTCGGGATTGCCGGGTTTTGCCACGGCCTGCCGTGAGCGGCTTCTCTTTTTGGCACGTCGCAACTCAGATCGACTTTTGCCTTTGTCCTCTTTTCGACCGCGGAGGGAGTAGGTGCGGATGCGAAGGTAAGAGATCAGATCATGGTCAGTAGGGAAACGATCGAACTGGTCGGGCGACATCAGATGGCCAATTTCAAGTTGCAGTCTTGAGTCTCTCTGATTAAGAAACTCGCGAGGCAAGAGTAGCGTTCTTAATCGGGGATGTAGCAGACCGGCGATTTGGAATCGGGTTCGATTGTGCCCACGTACATAAATAGGTAACACCGAAGCCCCGGATTTTCGAATCAGTCGTGCCATTCCAGGATCCCAGGGTGGATCTGATACATGGAAGTTCTGTCTGGTCGAATGCGATACTTCGCCAGCAGGGAAAATAATCAAGGCGTGTCCATCACGAGGCCATCGCATCGCGATTCGCAGCGGTGCGAGATTGTGTGTGGCTGAATTGCGTCCGCCAAAGGGATCGATTGGTAGGAAATCTTCTCGCATCGGTGGAAGCGCATGCAAGAGATAATTAGAAATGGACTTTACATCTGGGCGAACTCTTCTGACTAAGGCATCAAGTGCCAGTCCTTCGACGCCTCCATATGGATGGTTGGCAACAATAATGAGTGGGCCAGTTGCTGGTATTTGTTTAAGTGCATCATCAGAGAGATCTATTTCAATGCCGCATTCTTGAAGTACCCGTGCACTGAAGGGTTGGTCTGATGGGTTGGAAACCGAGTTTCGGTAGATCTTGTTGATTGTTCTGAGACGAAGCAGTCGGTTCAAGGCAGGTTTGACTAAAGAGACCAGTCCGTTACGGATAGGATCCTTGTAAGGGCTGTTGATTTGCAGGGGGTTATCTTCTGTAGATCTCTGCACGGGTGTCATCCTATCAGGCAGCCAACAATTGCTTAGTGAATCAGTCGTTTCCTTTGGATCACCTGGGTCATATTGGCACCAAAAGAAGGGTTTTGGGCATCAGTAGGAAGGCCAGGTCCGGAATCAAAGGACTCTTGCAGTGTCGCCTGAATCTGATGCGTGCCCGGTCTGCTAACTGGTGAATATTCACCAGATGGGACAAGAGCCTGGTGGTCAATGACCAGCGAGCTTTAAGAAAAACCTAATTGAGACTCATTCAGAGAGGTTTTTGTTTTGGCACAGTGATTGCATATACATCTTGTGTAGTAAGAAATATAAACGGTCTGTGGAAGGAGCGATCATGGTTACGTGGTGTGAAAATATAGAGCGATTTTGCCCAGCTCGCGAGCAACTCATAGGGCAACTACTAAGTGGGGACCGCCACGGTGGTCGAATGGCTGTTAGACGAATGACGGCGGAATATGGAACTTTGGGACAGGCAATTAGTGATGTCTTGTGGCCAGCATTGTTAGGAATAGAATCGATGGCTGCGAGTGAAGGAATTTCAGTATTCCAACATCACTATGCATTGTCGACCCTTCGGGGAATGATTGATCAAGCTGGCAATGGCTTTAGTCGTCGCTTGGCTCGTGGTAAGACAGTCATGATCGTTTCTGGTCCTGATGACGGAAATGAATGTGCTGGTGAGCTGCTTGCAACGCTTCTTGAAGCTGACGGATATCACGTTTTCTTTACACGTGGTATTGCATCTTCTGATGAAGTTGTCGCAGAAATGGCTCGCTTATCCCCCGATGCTGTTGTCGTCTTTAGTGCGTCAGCTGAAGATTTGCCTTGGATCCGGTCATTGACAAGTCGCCTCACTGATTGGCCTAGCACAAGTCGGCCATCGGTCGTTATTGGTGGTGGTATCTTTGCACGCGTTCCTGGTTTGGCTCAAGAAATTGGTGCCGCCACAGTTGCAGATGATCCAGTCGCAGTTGCCAAGGTGCTTCAAACAGAACTTTCTGAGACTTCATACAGCCAAGATGTGGCTGGTCGGCTCGATCAGTCGGTGTTGGAATCAGCAGATTTACACGCACCCAAAGCGGCATGAGTAGGGTCTTGGATTGGTATCTGAGGCAGCAATAGCGAAAAATCAACTACTGAGAAAATAATGGTAAGTGCAAATAAAACTCTGTCTAAATCAAAGGCATCAGACGCCAAATCTGAGCAGCTATGGACGAAATACCTTGCGCAGCGAAATGACAAAGATCGCAATGCACTGGTAGAGCACTACATGCCGCTGGTGCGATCACAGTCTCGAGTCATGGCTTCAAAAATGCCAGCCCAAGCGATTCTAGATTCAGATGATCTCATGATTGCGGGAACTTTTGGTCTTATGGAGGCAATTGACAACTTTGATCCCGAAAGAGGGAAACGCTTTGAGTCATTTTGCACTTGGCGTGTAAGAGGTGCGATGCTAGACGAGATGCGAGCAAGTGATTGGATGCCTCGTATTGCTCGACTTCGTCGTCGTCAGACACGACGTATGGCAGATCAGTTTCAGGCAGAAAATGGCTATCGTCCTGGTGACGACGAGATTGCAGAAACCATTGGACAAGGTGAAGAAGAAGTGACCAAGTGTATTCGTGCTTCGCAAGCAGGACACATCCAAAGTCTCGATGATATTGTTTCATCTAAAGGCGATCGGTTGCTCTTTCGAATCGATGCAGTCAGTGGCGACTCAGGGGAGAATGGCGACTCAAATTTCCTTCGAGGAGAGCTTCGTGGGGAGATACTTGATGCGCTTAGTCGTACCGAGAGGTTGATTGTGAGTCTTTACTATCTTGAGCATATGACACTTAAACGAATTGGAATCACGCTCGGATTGACCGAAAGTCGCGTATCTCAGATTCATACTTCGGTTCTGATGAAACTGCGAAGAGGATTGGAATCGCAAGGGTCATGACACACATAAATCCGGAAAACATTGAAGATATTCTTTCTCCTCCCCCCTATTTGAGCGGTGGCATAGGCCATCAGCAGGCACCAAGCACCCACAGTCCCCCCTCTCTTCTGTGGGTGACTTGGTGCTCTGCACCGCCAAATTCAGGCATTTCTGCCTGGAGTCGCGTAAAAGCGACATCGGGAATTGATGGAAATTTGGCGATCACCCCAGTTGGAAGCCCACCAGCGATGGCTACTATCATGGTGCAGCAATCCAAATGTGTGGGAGATCTTAAAGATGAAGACAGTATTAGTGGTGGACGATGAGGCGAGCCTGCGAAATCTGGTTCGTACAACCCTTGAGAGTGATAGCTATCGGATCCTCGAAGCCAGTGATGGCAATGAGGCGTTGGAAATTGCCATTGTCGAAAAGCCAGATCTAATCGTTGTTGATTGGATGATGCCAGGCCGTACTGGTATTGAAGTTGTTGTGGAACTTAGAAAAACAGTCGATGGAAAAGACATTCCAATAATCATGCTAACGGCGCGCGGTCAGAAAGTTGATATGGAGCGAGGTGCCGAAGCCGGTGTCACGGTCTATTTGGTTAAGCCATTTAGTCCTCTAGAGTTGATAGATACGGTCGAGCAGTTACTTGGATCGGCCTTCTAAACGTTACTTAGTAAAAGTTCATAGAAGATTATGAGTTCTAAAGATAATTCCAAACATGAAGAATCGATCGCACTCTTGCGTGAACAATTGCGTTTAGCTCAGTCGCAGCTCATTCGCTACGCAAGAGATATTCGTCACGCCAGAGAAGGGAATCAGGATACCCAGGACAGCTCTGAACTTCGCGAGGAACTTGACGTTGCTCATACGCAGCTTCTTCGGTACGCCAAAGACTTACAGTCTCTCTCTAAGACACATAAAAATCAGCAACAGACACTTCAGTCCGCGCAGCGAGAGTTGTCAGTAGCGAGTCGTCAGTTGCAAGATTTTGCGACGGTTGCAGGCCAGACAGACGCTAAAGATATCATCGGTAAAACTGGGAAGTCAGTTGTCGGTAAGGATATTGCCCCAATTGCTGAATCGGCCAAGATGTCAAACATTCTAGTTATGTGCCAAAAGGTCGCCTCCTCAGAAGCAACCGTTCTTTTGCAGGGCGAAACTGGAACCGGTAAAGAAGTATGTGCAACCTATATACATCAGCAGTCTCCTCGGAGAGATAATTCTCTTGTCGCTATCAACTGTGCGGCTTTGCCAGAAACGCTCTTAGAAAATGAGTTGTTTGGTCACGAAAAAGGCGCATTCACCGGTGCTGACGAAATGAAGATTGGTCTGCTTGAATCGGCGAATGAAGGGACGCTATTTCTTGATGAAGTTGGCGAAATGGATTTAGGCTTACAGGTAAAGCTCTTGCGAGTTATCGAGCAACGGCAGATAACCCGTGTTGGTGGAAATCAAAGCATTGATGTAGCGGTACGAATCGTTGCGGCAACCAACCGAGATCTTCGTGAAGAGGTAGATAAAGGTCGATTTCGAAGTGATCTTTACTATCGTCTCAATGTGTTTCCTATCGTGGTTCCGCCTCTTCGTGAAAGACGCGAAGATATTGCACCTCTTGTTGACCATTTTCTTTTGTCGGTCGCCGCAAGACAGGGTTTACACCCTCCAGTCCTGGGTAAAGGAGTCATGGAGGCCCTGACAGCGTATCGATGGCCAGGCAATATTCGTGAGTTAAGAAATGTGATTGAGCGCTGCATGCTTTTGGCAGATGCAGGTGTTATAGAAATAAGATCGTTGCCGCCAGAGATTGGTGGAGACAGTAATTCACGACCCTCCTATACAGCAGCGTCTGATGGTGGTGAGTCGATGCTTGCTCAACAAGAACGTGAAATGATACTGAATACGCTTAAAGAAACAGGTTGGAATCAGTCAGCAGCAGCCCGGATCTTAGGAATAAAACGCGAGACTTTACGGTATCGGATGCAGAAATTTGGGTTGAGTTCTGCCAGTGATTGATATCAAAGTGAATTGGAAGACATGGAAATTGGATTGCGGAGGTCCCCGCCCTGGTAAGAAGAGAAGTTCAAGGCATTATTTCGCTTGAAACCGAGTTTATGGAGGTTTATGCGGTAGTTATTGGCATACATAACAGTGTGATTACGCGTTTCTTTTATCGCCAATATCTGGAGAGCAGATCATCTCATCAATGAGCTTAAAATCAGAAAAACTACTGATCCCTGGATCCGGCCCAATGCGAACTGTGGTTCGGTTAATCGACGCAATTAATCTTCCAGCAGGGCTGATTGATGATGATGGTTTGCTGGTCTATGCAAATAGTGCATGGTGGCAGATGGTTGGAGATCGACCAATGGCAGGAAGGCCGGCCATGCTCAGTGACTTTGTTAATTATGAGGTGCCCAAAGATAAGCAATATTCAATGAGCGACAACTTCTGTGTCGACGTCTCCCTGACTCAGCGTGGGGGCAGAAAAGCGGAGTTAGAGTTACTGCCGCGAGAAGATGATTATCAAGTCGTAATCATCCAGATAAAAACGGAACATGTTGGCGGCGATGTTGCAGATGCTTCGTCTTATCGCGTTAACTCTAAAGAACATCTTCAGTCCATCATTGATGCAATTCCTGCTGATGTGGCTTGGATTGGATCTGATCTTTGTTATCGAGGGGTCAACCGGCATCTTAGTGAAACTATCGACATGGCCTCTGGGGATATTGTTGGCCAAAAAGTCGGTTTTCTTGCAAAACGTGAAGACACAATCGGTGTATCAGATGACATTGCTGATTTTGTGCGTTGGTTTTTTGAGAGTGAGCAGCAAGTCGCTTCTCGCGAATGGGTGGGGCGGTTAGTTTCTGCAAGAACAGACTTACAGAACTTTGCGATATACGGAAGAAAGTATGGTAAGGGTGATGAAGCTGTCTTTATCAATATTGACATTACCAGTCGTCGTCGAGAAAACGAACTTAATCGATTTCAAAATCGTATTCTTGGCGAACTGATACAGAACTCTTCTCTCGAGGAGACCCTGGGTAAAATTAGTCATGGCTTGATGGACTTATTGCCTGATCGAAGATGCGGAATTATTTATGATGAAGGCCAGATTAAGGACACATCGTTTACTGACCGCGTCGTTCGAGATGAGCTCAGTAACTTTCAGGTCATTTGCTTTTCGAGTTTAGGGAAGCTCAAAACAGATCTAGAAGAGCGTATTGGCGGAAGTGAGTTCCGATTCATTGAGCATGATGCGGAGCATGTCACAGGTGACTTAGCGACAATCGTTAATCAATTTGAAAAGAAGTCTAAAGGAGTCTGGTTGTGCCCGCTACCAGACGATAGTGGAAATACGCGAGGGGCAATTCTCATTGTTGGTGATGAGGAGGGCGAGCCGCAGGAGTTTACGCAAAGGCTACTGAAAGCGGCAACGAGGCTGGCTGAGTTGTCGGTACGCCATGATCAGGTCAGACTCAAAATCATTTCTTATCAAAATCATTTAGAGACGCTGGTTGAGGATCGCTCGCACGAACTTCGTGAAAGTGAAGCTAGATTCCATAATATTGCTGAATGGGCTCCAGTTATGATCTGGATGAGCGATAAGGCGGGGAATATTACCTACTTAAACCAGATGTGTCGTGAGTTTACTGGTTATACAACGCTCTCGGATATGGATTCGAATTGGCGTAGTCTATTGCATCCTGATGATCATGATCGAATTTGCATTGATCTTGAGCGCGTCTTAGGTTCGAGTAGCCACTATGAAAGTACATGGCGACTTAGGCGCAAAGATGGAGAAGTACGTTGGGTTGCGACGTGGTTGGTGCCACGAATTAATCGTGACGGCGAGAGTATTGGAATGGTTGGTTCTTCTACTGATATTACAGATCAGCTCCGTGCGGAAGAGGCTACGCGTCAGTTAGGTATGATTGTAGAGTCCTCCAATAACGCAATTATTGGTCAAGATCTTGATAATAGAATTGTGAGCTGGAACCACGCAGCTCAAGAGTTATACGGTTACTCGCAAGCTGAAGCGATAGGGCAGCTCTATAAGAAAATCGTTCCTAAAGATAGGTGGAATGAACTCGAGACAATAAATCAAGCTGCTTTGGCTGATGAGGGTTTGCGTGATCTCAAGACAATGCGTATTCGAAAAGATGGTCGTAGTGTTCATGTGCAAATGTCTGTAGCGCCAATTAAGGACCTTACAGGAAGACTGGTCGGTATCTCATCTACAACAGTAGATATTACTGAGCAAAAAATGGCTGAGCAGGCGCTTCATGAAAGTGAGCATCGTTTTCGGAGTCTCTTTGAAACTGCAGGTGATGGAATCTTTGTGATGGACCATAGTGGGACCATCGTTGATGTAAATCGACAAGCATGTGAGTCACTACTAAAAAGTCGCCATGAGTTAATAGGTATGACTATTGGAATGTTCTCTCATCCGCAAGCAAAGACCCTTGGTAAACAAATGGGGAAAAGTCTGGATTCGCATAGCTCAGACTTCTTAAAGCTTATTGCCTCGATGGAACCAAACGTTCCTGTAACTGTAAATCTCTTTCATGAACGTCGTGATGGTGTTCAGGTGCCAGTGGAATTTCGTTGTGTTCGTACATCCCGCGACGTAACGGGCTACATTCTGGGCATTGCTCGCGATCTTACAGATCGCCATCGCTCTGAAGCAGTTCTTAGAGAAAGCGAGCAGCAATACCGAACACTCTTCGAAGAAGCGAGTGATTTGATATTTGGCGTTGATTCAAATGGCGGCTTGCTGTTCATGAATCCCGAGTGGATGAAGCGGCTTGGGCTAGAGCAAAGCAGAATATCGCAATACACAATTGAGGATTTCATTGTGGCTGATTGCTTGGGAGCAGTTCGCTTGCTGATTGGTTCTTCAGCGATGGTTAGTGAGTCGCAGCCCTTAGAGGTCACACTAAAAACTCAGGACGATTACGCAATCGTAGTTCAAGGTGCTGTTGTTTGTGCTATTGACAGTGAAAAACGCACTTCCTATCGCGGCATATTCCGTGACGTAACGCAGCAGCGTGAAGTGGAGCGAATCAAAGATGATCTGATTTCTACAGTAAGTCATGAGCTTCGAACGCCTCTTACTAGCTTGCGTGGATATTCAGAATTATTGCTCGATAGAGAAATGTCTAGTCAGCAAGTTAAAGAATACGTGCAGATTATTCATCAAGAAACATTGCGATTGAACCGTTTGATTAACGACCTGTTGGATATCCAAAAGCTTGAGACGGAAGGGCATGACTACCACTTTGAATCAATGGATTTATTAGAGATTCTCAATGAAGTAATTCGTTTGTTTTCAGATGCGGAGTCTACGGCTCGAATTAAACTGGAAGGCGACAAGAGCCTTAAGACAATTGGTGACTCAGATAGGCTTCGCCAGGTATTTGTCAATCTGTTGTCAAATGCGGTGAAAGTAAGTGGAAGCGAAAGTCCAATTATTGTAAATGCTGATGTAGACGGCTCACGTGTTGTCATCTCAGTTACAGATTATGGAGTCGGTATTCCTGAGCATGCTATTCCAAAGCTCTTCAAGAAATTTGCCCGTGTTGACTCTCCGGAACACCATAATGTCAAGGGCACTGGCTTGGGCCTAGCGTTGGCCCATGAAATTGTGCTAGCGCACCGAGGTCGCATTTGGGTAGAAAGCCGTTATGGAGAGGGATCAACATTCTTTGTTTCGCTACCCGTTGGTCGGGAGAGTGACGCATAGCGATGAAGCCCGTTGTGTTTGGACTCAATAAAATCGCTGCTAGTACTCGTTAATACTTACTGCGATGTAATCATTATCGCGAGTGGATAGAGAGTACGGGGCGGTCAATTGGTAGGTTTAAGATGTTTCCAAGGTAGTACTTCATATTGTCGCTAAGGTTCGTCTTAGCAGGCTGGTCGCGGCCAGTTGTGAAAAAGTGCGAATCGCCGTGCTGTTGTAATCGCTGAGTAGTTGCTGAACATTCAGTAAGATCAATATCAAAAACACAACCAGTTGCACTTTGGTTTGTTGTGACAGCATGACTGGCACCAGCGTAGATCGTGGGAGTATTGTCTCCACCATAAAGAACGCATGCAGAGATGCCATAGCGGGATTCGGCTTGTGTTCCAGTCGATATTGTAATCAGGGATTTGTTATTGCCGGAGCAGACGAGGAGTTGTCCACTTTCATTGAGTTCTGGGCTGCTGTGCTTTGGCGAGCCTATTAGTACATCGTTGTAGCCATTGCAATTAACGTCTTCGGTAATCGACAAGAAAGAACCGAGTTTATCTTTTGCTTGTTTTCCTGTTTTGTGCCATAGCTCTGTTTTATGTTTTCCAGAGTAGGCATAGACGCGACCGATTTTTGTGCCATTGCTATTTCCAAAATGAGTAGCACCGACTACAAAATCTGAGTATCCATCATCATCAAGGTAGCCTGCACCTGCCACCGTTTGGCCAAAGCGACTTTTTTCTTTGTGGCCAAGTAGGGTTGTAATGGTGTCGTATGAGGATCCATCATAGATATCAACACGGCCAGCATTGGAATTGGCGTCGTCATTTTTTGGTGAACCAACAATAAAGTCGCTCACAGAATCGCCGTTGATGTCACCTGTGAAAGCAACAGAGTGTCCAAAGCGATCCCCAGAATTGGCGCCGTCGATCGTCGAAAGCAGGGTGCCACTTCTATCAAAAATATAAATACGACCTTTGCGTTTATTGCCAGTTTTGTGATACGGGGCACTGACGAGGAGAGTGTGATTTGAAAAGGAGGTTCCTGGAGGGGGGCCGGCGATAGATGTGCCAAAGTAATCTCCAGTTTCTCCGCTATAGAGGGACTGAATCGTATGGCCATCAGCACCTGAGACAAGGTCGACACGGCCACCCGCAAAATCTGTGTTCTTGATAGCTGGTGCGCTCACCATGAGATCAGGAATCTCGTCGCCATCTATATCTCCCGCATTAGCGATCGATGAACCATAGTTGTCGTTGGTTCTTTGGCTCTGTAAAACACGGATCAGTGATCTAGTCTTTCCTGAATAAACATAGACCGCGCCAGCGTTCTTATTCAAATTATCTCGTTTGGGCGCTCCAACAGCAAAATCATGAATATCATCTCCATCGATATCACCAAGAATGGCAATGTTTCGACCAAACCACTCACCATCCTGGTGGCCATCAAGGTCAGGTATGTCAGTCGATTGAGGACCAAATGCAAAAGATGCATTCGTAACAGACCAATTGTCGCCGTTCGCAAGCCGGCCCATAAAGTTGAGGTGGCCGCTTATTGATTGATCAGTGCGAAATGTAAATCGACCAATGAGTACTCCGTGCTCACTACCTGCGCCTAAGCTCGCCATAGGATTATCGGGAAGCACAGCCCAAACGCCTTCGTCCATCACAATTTCATCATTGTTGTCGAAGGCATCTACGTCAAAGCCAAGAAGAATCGTGCAGCATGGCTCAGTGCTATTTGATCCGATTGTGACAAAAGAGTCGTAGCGAAGCATATCACCAAAGAGATCATCGAGTGCTACGTCATGGGGCGTCGACCCTCCCAGTGGACTTTGGTAAAGCCCACCATTGGGAGCGCTAAGAATAAGCGGAGAATCATCTTCGCTTATGACGGCCCAAATAGAATCATTGGGATCTGTTAGTCCAACGTATAAATCAACAGACTGATACATAATGCCATCGATATCAATGTCTGATGTAACAACGGAATTCAAGCCGGTGTAATCTGCTGTCGCTGGCGCGCAGATTATCGATACTATTGCTAGTTGCGATATGAGACAAATAACAGCAATTGCATTCTTGGTTGTCAAGACTATGTAATTGTCTTCAAACAAGCTCATCAAGCCCCTCCTTGGAAGTCGGTCTCCTCAAGGAAGTTTCAGCATTTAGGCATTCGTACTTAGTCTGTACTTGGTAAGCGCTTCTAAAATAATGCTCAGCGAGTCGATTTGTGCGGCTTGTAACGCACGTAGATGGGTCATGATGGATTATCGGCCTTATGAGCAAGGCTCTGCTAAGCAGTATTTCGCTATTAGAATTGCGTGTTTACTAGTAGTGAAGCAACAGGTCAATCCACTCGCCTACCTCGCCCGTAGGGATGTGTTCTTGATAAGGCTTTGGTCCGCTTCCTGGGACACGTCCTTGGTCTGCAAGAGGCTCCGTGAAATCAGCAGTCGCATTGCAGCCGAAATAAGTGGTATAAGCCAAGCCGCCAGTTCTGCCGCTTTGCGCATCTGCTGAATACTTCCATGCGCCTATAGCAAGTTTACTAAATCCGTAAGGATTGCCTAGGCCGATAGCCGCCTGTCCAAATCTAGCGTTTCCTTGATCGGAGGCTATGTTCTGGATATTGCTGCCACTATTCCCGGAGACAGCAAGAAAGCGGCCTGCCTTGGTTTTATCTTCTGAAGCATTGTAATTAGCGCTACCAAACACTACATCATTCACGCCGTCACAATTGAGATCTCCAGCATCGCTGATGCTTGATGGAAATTTCTCGTTTGAGTGAGAACCATTCTTATTCCACAATGCAACGCCACTCGCTGATGCGTAAATAGTGCATCGGCCACGATTATTTTTGCTGCCAGAATCAAAATAGGGTGACCCAACCCCAAAGTCATCAATCCCATCATTGTCTACGTCACCGCTGCGCCCAACGACAGTGCCAAGCCGATCATTTTTGTTCTTCCCTGGGATTGAGTAAAGGGTTTGGAAATTACTGCCATCAAATTGAAACACGTCAACCAGGCCAGCATTCTTGTCGGTATCGTCATTTTTTGGGGATCCAACGATAAGGCGGCCAAACCGACTTGAGTCCGAAGTCATGGTTACTGAAGTTCCGAACTGATCGCCTTTATTGTGGCCCTTTAGCCTCTCAATGAGTGAGCCATCTTGAAGGTTGTAGCAATAAACGGCACCCATGTTTTCCTTGAATTTAGGAGCGCCGATTGCAGCATCGGGCACATTGTTTCCATCAAGTGTGACGTTTCCAGCAACGCTTAGTCCGAATTCATCGCCGGGATTCCTGCCGAAAAAACTATTGACTTCAGAGCCATCTGCACCAGAGAACACATAGGCCTTGCCGCCCTTGTCCTCTTCTTCGCTGTTATAAGGTGCTCCGGCAATGAAGTCTGGAATATTGTCGCCTGTTACGTCTCCAGCACCCGAAATGGAGAAGCCCAGCTGCTCTCCCAGGTTTTGGCCGTGAATAGTGTAAAGCAGTACATCGTCATAGCCAGATCGAACTTCAATTGTTCCATTTTTTGTGCCGGCGATATCTGATCGAGGAATGCCAATTGCTAAATCGTCAAATTCATCGCCATTGACATCGCCAATATTTGCAAGAGTGAATCCGTATCGATCGCCATTGCTGTTGCCGGTGGTCCAAATGTTGGGCAACACTGGCGTCGATTGGTTGGAGCTCACTGATTCCGAAGTAAAAATAAATGTCTCGCCCAGAATTGGGGGCCAGGCTATTACTTCGCCGTTTGCTTCCAGTCGGCCGGTCAGATTAATGGTGCCTGCAATAGTCTGATCTTCACGCACGGTAAGCCGTGCGATAAGAATGCCCAGCTCATCATGTGGAAATCCAAGTGTTTCTGATATAGGAAGGATGTACCAACTGCCATCGTTAACTGAAAACAGGTCATCATTCTCAAAAGAGTCCGTGTCGAACTGCAGTGTGGCTGGGCCATTCAGAACAGCATCGTCTGTGCCAATAGTCACAAACGTGTCACGTTCCATAGCGACTCCAAAAACTGTGTTTAGAGAAAGGGCGTGGGGTAGATGATTTGCAAGAGCGTTGTTATAAAAACCGCCATCAAGTGCAGAGAGCTTTAGAGGAAAGTTGCTATCGCCGAACACCATCAGTAACCGATCGTTTGAAGACTCAACTTCGACAAACAAGTCGATGGAATAGTAGATTTGTCCCTCGATCTCAATGTTCTTTGTCACGCGATAGTTAAGGCCTTCATAGTCTGCCTGAACGCTCGTGTTTATTGATAAAAATGTGGCTATGGTAAGTGCAGAGAAGATCCAGTAATTAGATAAACGCGTCTTGTATCTATTGGTAATCATTAGTGTTCTCAAGCAATATTGGTGTTAGTAAAATAAAGACGCCAATACAAGGGTGGCTGCCTCGTAAATGGGCAATTGAAAAATTGGGTATCCCCTTCCCAGAATCCTTTACAGTACGGAGTCCATCGGGTCATTGCACCTAGTTTTTTGAAAGAGATATCATTATCTGTGATGTGGTTTGAATAATACGCCACTAATAGCTGTTGGAGGTGTTATAGGCCACAAAATGTGCGTGTTCGGGGGCGGCGTTTTTTGTTGAATCGAGGTCGGTGAAAATGAGGCCAGTATGCAAATTTATCGTTTAGCTGAGCAGCCGGTTTTTGATGGTGGCGATGGAACTGTGTTACGTGAGCTATTTCACCCAGATCATGATTCAATAGATGTTCGCTATAGCCTTGCTCACGCAACATTGGCGAAAGGCGAAAAGACTCTGTTGCACCGACTGAAAACGGTTGAGGTGTATTACATTTTGGCGGGGCATGGCAAGATGCATATTGAAGATGATGTGCAAGATGTATTTCCTGAAGAGGTTGTTTACATACCAGCTCATACTGTTCAGTGGATTGAAAATGTGGGTACTTCTGATCTGGTCTTTTTGTGTCTAGTCGATCCTGCCTGGAAAGTTGAAGATGAAGAAATATTGCCTTCGTAGTAGCTGAGTCTTTGGGGCGTTTGCTGAAGCTGAGGATGTGAGAAAGACACTGTTATGGAAAAGAAGAAATGCTTTCTTGGACTAGACGTTGCTACTGGAAGTACGAAGGCGCTTCTTGTTGATGAAAATGGCAGTGTGCTTGCAAAAGAAATTTCAACATATGGGCTATCGACACCACGGGCATTATGGTCCGAGCAGGATCCTGTTTGGTGGACCGATGCCACAGATAAGGTGATTAGAGGTGTTCTTCAGAAAGCAAAAGTTTCGGGAGAGCAGGTTTGTGGGGTTGGCATAACAGGCCAAATGCATGGACTTGTGCTACTGGATTCTGTTGGTCAGGTGATTCGCCCAGCGTTGCTCTGGAATGATCAACGAACAGAAAAGCAGTGTGAAGAGATTCACTCGCTTGTTGGGCGTGAGCGGCAGATTGAAATTACTGGAAAGCCCGCGCTCACGGGCTTTACTGCGCCAAAGATGCTCTGGGTAAGAGAAGAGGAGCCAGCGCATTGGGATGCAATGAAAATGATGCTGCTTCCTAAAGACTATGTGCGATTTTATCTTACAAATGAATATGTAACAGATGTGTCTGACGCATCCGGAACGTCACTTCTGGATTTACATACGCGTGCGTACTCTGAAGAAATTCTTTCTGCTCTAGATATAGATTCCCAGACGCTGCCTCCAGTGTGCGAATCATCGCAAGTGTGCAGTTCTATTAGTCAAGAAGCAGCTCAGCGAACAGGACTTATTGCAGGCACGCCAGTTGTTGCTGGTGCTGGCGATCAAGCTGCTGAAGCTGTTGGCTGTGGAATCGTTGACTCATCATGCATGTCAGCAGTTATTGGTACATCAGGTGTTGTTTTTGCTTCAACTGAATCACCTGTCATAGACAATAATGGTCATATGCATTGTTACGCTCATGCCATAAATGGTGGATGTCACATGATGGGTGTGATGATGTCTGCCGGCGGGTCTCTTCGTTGGTATGTTGAGCAGGTTATGGGTGATGTAAAATCTCAGGAGTATGAGAAGCTGCTGGAGGAAGCAGCATCTGTTGTTCCTGGATGTGAAGGCTTGATATTTCTACCGTATCTCACCGGAGAGCGAACGCCACATGCTGACCCGCTGGCTCGTGCGGCCTTTATTGGTCTCACGTTGCGCCATGGCCGAGCGGCGATGACGCGGGCGGTCTTAGAGGGCGTTGCGTTTGGTTTATGCGAGAGTTTAGATTTGATCCGAGATCTGGGCGTATCAGCCAAGACCATTCGGATTTCGGGCGGCGGCGTTCGTAGCGAGTTGTGGCTGCAGATTATGGCGGATGTGTTTAATATGCCTGTTGCGACGGTTAATGTGACGGAAGGCGCGGCCTATGGAGCGGCGCTGTTGGCAATGGTGGGCACTGATTGCTTTGACGACGTTGCGGCTGCATCGAAAGCAATTATTAAAGAGACCTCGCGAATTCAACCGGGTTCTAATGTTGGAGCCTACGAAAAAGCGTATGTTCGATACAAAGAAGCCTATCCTTCACTGAAGTCGTATTTTCGTGGTTATGCTGATCTCGCTTAGTAGAAAAGTGCCACCTTTTACAAACTGTGCTAACGATCTAAGGCAAGTCGCATGATTTGATCACAATCTTTCCCTCGGCTTTGCCCAGTGGTATAACGAAAGCCACGTCGTTTGTAGAGAGCAGCAGCGTTTGTTAACTTCGAAGAAGTCTGGAGCGTCATCCATTGAAAGTGTTGCTGGCGTGCCCAGTTGATTGCGTGATCTAATAGTAGGCCACCGAATCCACATCGCCTTACATTTTGAGCCAGGTAGAGTTTTCGCAGTTCTATAGTGTCTGTATTCAGAGGGATGAGACCGACAAATCCAATGACGTGGTCGTTTCTCACAAGCACATCTAGGAGTCCATTTGCTTGGTTATATGACGCTATCGGATCTTGCAGATCTTGGTCGATGCCATTGGGGTCTGCCTCAAAAGAGAATTCGACCAGTACATTGTCCACAATTTGACGTATTTTCGGCACATCGCTGAAGCGGGCAGGGCGAATGATCTCAGTAGACCCAAGCATGTCTAGTTCTCTCATTTTGTCGATGATCCGAAAGGGCCGTGTCTAGACACTAAAAAGATGTGTGCGTTAAGCTATTAGAATACCTGCTGATACTGAGGGGTAACATTGATTCAATTCTATGGGTAGAATTCGTATCTCATCATGAGTTTTCCGTCACTTCAAATTAGTGATCTTTGCTTTCGGTACGAAGCCAGTGGGCCTCCGCTGCTGAGTATTGCATCTTTGAGTCTAGAAGCTGGTCAGCAGCTGCTGATTACGGGGCCATCGGGTTGCGGTAAGAGTACTTTATTGCACTTGATTGCTGGTCTGATGGAGCCCTCGGCTGGAAACATATTGATCAGTGGCAAAGACATCCATGCTCTTCGGGGTGCGAAGCGAGATCGCCTGCGAGGGGGTAACGTGGGCATGATCTTCCAGTCATTCAATCTTTTGCATGGATTTTCAGCATTAGAGAATGTAATGGCAGCGTTACTTTTTTCGCCAGTGCCTCGGCAGGATCACCAAAGTCTAGCTCAAGGGTTACTCAATCATCTTGGTATCGAACGAATTGATGCCGTTCCAGATCAGTTGAGCATTGGTCAGCAGCAACGTGTTGCTGTGGCGCGAGCTCTGGTGGCTAGCCCCAAGTTGGTTTTGGCGGATGAGCCGACCGCCAGCCTAGACCCAGATGCGGCCGCCATCGCAATTAAGCTTATACAAGAAACCTGTGCTGCCAGGAACGCTGCTCTGCTTTGTGTGAGCCATGATCCACAAGTAGTTTCACAGTTTGAAAACACCACCACACTGCAAGCACTCTCATCTGGGCTTAGTCAGAAGGTAGAGGTCTAACTTGGCGCTTACTGATATGAAGCTGGTAGTTCGTAGCATGAACGCCCGTCGTTTTTCTACGTCGGTCACTATTCTGACGGTAGCGATTGCGGTTGGTTTGTTACTGACAATTCTTAGCATAAGAGACTCTGGCCGTGCTTCATTCGCGCGAGGCAGTGGCAACATGCATTTGTTAATTAGCCGCGATGCAAGTCCGTTGGTGGCGGTTTTGAATGGTGTGTTTTATGCCAATGCGCCACGAAACTATCTCATGTGGAGTGATTATGAAGAGCTTCGAGAGAAATATCCGCTCGAGTACTCGGTTCCATTGCAGCTTGGAGACTCTTATCGTGGCGCTCCAATCGTTGCGACCACATCTGAGTACTTCTCCGAATTCGAGCCCGTTGTAGATCAGCCTTGGAAAGTTGAGACTGGTCGATTCTTTAAACGGCCATTTGAAGTTGTTGTTGGTGCGGAAGCAAGTGAGCAATTCAATCTAAACTTAGGTGATCGAATTGAACTTACGCATGGAATTGGATCGCAAAAAGAAAGTGATGACGATCATGGGCATCATCATCATCATCATGATGAATATGAATATGAGGTTGTTGGTATTTTGTCGCCTACGGCAAGTGCACATGACCGTGCCATTTACTCTGACTTAACAAGCTCGTGGATCGTACACGCACATGATCGACGTCAGCAGTCCAATCATGGTCATATTGAACTTACAAAAGCTGATGATCTTATTGAAGACGATCGTAAGATTACCGGTGTATATGCTCGAGTGCTAACACGACCAAATCGTTCAGCATCTTCAGCTATTCAGCAAGTATTCAGCGGTTTGAGATCTGATCCGACAATCACAGTTGCATCACCAGCAAGCCAGATTACGAGACTCTTTGCGATTGTTGGGAGTGTTGATCAAATCTTGATATGGATGGCCTTTGTAGTGGTTATTGCTAGTGCAATTGCGATTATGCTTGCGCTTTACAATTCAATTGAGCAGCGAAGAAGGCAAATCGCCGTACTCCGTGTTCTTGGTTGTAGTCGATCCAGAATTTTTAGCTTAGTCATTACGGAGTCGGCAATTATTGGTCTGATCGGTTCAATAATAGGGATCGCAATTGCCGTTATTGGTACGTCAGTTGTCGCCGGGGTTGTGAGAGAACAGTTGGGAATAAACATAGCAATACAGACTTGGTCGGTTTGGACGCTTATCGTGGGCACAGGGACCGTTTGTCTGGCTGCAGCTGCTGGGTTTTTCCCTGCAATGACAGCGTATCGGACATCAGTGGTTAAGCACTTGCGCCCCTTAGGATAAAACCATCCGATTTTATGGAGTCATGAAAAAGTATTACTGATGAGAGTGTTCTGGATTGTTATTCTCTTTTTAGTTATTGCTAGCGTGCTGGCACTAGTTTTTTATTCGCCTGTAGGAACAGTTGGCCTGGCGGGGAAGTCAGATGGTCTATCTAATAATGTAATGCCTCCGTTGAATAAAGAAGTGCTCGATGTGCCTGTTGAGACAACTCCGTCATCGAGTGATGGTGAGACAGAGCTGCTAGATCATAAAACACAGAGCTTAGCGAGTCAGGTCAGCGAGCCTGATGAAGCAGAGCCCAAGCAAGTTGTAGACAATATGGGAGTTGGAAGTGACCCATCTCTGGTGGAAGATCTACCGAACTCCGATAGTGTTGAGAATTCGGCGCCTGTGGCTGATGATGTCGTGATGCCACTTGATGACCAGGGGCGCGTCGTTCTTAATGAGCGGTACTCAATTCCAGGTGCTGGATCTGTCGACGACCCCTATCAAATTCACTGGCCATTGCTTGTGTCTGCGGTCGCTTCATACAAACCTAAGGACGAAAGCGATGTCATACCTCCTTGGCTTCTATTTTTAGACGGTTCTATGGTTGAGATTAGTGGTTTTATTTTTTTGCCAATTATCCAGTTGGAGACAAGCGATGTGCTTCTCATGTTCAACCAATGGGACGGCTGTTGTATCGGGGTTCCTCCAACGGCCTATGACAGTCTTGAGGTTGTTTTGAAGGCTCCAATTAACCTCTCTCAGACTTCAGCAAGGTATGCCACGGCTCGAGGGCGTTTGCAAGTCGATCCATACATCAAAAAAGGATGGCTTATAGGGCTCTATATTGTTGAAGAAGCCGTGCTTCTACTCCCAGATATGTAATTGACCCTTTCGCCTCTAGATGAGAAGATTTCAGATACAAGATTCAAAGAGTAGGACTGTGTCACTTGTTTAAAAAAAAGAATAGTCATTCATGTCGAAGAAACTAACCATTCAGGGACTTACGACTCCAGTTGCTAAGTCCAACAAAGTTGTTGGATCTCGACCAGTGTCTATCGGTATTAGTGAAGACGAGTCTGACTCTGAATTTTCTAAGCTGCTCCAAGATGCGCTTGGCTCATGGTGGCTCGGAGAGAAAGGTGACACGCTTCCCAGAAGAGAATTCCAGAGTAAGTGTGTTCTTCCTTATATTCATGGTCGGTGGTTAGATTCAGATCACCTTCTTCGTACGCCTCAGATGATAGGCAGGGAAGCGATTGACAAGTTGTTGCGCATGCCAGATGAATCGCTTGGCTGGCCAGTCTATTACCCCGCAGATCAGCCCCACGTTGCCGAGTTTATTCGGGCCAATAATCAACACAAAATTGATTTGGATCTTCGGCCACTGCCGACGCCTCGCCCACACCCAGCAACTGAAGAAGGCAATAATCTCTATAACCAGCCAGGATTCTTGTTTCTTCCAAATGCCTATGTTGTTCCCGGTGGTGCATTCAGCGAAATGTATGGATGGGATTCGTGTTTCATTATTTTAGGCATTCTTGCAAGCGCAGAATACATTCTAAAACACGAAGGATGTTATATCCTTGATGAATCTCAATATCGACCATCGACCCACGAAGATGTTCAAAGGTTGTTTCAGCTTGCTAAGGGAATGGTTGATAATCATATCTATGAAATTCGTTGCTACGGTGGTTATGTGCTCAATGGGAATCGAGCCTATTACCTTACACGCTCACAGCCGCCACTATTTACACGGCAGGCTCTTGCTGTATACGAATTTGCGATGAAGTATGGAGAAGAAGTTGACCTGCCATATATAGAAACGTTAGCTCACTGTTTATATCCAGACGATAAAGAGAGGATTGTCCCAACTTCTTACGATGACTGGATGCGCAAGCAGGTCGTGCCAGCGGCAACTTCTTATTACTACTACTGGACTGATCCTGAGCTCGTGTTTGCGGACTGGGATCCTCGAGGTGTACACATTAAGGGCCAGAATCCTCGGGTGGTTCGAATTACGCCTGATGGTGATTATGTAGAGGGCGCTGAAAAAGAATCATGGGTTGCTTACCGTTATTACCCTGATGGAGATGGAGCGTCACCTGAAGTCGTTAATGGGATGCAGGATCAAAACAAGCAGCTCTACTTGGATGCAGCTCGTTTCTTTCGGGAGTTCCCTGAAGAAAATCCTATGGATCCTCGTACTGGCCGCCCCATGTTTTGGGATCCAAAGTGTTCAAACTTTGCCAATCTTACCCAGGAGTTTTTCTGCGCAGATCGGGCAGTTCGTGCGTCTGGGTTCGATTTGTCAGGTCGATATGGTGCGCAGGGGCAATACGCAACAAATTACGCTCCAGTCGATCTCAATACACTACTGTTTCAAATGGGATCCGATCTGCTGTTGATGTACCACCGTTTTGGTTCCGATTATCACTCTCAAGAAGAGTCGAAAGTGATTCGGGAGCAAATCCGTGAACGAGTTGAAAATGCCCGGTTTGTAATCAACAATCTTCTTTGGCAAGATGAAGGCGAAGGTGGGTCTTTTAGAGACCTTCGGATTCACAAAATAGGTACGGCGCCGAAAAAAACCTATGCGTATAGCACGACATTTGTACCACTGTGGGCAAAGGGTCTTATCAACGACCCTGAGAAACGCAAAAGAGTGCTTCGCGGCGCCGCTCAGACTGAGGTAGTCACACAGGATCAGATTTTCCATAAGACAGATGATACTGTTGTCTGGATTAAGGATAATCCCGGAGAGATTTTCAGGCAGGTCGATGGTGCCAGTGAATTTTGTAAAATTGAAGCAGGCAGCACGAGTCTTATATCGCTGACGAAGAGCGAGCAGCCTTGGAGCTATGGAATTCCAACCAGTTCAATACACTCTGGTAATCAGTGGGACTTCCCATACAGCTGGGCACCAATACAGCACTTTGCCGTAGAAGGTTTGTGGGAAACTGCTATTAAAGATGGTGGTGAAGCACTTCAGGCCGTACGCAATATCATTGAAGGCTGGGTAGATGCAGTTGATATTGTGTTTGCTCAGTCTGGTAATTTAGTAGAGAAATATACAAGTTATGATCCGGCTGACTATGAGAGTGTTGCTCGTGGCTATGCAGAAGCCGAGGTTGGCTTTGGCTGGACCAACGCGGTGTACTTGAGATTTTTACTCCAAGCAGAAGAAAGGCTTGGCGATCTCTTCGGCGAAGAGTCATAAACTTGCAGCCTGGTAATCACATAGCGTGGCCTCGGCGGGGTGCTTGAAAAGTAATGGCTATTGTTAGTATTATTGATATTGGAACTCATAGTGTTCGCGGCTTAGTTGCCGAAATCACTAAGGGGCGGCCGCCAAAGATTCTCAGTGAATCCCGACTGACCACACGGCTTGGTGAAGGGCTCTCACAGACTGGCCAGCTGAGTCAGCAGGCACTTGAGAGAGCTGTTGGTGCTATCAGTTGTCTTTGTAAGACAGCCAATGCCTATCAAGTAACTCAGGTGAGAGCTGTTGCGACATGTGCTGTCCGAGAGGCTCGTAATGGAGCAGTACTTGTTGATCGCGTTGAAGCAGAGATGGGTATAAAAATAGAAGTTATCTCACCTACACAAGAAGTGAGTTTGAGTTACAGAGGCATTCGATTTTTTGGAGTTGTTGAAGCTGCAGATATAGTTGTTGCAGATCTGGGTGGTGGAAGCCTTGAGATAATGTTCGCGTCGAGTACACAAATTGAATCGGTGATTCCAACCCAGCTTGGTGCGATTCGAACCACTGAGATGTATAGATTGGAAAGAGCGGTGTCTAGTGAGACAGAGTTATCTGTAAAAAAGTACATAAAAGACACTCTTGAAGAGGCAGGTATTCCGCACCATCAAGGTGATCGCTCGTTGGTGATGTGTGGTGGCGCCGCGCTGGCAGTCGCTGCCCTTATGGGCGGTCATAGTGTCGATGAGAATCAGCTCAACAGTGAATCACATCGTTGGAATGGTACTTCTGTCCAGCTCAGTGTGGCCGTATCAATTGTAGATAATCTTAAAAACTTTGATTGTGAGCAAAGATCTATTATGACCGGATTATCTCATGATCGTGCTGCTGTCATTGTTGCGGGCATTTGGGCACTTGTCGGTTTAATGGAGTGTCTTGGAATTGATAGCTACGTACTGAGCGCGTACGGAATTCGTGGCGGTATTCTTGCGGAGTTACAAGGCCGTATTAACTGACAAGGTGTAAGTATGTCGAGAAGACAAGCGTTTTATTTATCGGCTCATCTAAGGGTTTGAGGCGGGTACCGGTGTTTCTGGTTTAAAGCGATTCACCTGACGCGTTTCTATCTCTACATGTCTAGAATCTTTGTCATGATCATGGGCTTCAAAAAAGATGGCCTCATCTAAAGGCTCAAAGCTAAATGATGTGTAGCTTGATTCCTGCGAGGTAGCGGTTGTTGACTTATCGTTTGTGGCTTGCTTGGCATTGATTCGTTTGAGTGCATTCATGGCGGCTAAATTGATGACTAAAAAGACGCCAATTGCAATGAAAAGAATCATCTTGTAAGCCATCAAGCCAGTGGTGGCAAGAAGCAGTGCTGCTGCCGCAAGCACGGCGATCGTATAGCCAATTTGACTAGCGCCTTGCATGGCTGCTACTTCAGAGGTGGAGGCATGTCGATCAGAACCAAGCGATAAAGCAGTTGGCATTAATCCCGCAGCGCCAATGCCAATGATCACAAAGGAAAAGAAGAGCCAGCCTGGCTCTTGAAGCGGGCCAATGGCAAGAAGAAGAAAACCGCAGGCATAAGTGATAGAAAAGACAATTCGTATTTGCCGAGGAGAAGTTTGATCAGCAAGCCAGCCGGCGGGCCAGCTTCCTATTGCCATGATCAGCAGGCACAGCCCTATAGCGATTCCTGAGGTTGCAGGCTGTATGCCTGCAGTCGCAAGAGCAATCGGTACTGTTGTTGCAAGTAGAGCGGCCAGGGCTCGATCACTGGCCAGCAACCAGGCGCCACAATAAGCGCGTTTCGAAATGCGGTTTCGAGAAGATTGTTTTTTGCTATCCGTTGTGAGTGGATTGGTTGCGATAGAGCTGCTTCTTATATGCATAAGAGCAATAATCGCGATGACCATTGTCAAAGCAGCGGCCCATACAAAGACTGCTGATGATGCAATGTAACCACCTACAAAAGCACCAACGCTAAGCGCAAGGATGATTGTTGTAGCTCCTAGTCCAAACCCCTGTGTTTTACGATTTCCGCCCATTTGGTTAGCGATTATTGTGAGGGGCACTGCAAGTAAAATGAGGTCAGTACTTCCTTCAACAACTCTCACCAAAAGCAGAGCGCTAAAGCTAATCGGTATCGCTGTCAATAAGCCCATGACTAAGAAAAGGACAGCTTCTATAAGTGCCGCAAGTAGCAATATAGCCATAGGCTTCATAAATCCACGAAGCCACTTGAGAGCAGCCACCCCACCGATCACGCCGATGATGTTGACAGCCATAAACAAGTGAGCTGCCGAGTCGCTGATTTGAAAGCGGTCAATAAAGATCTGTTTGAGTATTGGAGCAAACATTGCATCAGGCATAGCAGCAAAGAAAAGCAGGGCGACGGGTACAAGTATCGACCAACTTAGTCCTTGGCGGTCTGATGCTGATTGTGGAATTACTGTGTAGTCAATCCACGGATCAATTGGTGGCGAGGATGTCTGCGTTTTTAAGTCTGGCAATGTATCTGTTTTGTAAGAAGGCACAGCAGTCAAAGCGAGGTTGCGACTCTTGGAGGGGTCTCACGATGATCTGTCATTTTATACATGGTGGTGACGTTATTTAGAAGAATTTGTCTGCCAAGCGTGGATCCCGAGTAGAGCGTCATCCATGTATGAGTGTCCAGTTTTCCGAGGCATCGAAGAAGAGAGTTCAGCCGGTCGAAAGTCCTATTCATTGCTTAAAAAAGCTGAATCATGGATGAGTCTCGCACTCTAATTGAAACTGAGTCTCAATTCAAGGCTTCGCCGCCAAAAGGAGAGTCGGTTCGTCACTCTGATCCTGGGTGGGCCGGTCCGCTACTGAGATTGCCCAAAGTTGATGAGGAATAGTGAGAAATCTGAAACATTGACACTCCCATTTCCATCAAGATCTGAAGGGCAGTCTGAATTCGGGTCACAGGAGGTGCCGAAGGCAATCAAGAAGAGTGAAAAGTCAGCCACGTCTACGATGCCATCCATATTGATATCACCCACAAGCGTTGGTGTTCCGTTGATCGTGATATCGCTATCGCTCTGATCAGAGCCAGTGTTTCCTTGGCTATCACGTGCAAGTACACGGACCCGAGCCTGATTGCTGAATAAATCGGGCACAAGCCACGCATAGCTACCGCTGTCGCTCAGATTGGCAGCAATGATGTTTGCGAATGTCGCGCCACCATCGGTGGACAGTTCTAAGTCAATGACTACATCATCGTTGTCATCAGCGATCCACTCAATATTAATGGTTGTGCCTGGCTCCAATACCTCGCCGCCGCGTGGTGAACGAAGATAGGCAGTTGGTTGCTCGCCACCTTGAGGAGAAGGAACATGCATCACAATACAGTGCATTACTCCAGCGGCCGTCACAATTGCATCGCAGTCTATTTGAACGATTGTTTTATCCGGTACAGCACTTTGCCAAACGGCAAGTGCCTGTGCGTTTTCTGAAGCTAATGAGTCATAGCTAGGAATAAGTACCAGGTCGTTGCACATCACAACATTGGTGTATGTGTAATGTGTTCCTCCAATACTTCGAGCTGGTGGTCGTAAAACAGTCCAGCCTGAACTAGACAGATCAGCTGTTGTGTCGTCACAGATATTATCTTGAGTAGAGCCGACGTTATTTGGCCAATCACTTACTAATGCAAGCCTGTCATCAGCAATTTGCATCCACATATCAATATGTTGTGTAGAGTCAACAGATGTCGGAAATGCAGGGGTAAGAGTCGTATCGAGTCCCTGAAAATCCTGCCAATAGTCCACAATTTGCACTTCAGTGAGGGACGGATTTTCGTTCGCAATGAGCTGGGTTGCAAAACTCTCGCCAATACCATTGAGATGGTAATTGCCCCCACCGTGGGTAAGCGGAATTTCGTAGTAGGGAAAATCCCAGAGTGAACTGAGATAACTACTCAGCGCATTATCAGAGGGGCGGGGGCGGTTGTACTCGTGATCCACGATCGCACGGCATCCACCCTCGGTGATGAAGCGTGGTCCATAATCCCGTATCCAGATGGTGTTAGTCGTGCGAACAATAATGATAACTCTGGAACTGTCAGCGCCTTGAGCAACAATAGAATTTCGAGCGGATGTGCCTTCAGAGTTATTATCGACAACGACAAATATGTTGGCATTCCCAGTAGTTGTGATGTGAGAAGCCATCTCAGCGAGAATACTTTTCCAGCTGTTATTGCCCTCCCATGCAACGAGAATGCCTTCCATTGGCTCGTACTCTGCAACACAGCGAATGGGGCCTTCTGGTGGCAGCACATTGATTCCAGAGCGAAGTGGCAGTTGGGTTGCCTTCCATGACCTCTCAGCTGGAGTCATTGCGGCGCCAATTGGCCATCCTTCCGGATAGACGAGGCGGCCATTAACTTCAAGTGGTTGGGTTTGATCGATGCTCTTTGAATCAGATCGATCACCACGGCTTGTTTTTCCATTACCGCTACTCAGCGCAGGGTTGTTCATAGAGCTCAGGACACACACTGTTAGCATCAACGCATATTTACTAAATCGCTTGCCGCACACCTGGACACTCTCCTGTCATTCGTCTAAAAGGATTCCTCGAAAGTCATCGTCAGAAAGTCACGGTCAAGCGGGCTTCGTGCCCAATAAAAAAAGCTCAGTCTCCTGAAACCAAGCCCTCGCCCTCGTCTGATCCTTCAGAATACCTCAATAATGCCGTCAGGCAATGTATAAGATCGTTCTTCATAGTCACATATTGACCATTCTCACTGATTATCGCGCCATGGCACTGCCTGCCATGGTCTTGATCTGGACCTCGGCCAGTTAGCGTCCTGGGTCATCACTGTTCGGTAGTTATTTTTGTATTTCAAACCAAGTTCTAACAAAGAGCATTATGACCACCTCGCCAGCGAATCAAGCTAGTCCACTTGTCTGGAAACAAACGGCAACTTCATGGTGGCCGTTAGCGGCGAGTTGGCTTTTGATGGGAATCGAGATTCCTATGATCAGTGCCATTGTCGCGCGCATGGGCAATGCAGAAGGACAATTAGCTGCTTTTGGTGGGGTTGTATTTCCACTGGCACTTCTTATTGAGGCTCCAGTGATCATGATGCTTACCGCATCGACCGCCCTTTGTTCCGATCGTGAGCGCATCATTGTTCTCAAGAAGTTCATGATGTGGTTGGCTGCAGGCCTCACACTCCTGCATTTGCTGATTGTAAGCACGCCACTATGGGGTTTTATTGTTGGTGATTTGCTCGACATTCCTGTCGTAGCAAGAGGCCCAGCGCGTTTGGCTTTCCTCGTCATGCTGCCGTGGACGTGGGCAATCGCTGATCGGCGATTTCATCAAGGCCTTCTCATTCGAGCGAACCAATCGAATTTGGTTGGTCTTGGCACGGCGATGCGACTTCTGTTTACAGCGTCGGTGTTGCTTATTGGATTTTCAATCGAGAAGATTGAGGGAGCAGTGCTTGGTGGTGCGGCTTTGAGTCTTGGCGTTATTGCTGAAGCAGTATTTGCGAGGATTGCTTCCCGTCAGACATTACGTAGCGCACCGTTAAAAGCATCACAAGATGCTTGTGGTGGATGCAACTTTCTTATTGTGGATCCTGAGCGATTAGATTGCCCAGAGTGTGGGCATTCCTTGGCTGAAGTCGGGCTCATTCATGGAAAAGCGGCACCGCCGATGAACCTTTCGCGATTACTGGCTTTCTATGTGCCCCTAGCGCTGACTCCGCTGGTTGTTATGGTGGCTCAGCCACTTGGTTCAGCAGGTATGAGTCGGATGCCATTAGCACTCGCCTCCCTGGCGGCATGGCCAGCACTCAATGGATTGGTATTTATGATTCGAAGCCTTGGTGTGGCAATGACTGAAGTTGTTGTTAATCAATGGGGGCGGCCCAATGCAAATCGAGTGCTCGGGCGCTTTACGCTGATGATTGCTATTTTGACGACAGCGCTGATAGTGATCGTTGGGTACACGCCACTCACAGCAGGATGGTTTCGTTATCTAAACCATCTAGATGATCAGCTTGCGTCTGTGGCGGAACAAGCACTTCGCCTGACACCTGTTCTCGTTTGGGTATCAGTGTGGACGGCTCTTTATCAGGGCATTCTCGTTCATCATCACCGTACCCGCGGGGTCACTGAAGCAGTACTGGTAATGCTCATTCTGACAACAGCCACATTAGTAATAGGCGTGTGGATGAACTCTGTTACGGGTATTTCTGTTGCCATCATCGCATTTACGATTGGAGCGGTAGGTCAAACGGCTTGGCTGCGCGTTCGAGCAGCACCATTTATTGCTAAGGCCCGCCAAAATCAACGAGACAGTTAAGAAGTTGAATGGGCGGCATCTGTCACTACGTGTTCTATCTCTTTAATGGCGATAGGAATATCCGAAGATGAAATTCCCAGATGTGTGACTGCACGAAGTAGTTGTGGTCCAATGTCGAAAATACGAATGCCCCTCGCATCCAGCTTCTGGCAGATTTCAAAAGCGGAGCCGATAGTTGGGTCCACTTGGAAACATACAATATTAGTCTGTACATCATCAACATTGACATCTAGGCCTGTAATCTTGCTGATGCCATGTGCCAAGGCCTTGGCATTTTCATGATCTTCAGCTAAGCGTTCGATGTGGTTATCAAGCGCATAGATTGCAGCGGCTGCAAGGAGACCAGATTGTCGCATGGTGCCACCAAAGAGTTTGCGAAATCGGTGAACACGGGCTATCAACGATTTGCTTCCTACGACGATAGAACCGACGGGCGCACCCAGACCTTTTGAAAAGCACATTGAAATTGTGTCAAAGTGCTTGGCGTACTCTGAAAGGGCGACGCCCGATGCCACAGAGGCATTAAACAAGCGAGCGCCATCCAAATGTAGTCCCAGTCCATGTTCGCGTGCACGAGTTGCTACTGATTCCAAGCGATCAAGGGGCCAGATGGTGCCACCCGCACGATTGTGGGTGTTTTCAAGAATAACCAGTGCAGACTTCGGAAAGTGTGCATCTTGTGGTTGGATTGCTGCCGTTACATCTTCTGAATTGAACTGTCCTTTTTCACCATGAGCAAAGTAAAAGCTACATCCAGAGAGTGCTGCAGGGGCTCCTGATTCATATTTGTAAACGTGGCTTTCTGAGTGTGCAATGATCTGATCGCCTGGCTCAGTCAAAGCACGAATTGCCACCTGGTTGGCCATTGTCCCGGAAGGTACAAAGCAGCTGGCTTCCTTGTTGAGCATGGCTGCAACGCGATCTTGGAGTGCAATGACCGTTGGATCGTCGCCAAGGACATCATCGCCAAGGGGTGCCGAAATCATTGCATCTAGCATCGCCTTCGTGGGCTGTGTAATAGTATCACTTCGAAGATCAACGACAGGGGGTGGCATTGTTCTGCATCCTCTAGGTACGGCGTTCGAAAAAGATTGTACTTGAACATGAGATGTTCTACTGGCCGCAACGATCTATCTGGCTGATCGGCCTATTCTCGGACCCTACGAGTTGTGCGCAAGTTCTATTTATACCATTTGTGATAGAGGTGATGGTGGGAACACGAAACGGAGTGACTTGGTCGACAGGCAATCTCATGGAATCGCCATGGGGGATTGAATTTGTCTTGTAGACACGTCGATGCTTGTTGTTGCCCAAAACTATAATTCGAGGGGAGCAAATGTTGATATCTAAATCTATTGTAAGATTCTGCTCCGGCGTATTTGCTCTACTTGTGCTCAGCAGCGTTTGCGCTGTTTCCTTTGCTCAAACAGAATATGAAAATCCTATACCACTTGAAATGGCTCCATTTGCGGGAGATTTTCTGCTGCCAAATGGTGATCGTTTTATTGTGAGCGAGCATGAATCCAGTCTTACAATTGCCGGTCAAGGCGAGAAGGCTGTAGGGATTTTGCTCTATGGAGATACGTTTCAGAATGGTTGGCTTTGGGTCTTTCAGCAATTTAACAAACGTGCTCATAAATCAATGAGCAATCTGATTACGGAAGGTATGCCTGCATTTCGTGCGGATCTTGATCCAGTACTTAGTGTAGAGGGCAGCAATGAAATTGCTGAAGTGTGGATGACTTATGTTGAAATGGTGGGGAAGCCTAGAAGTGCAACCGTTCTTGGTTCGGTGCCAGATAGTGAGGGCGTCTCAGTTTATGTGTCAATTGAGTTTCAAAAAACCAATTTAACATGGAAAATATCTTACTCATTAAATCGAATGATTGAGTCATTTGTACCAGTCAAAGAGACACATCCAGTTAAGGTAGAACTGGTTCCAGTTTCGCATTCAAAATTTGTTGGAACAGCTGTAGATAATCGCTCTGATATCACAGTTGAATACGAATATAAGTCAGATGGTTCGCCAGGTAATCTTAAGTTTGTTGGTGAAGATCACTCCGTCGTAGCAGAACGTGTGATGCCACATTCAGAGGAAGAGCTGCAAAGGTATGTTGGAATTTATACGTTTACTGATGGCAGCTTGTTACGCATAGATCGTGACCAGAAACAACTACGCGCGACAGGGGTTGGGCAAGAAGCGTTTGCTCGTCTGTATTTAGGTCGCAATTTAGATGCGGCGACAGCTGCAAGAATGAAGTATCTCAGTAATCGAGTCAAAGATCTCATGGATCCACTTCTTCGCGGTGAGCCACAAGAGTTCAAGCGGTCAGTCAATTCTATTGGCCGAGGCCATGGTAGTGGGCCAATATTGCAGGACTGGCAAGACTGTATCGATCTCCATGGCGCGCCACGATCGCTACACATCCTAGGAGCCATACCTACGTTGAACGATCCTATTTGCTACTTCGCTGTGACATTTAGTCGAATGCCGGTTGTCTATCAACTCACGCTGACCCCTGACCTGACGGTCGGTTGTATGGAGCCAGTAGATTCTCTTGCTGAATTCAGTGTTGTTCTATCGCCATTGGGTGATGGGGTTTTCGCTGGTTGTGCGGTAGACAAAAAATCGCCACTTCGACTTAACTTCGTCGCCGATCAGCAAGGTCAGATGACTTTGGAACGATCTGAATTAGGTTTGAGTATCGCGGTTGGTGTTGATTTTCAGGATCAATAGACCATAAGGGACACTGCTTAGAAGCTCTTGTACAATGGCTATTACAAAATGGCCATATTTCTATGCTTTATATTGATGGGCTTGGGGGTATTGCTGCTGGGTTTTGGATGGCGCGGCATTCGGAGTGGTGATGCGCCTCATTGCCGAAAGTGTCAATCGCAATTAGCAGAAGAGGAAGGTCTTGTTCCGTTGCGTTGCTCGGAATGCGGCCGAGATCTGACAGGCAATCGATCTGTTCGTTTGGGAGCTCGAAAGCAACGACCGCTATGTGCGTGGCTTGGCGTTCTCTTGCTAGGTACATCACTGGCCTGGTTTGTGTCTATTGGTTGGGTCACGTTGCGTAGCGATAAATGGATGCCTCACATGCCCAACTGGTGGCTTGTGGAGGTTGAGCTTGGTAGTTCTGATGAAGGTTGGCGTACCGCTGTTCTGAAAGAGCTGGATAGTCGTATTGCAAATAAAAAGCTTAGTGATCCACATCGACAGTATCTGATCAATCAGGGGCTTGAGATGCAGCTTGATGAGACCAGGCCATGGAATCAGTGTTGGGGTGATGTCATTGAGCAGGGCATTATTGATGGGTTTCTTTCGGAAGCAGAGCTGAGTCAGTATGCACGAGGTACGATCGAATTGACGTGCCGCACGAATGACTCGGGTCAAGTGACGCTGTGGTTTCGCGTTCATCGGGCAGGGTCGCATGGGCGACTACGCTTTGGTTTAGCATATAAGATTGATTATTTGATAGTCGATGGTGAAAAGACTTATTCAGATGAACTCCAAGATGAGCAGCAGCGAAATGAAAACGATTACGACGGAGTAACATTTGTTTCTTTGAGCGAGTCGGCCAGCATTGGTCCGCATCTCACCGCAATCTTGCCTGAAGGGATCAATGCTGACAATAGTGAATGCCTGCTTGGGGTTCACGTAGGATGGCACAGCAGCCTGCTGAAGAATTCTACTCAGATGAACCCGATGGAGGGTTGTATGCTAGGGCTCGGTTATCTTGGTCTTGGAGAATCTCCATGGGACTCGGGTGAAATGAAGGTTTGGCAAGAAACGTATTTAATCAATGGTGAGAAAGAGTAGGAAGTTGAGTGAGCGCACGAGTATGTCCTCCGCGAAAGACTCAAATGTGTTAGAGAAGAGCCGTTTAGGTCCCAGCTGGATTAACTCGTTTGAAGTTGACGCCTTGCGCACCCCTCGTTGGCTTTGCGGTCGTCATTTGCAGACATCTTATGCCTTTCTCTGCCGTCGTTCGGAGCCTATTTCTTATACGCGCCAAGTACTGGAAAGTGCAGATGGCGATTTCATAGATATTGATTTGACGACGCAGCAGCCTGGTGCGCCACTTATTATTGCTTGCCACGGTCTCGAAGGATCGTCTCGCTCAAAATATATGCTTCGCTTAATGAGCCGAGGATTGCGAGAAGGTTTTAACGGCATTGCAGTAAACCACCGTACTTGCGGAAGGCCTTTAGGGCAGACGATTCGAACATATCACTACGGGTTTATAGATGATCTTGACCAAGTTGTTCGTGTGGCAGCAGCGCGAGAGCCAACGCGACCAATCGTGGTGGTGGGATATAGTCTTGGTGGGAGTATTGTGGCGAATTGGTTAGGTCGATGTTCTTCAACGATGCCATCAAATGTCTGTGGCGCAGCGACTGTTTCAGCGCCACTGATAGCGAGCCGAGACTCACATTGTCTTGATATTGGACTTCGTTTTTACGGTCGGTTCTTTTTACGAACCATGAAGCGAAAAGCAAAGCTACTGATTGATCAAAATAAGGTGGTTGGCCAAGATGGCCTTGATATTGAAGCGATCAGCAAGGCCCGTACGATGGAAGACTTTGAGAAGTGCTACACCGCTCCTGCGCATGGCTTTTCAGACTTAGAATCCTATTATCGTGGTGTGAGCCCGGCGCCATGGATCAATTCCATTTCGGTGCCAACACTTATGCTGCATGCGAGTGATGATCCAGTTATTTTGTCCGACAAGTTGCCAATGCAGGAGCTTGGCGCAATGCCAACGATATGCTTGTCGATGACAAAGCGTGGAGGACATGTTGGATTTGTGAGTCGGGATCAAAAACAGTGGCTTGAAAATCAACTATTTCGTTGGTTTAGGAAGTGTTTGGCTAATGTGAGTACAAAAAGAAATGGACAGGGCGAAGTAGCTTCCGTTAATAAAAGGTGCGAGTCATGACAAACAATTCAGTGCCCTCTCTGCCACCCGTAAAAAAGAACGATGGCGTTTCCTACTTTGAGCAGTTTTTTAGACTTGAGGCTGCTGGCGGCATCTTGCTGTTGTTTGTTCTCGTTCTTGCAATGATTATTGCCAATGTGCCCGGTGTATCATCGGTGTACCAGTGGTTCCTTGATATACCAATTGAAATTAGTATTGGGCAGGCCAGTCTTCGTGAGGAACTGCTGATTTGGGTTAATGAAGGCCTGATGGCGGTCTTTTTCTTGATTTTGGCGCTCGAGATCAAGCGAGAGATCTTAGATGGTGAACTCGCATCTGTTTCGAAGGTGGTGTTGCCTGGTGTGGCAGCCATCGGTGGAATTGTTGGGCCAGCCGTGATTTATCTTGCCATCAACTACATCGGTGGAATGGATGAGACTCGCTTTTGGGGTTGGCCTATTTCAACGACAACTGATATTGCATTCACATTAGGTGTGATTGCAATGTTAGGGACACGTGTTCCTGTCGCATGCAAAGCATTTGTGGTGGCTTTATCAATTGTTGATGACATTTTAGCTGTTTCTATTATTGCGGTGTTTTATACCAATGACATCTCTTTGGGATTTCTTGTCGCAGGAATAGTAGGCATTCTTTTATTGGTGTTACTAAACATGGTCGGTGTCAAGAGAATTGCGCCGTACATTCTCATAGGCATATTCATTTGGATTTGTATTTTAGAGGCTCACGTACATGCGACGTTAGCTGGTGTGGCGGTTGGATTGACTATTCCTTTAAAGCCTGACGCTAAAGGTTTTTCAGCGTTGCGGCACCTTGAGCACCTTCTTCACCCGTGGGTGGCATTTGTCATCTTGCCAGTGTTCGTGTTCTGTAATGGCGGTATTACATTCAATTCAGAGTCAATTCGTAGCGCGTTTGAAATTTGGCAGGTTCCAGTTGGGATTGCTGCAGGCTTATGTCTGGGTAAATCACTCGGTGTGTTTGCTTCAGCATGGCTGGCGATCAAATTAGGATGGGCAACGTTGCCGCGGGGTTCTACTTGGGGGCACTTGTTTGCAATTGGCGCACTGACAGGTATTGGTTTTACCATGAGTCTTTTTCTGGGAAGTCTTGCCTTTACTGATTCATCGGCACACGAAGATGCCATGCGAATTGGTGTGATTGGCGGTTCGATTCTCTCTGCCGCATTGGGTATCAGTAGCATGATTTTCGCTGGCCAGGCACTCGATGTTACGGAACAACCGGAAAGAGCCGATCCAGATTCGTCGCCTCATTGACAAGCAGTGCGACGCCGTGCGCATTGGCAGTAAAATGTCATTTATGTAGTTGTGCGCGATTCATCAGGAGCGGCTTGAATTCGTGTTCTGACAAGCCCACCAAAAACAGCTGCTGGTATAAAGACGACCATTAGCGTAATGCATGCCCATGTAGGGAAGTGTGCAGCTTCTCGAGCCAATGGCTCAAAAAGCACAATCAGGGCGATGCCCAGTAAGAAACTTCCAGCGAGTCCAAAGTCTGGCGCTATAAGTGTGGTGATGTAGCCGCCAATAATGCTGCTGATGGCAGCAGCAGCAATAGCAAGTATGACGGTGCTGGTCGTCGCTACGGCTTCTTCTACGGGGGGTTTTTCTGGCAGCATGGATACAAAGATGGTGGCCAGGAAAATCCAGATCACAAGCGTTGCAACAATGCTAATCAGCAATGCAATAGCTACGCGAATGGACTGATAGGCACTTTTCTCTGACATAAATAGGCCAGTACTCTTGTGTATCGTGGGTATGGGTTTGTTCGCGTTTGCTAACGACATGAGGATACTCGCAATTGACATACACGTCGATCAAGCGTGATCAATCTAAGCCGTTCAATATGAAATGTTCGATTGGATGAGCTTTAGAAACTGTCTGATGGCAAGCTCTTGTCGCTCCTGTTCTGTTTGGCTAGCGAGTGCATTGTGTGTGCCGTTCAATTCAATAAGGGTGACTGGCCCAGCTGCAAGTTGCTTCATCATTCGTCCATCTGTGATTGGTGCGATTTGGTCTGTCGTATGTTGCAGAATAAGCAATGGGCAGAAAATACGTGGTAGGGCTAGATCGGTGCGGAATGGATGGCGCATGAGAAATGGGGGAAAGCCAAAACGCCAAGCGAATGTGTCGCATCTGAGAAGGGCGGTCTGCAAGATGAGTCCAGCCGGCGGTTCTTCGAGAGCCAACTGGCACATGACACCGGCGCCAATTGAGCGGCCCCAGTAGATGAGCTGTCGGGCATCAACATCCTGGCGAAGTTTCATCTGCTCGATCCATCTATGAGCATCTCGCACGATTGCTTGCTCTGATGGTGTGCCTTGGGATCGACCATAGCCTCGGTACTCAATAAGCAATATTGAGATTGACTGTGAATATAAAAAATCTGATAGTTCAATGTTGTTATCTATAAGCTCGCCATTTCCATGCGCATAAATAACTAAAGGGCCAGGTCGATCGGAGCTTATTCCTTCGCCAGGCCGGAACCATGCTTCGGTGCGTATAGAATCTGGGTGGTCAAGCCAAAGTGCTTCGATATGGTCTGGCACACTTACACGTTGCCACTGGTTGGCATACCGCCTAGGGAAGACCATTTCACCTTGAAAGAGATAGGCAATGACACACCATATGACATAAAGCGCGATGATTATGATAATGATGAGCATGAGGCGGTGCTTCATATGCTGTTGAAATTATAGCTGTGTCATTTGAGACGATTGTGGTTTCTTATTGCCAGTCATTGCAAACCAAACGTGTTGCCATTTTGAGCCAGAGATCTCTGAGGGCTGCTATTGCTGGCCTTTTTGCCTCATGAGATTGTTGCCTCAGGATGCGCCGTCGACGGCCTCGTTGCCGGGTTAGCTGTATCTTGGCAGCGAGGGATCTCTTGGGCCATATCGCATCTTTAACGGTCCAAAAGACGCTTTCATGCGAACGAGCGGGGCGATGCTCGATGGAACTGGCCAATCTTATTCGTTCCTACTCTAATATCGATTATAAATACGATAAAAGTCTCTAACGTACGCGATCGGTGCTGATACGCACGACATCGACACTGATTCTGTAGGTCTGGATCCATTTTAAAAATGTTGATAAGTGGATGCAAATTAGGCATTTGCAAGTCGCGGCTCAATCGGCTGGTGTTTTGGGATGAGGATAGTTTTGCATAGTGGTATAAAGTTGCGCCTTATTCGCCTTATTTCTCGTATTGTGTGGCGAGTACATGTCTATTCCGGGGTCAAAAATCGAGTTCGTTGTATACGCGGTACTGGGAGGGGTTCTCGTCCTCTATCTGTTTGCCTTGGTGGCTTTTTCGCTTCGAAAGCAACGCAAGCCGATCCCCACATTTGTAAGTCGTCTTCAATGCAGAAGTTGTGGCTATTCAATTGTTGATGCTGCGTCTCCATTTAGCCGTTGTTCCGAGTGTGGCTCGACGCTAGATCAAGCATCGCTGCGAAAAGCGACGCCGCCAAGAACAATTGGTTTTCCCCTGCGGTGGTGTGTTTGGACACTGATTGCGTTCTGCTTGGTGTGGCCTGTGAAACAGGTTCTGTCTAGTCCTGCGTCTCAAATGGCGGCCGGTTGGTGGGAAGCAAGCTTCTTACTTAACCCTGGGGCTAGCTCACTGCAGCCTCAATGGCATGATCCGATCTATGCCAATTTGATTTGTGCTGAGTATGGAAAAATTGGTGACTCAGTGCTGCCTTCCCGAGTACTCGTAACCATGAAAAGAGAAGGCGTAGTAGCCCAGTCTCTTTTGATCGATGCACGCAAGGGGTTGTGCTGGCCTGCTGATCTTAGTTGGAATATTCAGGGCCCCTCTTGTGCGCTTGAAGTCACTGAAGTTGCAGATTGTATACGAGTGGCCATGGCGCGTAATCGGCGCGTATGGATTGATGATCGAGAGGAGGTCATCCTTCAGCAAGCTGGTTTTATTTGCAGCTACATTAGCTCTATGAAAGCAGTTAGGTTAGATCCAAACTCAGCTCGCACGCCTTGGATTCATGCAGCAGTTGACGGTAAGTCTATCCAAGAAAATGGAGTCGGTCATCGAGTTGCAAGACAGCAAATTGGCTGGTTGTCAGAAGCGTCGTGGTTTATCACAGGCGTCATTTGGCTATCTGGTAGTCATCTACTCTGGTTGCGGATTGGTCATTAGTTCATAGCAACACGGTTGATCGACTGGTCGATAGACGCGAATTAAGCAGATCTTAGTGATTCTGGTACAAGTCTTGAAGGGGCATTTGTCTTGGCCCTTGTGTGATTTTTTCCAGCTTCGGAGTTTGTTCCATAGTCGATGAGTTGACGTAGTTTACGTAGTGACGCCATCTCAATTTGCCTGACGCGTTCTCGCGTGAGTCCCACTATTTCTCCGACCTGTCTCAATGACATTGGTGACGTGCCTTCTAGTCCATAGCGAAGCCGTACAATTCGAGCTGATCGGTTATCCAGTAGAAAGAGGCAGTCTCGTAGACGGGATTTTTGTTCAAAGTGCTGCGCAGTCTCTTCAGGGCGCAAGCTGCGATGATCTTCAAAGAGGTCTAGTAGGCTTAAGTTGCAGTTACTTTGATCATTCGGCCTCGTTGCAGCACGCTGATTAATGCACAAGATGCGATTTACCATTTCCATCTTATTTGGATCAATCTCTGCAGCCACGGCGAATTCACTTGGTGTGGGTGGCCTATGTAAGTGGTGTTCCAGACGATCATAAATTGATCGCCATCGAGTGATGCGCTCAATGAGATGGCTTGGAAGGCGTATTGGTGGGCCTGCAGTATGAAGCACTCTTCTGATGGACTTCTTTATCCACCAAGTTGCATATGTTGAGAATCTCGCCCCGTGTGCAGGATCGTAGCCATCAACGGCTCGGATCAAACCGAGATTGCCTTCTTCGATCAAATCAGAGAGAGGTAGCCCTCGGTTGGTGAAGTTCTTAGCAACTGAAACAACAAGTCGAAGGTTGGCTCCAATCATCTGTTGCTTGGAGTCACAGCATTCGTCGTTGATAATCTTCCAACCTAGATCTCTTTCTTGTTGAGCAGTGAGCAAATCGACTTTGCTAATCTGGCTTAGGTAGAGATGAAGATCGATATCGCCCTTAGTCTTCTGCATTTTGTAATTCACTCACGGATGGAAGGGGTCTGACATTCTTGGATAACTCGGGTGGGATGGTGCGTGCGCCACACTGTTTGTGCAGCGGGTGCACGCACCGAATCCCGAGAGCGCTTCCGGCCACACACCGGAAAGGAGAGGGAAAGAGCGTGGCACCTTTTCAGATACCACGCCCCTGTCTTCCCCGACCGGATGCAGAGACAGCAGGCAACGTGGATAAAGTCATACACGTCGGCTTGTCTGGCAGCGGAAGGGCAAGGCAGATATACGCACAATGAGCGGAAGGGTCGGAGGCCCATTGAAAATCAGAACGGCAACGAAATTGGCTCTTGTGAGCCTCTTTTTAACTCGCGATCACTCGCGAACACGATGATCTGAGACATGATCGGAATGACGTGCATTCCGGTAGATCATCTGCCATTGATACGGATCTGAAATGTCTAGGTTCATTAGAGGGCCAGAATTTATGGCATCATTGATCTGGGGTCTGAAAACGCAGGCCAGCCTCGATATAAGTGCCATCAGAGCTGGATTTGGTCCAGACAATGCTCACCGTCTCATTTAAACATTGGCCATGGGGAAGGATGCGGGTTGCTCGACCCAGCATTCCTGCAATGAGAGGAGAGGAGGAACGAATTTTCAGGCCGTTTGCACTCATATCCAGCATCTCATATCTGACCGTTGAAAGCTGTGGGCAGATCCAGGCGATGACCACCTCGAGTCCATGGCAAGAATGGCGATTGGAGCGGCGTCCATCGTTTGTTTGAGTATCCGAGGATTTGAGGTGTCTGTCATATAGCATGAGCCTGGCCCCGAGGCATATCGACCCATTGACGGCCTTTGGTTGTCACTGATTCAGGGGTTGTGAAACTGAGAGCTATAGAATTCGGTTTGTAACGGTAGAGTGATCTGTAAGGTGTCCTAAAAGCCATGAGGTCTGATTAATGCCTAAGCATTTTGATGTGATTGTGATTGGTGTTGGCGGCATGGGAGCGGCCACCTGTTGGCAGTTGGCTCGTCGAGGCGTTCGTGTGCTTGGTTTAGAACAACATGCCATAGGGCATGATCTTGGTTCCAGCGGTGGTGTGTCACGTATTGTTCGATGCGGCTACTATGAGGATACAAACTACGTTCCACTGGCAGCGCGTGCCTTTGAGTATTGGGAAGAACTTGCTGCGTCAACAGCAGATCGTCTTTGGCATCGGTGTGGATGCCTCTTCTTGGGTCCGGCTTCTGAACATGTTGTGGCAGCGACGGCGAATGCACTTAGTCAGCATGATCTTGAACATCAAATACTCGACCATGCTGACCTAAAACGTAGATATCCACAATTCAAATTGCCGGCTGATTATGCCGGTGTTTTTGAAGTAAAGGCAGGTGCTGTCATGGCGGCGCGCGCTGTTGAGGTGATGGTGCAACAGGCGCACAAGCATGGCGCTGAAATCATTGGTAATCAGCAGGTCATAGATCTTTCCGAGTCTGGCTCTCAAATTTCTGTGCGAACTGAGCAAGCGGAGTATTTGGCTGAGCGGGTTGTTGTTACTGCCGGGCCGTGGACCAAGTCATTGTTGCCGAGCATGGCTTCACATCTTGAGGTCACGCGCCAGTGTGTGTTTTGGTTCCAGCCAAAAAAGCCGGAGCTCTTCAATGAAAAGATTTTTCCAGCCTGGATATGCGAGGAACCCTCTGGCGAATATTGGTATGGAATGCCTCTCCTTCCGGGGCAATCTGGCATGAAGCTAGCGCCTCATGTGCAAGGCATTAGAACAGACCCGGAGAAGGTCGACAGATTACTGGGTGAAGCAGAGCTTGAGCAAGCAAAAGAAATTCTTGCTGCCCGACTTCCTGATGGATTTGGTCCGTTTCTTTCCTACAAGACCTGTCTCTACACCAACTCCCCAGATGAGCATTTTATAATTGACTGGGACAAAGAGATTCCAGGTCTTTGCTTTGCTTGTGGATTCAGTGGCCATGGTTTTAAGTTCACGCCATTGATTGGTGAAGTGCTGGCAGATCTCGCCCAACATGGTCAGACAAAGCAGCCTATTGATTTTCTTTTAGGTGACAGGCTGGCTAAGAGCTCGTTGGATGAGTAGCTCGTCGTTGAGTTGCTGTTCCTAGCAATTCAGACATTTTTTCATCCGTGGCTTTTCGTTGTGGACTCAGTTGAGCAGCCTGTTCCTCGGCATGATATGAGCTTCGCACAAGAGGGCCCGATTCGACGACTTGGAAGCCTGCGCGTAATCCTGCTTCACGGTATGCAGCGAACATATCAGGATGAACCCAACGATCCAGCGGCAGGTGATTTCGTGTGGGTTGTAGGTATTGCCCAATCGTAAGGATGTCTGTGCATGCTTTTTCCTGAAGCTCTTCGATTAACTCAAAGACCTCTTCATCTCGCTCTCCAATACCGACCATGATGCTCGTCTTCGAAACGAGGCCAGCTTCCTTGATGCGTGCAATGACCTCTACAGATCGTTCAAATTTAGCTTGAGGCCTCACCGCTGGATGCATTCGCCGCACGGTCTCTAAATTATGAGCCAGAATATCGGGCTGAGAACGAATCACTGTCTTAAGATCCTCCGCATTGCCGCGGAGGTCTCCAATCAGTGCCTCAACTGACGTCGTAGGACACGCTTCTTGAACCTGGCGAATTGTGCTTGCCCATATTCCAGCGCCGCTATCTGGCAAATCATCACGATCAACAGAGGTGATCACAACATGCTTGAGCCCCATGAGGCTGATTGATGCTGCAACACGTCTTGGCTCGTCTTCATCGGCCTCCATGGGACGACCTGTTTTGACATTGCAGAAACCACATGAGCGTGTGCATACATCGCCCATGATCATGATTGTTGCAGTACCTCTCGCCCAGCATTCTCCGATATTCGGGCAGCTTGCTTCTTCACAGACGGTATGTAGTCGATTGGTCTTAATGATTGATCGGAGTTTTTCGAAACCCTCGCCACCAGGCATTTTGGCCCGAAGCCACTTGGGCTTTCGTTTGATGGTGAGTTGGGCTGGTGCCGTCTCTCGGTTGTTGAGAATTTGCCCGGAAAGGCTGATTTGAGCTGGACCGACATGCCTGGCAGTATCGCCGCCGAGGGGACGGGGGTGGCGCTCCTGCGTTCGCCGCTGTGCAGCAGGGTTGGCGGTATCTGTGGTTGGTAGTCTTGAGCTCATGGTGTAGAGGTTCCAGCAACCCTCTAGTGTAGCGGGCATCGGTCTCGAATCACCAGCCCTGGTTCCTAGAAACTGCGTGTTGGTCCCAAAATGCCCCCTCTCATGCCCCTTCAGTCCAGGTAAGGTTCAACTCTAAGTGGGGGCACGGTCGATAAGTACCAAGCGAGCCATGAGCGAGCCATAGTTGTCGCGATTTCCCCCCCATCAGCCCCGAATTGTGATGGATTAGTCCAGTTAGTGGTCCAGGAGACACAGAGCATGATGCCCAGAAAGTTGGCACAACATCTCTCATTTTTAGGGTTAATGTTTTTGGCAGTCGCCCAATCTGGTTGTGAGGTTGATTCTTTCTTTGATCCATCAGTGACTGGTCGATGGGAAACCACCGCGACTACGATTCCGATATTGACCCGACTGGATGTTGTCGAGCGTCAGCACGAGGAGTGGGGCCAGATCTCCAACATCACGCCCGAGGATCTCACGCCTAATGTTTTGGACTACAGGATCGAACCTGGTGATGTCGTCACCATTGAAATCTTTGAGCTTTACACCCAAGGGCAGTGGACTCGGACAACGCGACGTATTGATGCTGGCGGATTTATCCGCATTCCAGAGATTGGGGAAGAGTTGGCTGCTGGCCTCACGCCACAGGAACTCCAAGATCGAATTGAGCAAACACTCAGCGATTCGGTGATGTCGAATCCTGAGGTTGATGTTGTTGTAGAGGATGCTGGTGGGTTTACCTGGACCATTTATGGGTACGTGACCCAACCTGGTATATACACGCTCTTAAAGCCGGACTTTCGGCTTATTGAAGCCCTTGCGCAGTCAGGTGGTGTGCCAGCGACAACTCAATATGTTTATGTCATCAGGCAGCTTCCTCTTTCACCTGAGATGCAAACACAGTTCGATCGTGGCCAAATGCCTGCACAGGAGAATGGTTCTTCGGCACGCCCTGCGACGGAAGAAAATCCTGTTGACGTTGATTCATTAATTGATCAACTCGAAAAAGGAGGGGCGAGTCCTTCGCCAGGCATACTTGCGCAGGATGGTCCAATTGTTGATGTTGATGAACTTCAGCCTATAGAGGTTAATAACAAGCAGCCAATTGATATTGTAGATGTCACTGACTCATCTGAAACAGGCACTGCTCCGTCTTACATCTATGTAAAAGAGAAGGGGCAGTGGGTTGAGGTTCCAGGATCTCAACAGCAAGCCAACACACCAATGGGTTCGTCTGACCTTGAAGATAAAGATCTCGGCATGTTTGCTGAGCGGATTTTGGCAATTCCATATCAAGAGCTTGCCCGAGGAGAGAGTAGTTACAACATTGTGATTCGGCCCAATGATCAGATCTATGTTGATGGACCTGAGCAAGGTGTCGTTTATATAGACGGCCAGATTTCTCGCCCGGGCGTTTACAACTTGCCCCAAGTAGGCAAACTTACACTCAGTCGCTTGGTTGCAGCTGCTGGTGGACCAGGTCCGCTCGCGATTCCCCGGCGTGTTGATTTGACACGCGTGATTGGTGACAATTGGGAGGCAACTGTGAGGCTGAATTTAGCAGCCATTCGCCAAAGAACAGAGCCTGATATCTACCTTCGTCCTGATGATCATGTCATTATTGGCACGAGTTTCTGGGCAACCCCCTTGGCAGTCATCCGTAATGGATTTCGATTCGACTATGGATTCGGCTTCTTTCTAGAGCGCAATTTTGGCTTTGACGTTTGGGGTGCTGGTGGTGGTGGTGATGCTGGCGGTATTGGCTTCAACTAGCCGAATTCAATCGCTGGGTTCTGCTTCCTTTCGGGTATATTGGGCCGTATTAGGCTGTTTGGGCTCAGATTCCCAATTTCAAAGATACAGGCCCTTAAATGACCAGATTTCATGGCCAGTTTTGTCGAACTCCATTACCCCTTATAAACGTAGGACTTATCAAGGGAGGTAGGCGAGGATCACCAGCAAACGGTTTAGAATTTCTGAACTGGCTTTCTGTTTTTGGGATCGAAATCTCAGTTAACATTGAGCTCTGCATAGTCGATCTGACCACAGTATGACAGGTGAGACTATTCAGACCAGGCGTAGCCAATCCGATGATCGGGCACGCGATTCAGACCAAGCAGATCAATTCTTTCTGCTCGCTGGAGTTGCGCTTTTACTGGTTCTGTATTTCTGGGTCTTCTGGGACTTCTTTTTCCGCCAAGTTGAGTTTGCCATTAAGCAGCAAGCTGATTGGGGGCATACTCTCGTCATACCATTAATTGCCTGCTACTTCGTCTACTTAGCGCGCAATAAGATTCTTGCGCAGCCTCTGCAGAGAGCATGGGTAGGGCTTCTTCTTGTAGTCGTGGGCGTGCTTTGGTATGGGTTGTGTACGTTTACTGGTGAGAGCCTTGCGTGGTTGCGCCACCATAATTTGATGGGACTAGGAGTTGGCATCTCAACTTTGGGGCTCATACTTCTATTCTGTGGTTATCGAGCGTTCATTTGGATTTGGTTTCCACTGCTATTTCTCTTTGTGTTTGGGCAGACGATCTCTGATCGATTCCTGAGTATTATTACATTTCGCATGCAGGACATCGCGGCTGGCGGTGCATTCTTTGCTCTTAAAGCAATGGGTAATGATGTCACGCTTTCAGGTAATACGTTAGAGCTCTTTGCTGATGGAGAATCTCGCCAACTTAATGTTGCTGAAGCTTGCTCCGGAATGCGCATGCTGATGGCTTTTTTGGCACTCGGTGTTGCGATGGCTTACTTGGGTCTGAAACGTTTTTGGCAACAGGCATTATTAGTATTATCTGCTTTCCCAACCGCCATTTTTGTAAACATACTTCGTGTAGTGACACTTTCTCTCTTGTCCATGTTCGATACCGGATTTGCAGCCGGAGATTTTCACTCTATCGTTGGCTTGTTTTGGTTGATCCCGGCCTATTTGATTTTCTTGGGAGAGCTTTGGATCATCAAGAATCTGATCATTGAAAATGAATCAGAAGCTAAAACAGTTGCTGCATCAAAGCCTCTGGTACTTCGCTCCCATGTTCGTCGAAGTGGAATAGCGGCATTTGTAATCGCCTGTCTGACGCTGGCAATTTCTGCAATTTCGATAAAAGTGATCGCTGAGCAGTTGAATGTGCATCTTCGCAAAGAGTCGATACAGCCCCGTTTAGCGATTGCCTCTTTACCGCCACAGTTAGGTTCTTGGCACAAGGTAGGAGAAGACGTTGTACTGAGTGAAGAGATGATTGAATCACTCGGATCCGGACAGTTTTTAACACGTACATATGCACTGGATGGAAACGCTGCTAGCAGTAGATTGACATTACATGTTGTCTATTACACTGGGCAAATTGATGCTGTTCCACATGTGCCAGATCGTTGTTTTGTTGCAGGTGGATACGAACCGCAGATGGCTGTTCCCGAGAATATTGACTTAAATATTGATCAGTCCGAATGGGTGCTTAAAGATGAGAGTCCGAAAGAACTTGGGCATGTCTACCCACAGATTCAAAGGCCGCATCCTGTTACTAGTGATCAAGAAACAATACGTTTGCCTTTAGGTGACTTCCAACTAAGAACAAGCGAGTTTAGGCATCCTGACATGGGTGAAACCCCGATTTTTGCTGGATATTTCTTTCTGGCCAATGGCCAAGTTGCTGTTACACCTGGTGATGTTCATCGATTTGCATTTGACCTATCAAGCAAGTACTCCTATTACTGCAAAGTCCAAATTACTGCAGTTCTTAAGCAGGGCGAAAACAAAGAAATTTTTGTGTCAAGAGCAACTGAGTTTTTAGAAGATTTGCTTCCACACCTCATGCGATGTTTGCCAGATTGGTTTGAAGTGGAAACAGGAAAGTATCCAGAAACTACTTAACAAAGAGTCAAACTCTATTTATGTGAGGCGATCATGGCCACCCAAGTAAATAAGAAACTTATCTTCTATATCACTGTTTTTTTTGGGGCAGCGATCTTCATTCTGGGCGGCCTTTGGTTTCTTTATGCCCGAGGGGATGCCAGTCGTAATATACGCCGTGGCGATGCGCTTATGGCCGCGGGTCAATACGAAGATGCGGCTAAGCAGTACGCTCGAGGCGTCAGTAAAGAGAAGTCTAATCTTGAGTATCTAGATAAATGGGAAGCATCAATTCTCGCAATCGTGCCACCAACGCAGACCGAAGCAAAATCAAGGTATGGCGAGCTTGTTTTGATTCGGCGTTCGAGAGCGATACATCAGCCTGACAATCTGGAGTTCCATTGGGCAGTTATTGAAGATGCAATAAAAGCGGCTCAATGGTCGCAAAACAGTATTGAATCATGGCAAAATGTAGAAGATGCTTTGCTGACAATGCAGGATTCGATTAATGAAGACTCGCTTGAAGAGGCTCAACTGCTTGCGGAAATCGGGCGCGCAAAGCAATACCTGAGTCCAACTGAGTTTACCGATACTGTGGATGTGGAAGGAAATGTTCGTTTTCCAGGAGAAGAAGAACTACGCGCTGCATTGACCTTAGATCCTGAAAATGATTTGGCATGGTCTTCATTAGCGCAAGGCCGTCTTGAAGTTGTGGCGAGGCTGGAGCTTGATGGGCGTTCGCGTCAGGCCGAAAAACAGTACGAATTTGCGATGCAGACATTCGAAGATCTTGAACGCGTTGTTCCAGACAAGCCTCGCAGCGCTACTGCGTTAGCCAAGTTTTACACCATTCAATATCAACGCGAACTGGCTAATGAGGCAGAAAACACCGATGAGTTGCTAGCCAAAAAGAATGCAATGATTGAGCAGATGGAAGCGGTGATTCAGCAAACCGATGATGCAATGGTTGTTAGAAATGCGGTAGGTCTATTGCGGCTGAGTCAGGTAGACAATGCTTACGAGCGATCAGTCAAGATAATAAGTAATTATATTGATAGGGATTCAGACAGAGTTGCTTTCCGTCATGAGCTGGCAATGCTTCATTATGAAAATAGCTTTCAGGATGAAGTTGCATTGTTAAAGGCGAATGAGCTAGCGAATGGTATTGTCAATGGACCAGGTCTTAATTCTAGCTTTAATGCAGTGATTCAGTTTCCACTTCAGAAAAGAAGTGCTTCTCTGTTATTTGATATAGCACTTAGTCAGCTTGAAAGAAAGAAGCAAGAGAATCCTGATGCGGATCTGACAGATGAGGAACTAAAGTGTGATGAGGCAAGACTTACCTTATTAAATATCTGTGGTGATGATGAAAGTGATTTGTTGGTTCTTAGAGCAGATGGGAAGCGAGCATTCGTTGACGGTGATTATCGCCTTGCTGCTCAGAAGTTAGAAGAATTGTGGGTGAGAACGGAGCGTGTTGATTTGTCTACTGCGCGCATATTGATAGATGCACTTGATAGGTTGGGGCAAACAGGCCTTGCTTATGAAAGAACTATTGAGGCACTGAAGGTAACGCCGAGTAATGTTCAACTGGTGATTCGCAAAGCAAGGTTAGAGGCAATTCTAGGCCGCTATAGTCAGGCTTCAGAAACACTTTCGAGAGTTCCAGAGTCATTGATAGATGAATATGAAGAACTGAGCTCTCTATCAGATCAGCTAGAAGAGGCCCTAGCGACCGGCTCGTCGTCAATTGGAGTGGTTTCAAAGGGTCTGCAAGATGTTTTTATGAAGATTGGCACCAATGATCTTTCGGGGGCAAAAAATGATCTTGCGCAACTGCGGGAATCGAACCCTGAGAGTACGCGTGTATTGTTAGCCAGTATCAAAGTTGCCGTCATGTTGAATGATCAGGCGTTGGCTCAAAAATGTTTGCAAATACTAAAAGGCTTAGATCCTGAGAATGCGTACATTCGTGCTATTGAGATAAGTCTGGAGATAGAAGATCCAATTGAAGCAATTATTAGCTATTTATCAGAAGTGAATGAAAATCCTATTGAGCGAGATATTGAAACAGCCGCGGCGATTATTTCTTATATGGCAATTGAGGAAGTTCGTATCCAAGCACTTATATCGACCGGCTACGCTGAGGTAGGTCGAGAGGCACAAGACTATTTAGTAAATGCTGTTTCAAAGTTGAACACCATCATTGAGTCGCTTTCTGAAAAAGCTCCAGATGATCTTAGAGTGGTGAAATTTAGTGTGTTACTTGACTGTGATAGGGGTGAATGGGATCTAGCTGAAAAGAAAATAGAGCGGGCAAGGCAAGAAAACCCAGAGAATACAGAACTTCTTTTTATGCAGGCGGAGTTTTTCCAGAGACTCGGCCAGAATCTCAAGAGTGAAGGTAAACTCGTTGCCGGTAAAGAAAAACTTCTTGAGAGTGTCGAAGTCCTAAAGCTGTTAATTAAGAAGTTGCCTTATCAAGCAAAGCTATGGCGAACTTTGGGATTGTCCTATCGAGATCTCGGAGATGATGCTCAGGCAAACCAGGCGTTTGACGAAGCTTATCGGCGCAATCCTAACGATATTAGTCTTGTCAAAGCTTATGCCAAATCACTTATCAAGACCCCTGATGGTGCGAGCCGTGCAATTCGAATCATTAGGCAAGCGATTCTTCTTGCCCCAAATCAAGTTGAACTCCGGGAGCTTTGGCTGCAGTTAGAGGCAGAGCAGGGCAATCTGCCATTTGTCATGAAGACTCGAGTAGATCAGTACCAGGCGAACCCTGCTGATATCACCAATGCAGCGAATTTGGTGAGGCTTATCACGCTCACAGATCCGACATGGGAATATATTCGAAATGCTGATGATCAGCTAATGTACAACAGCCAAAGTTGGGAGCGGCTTTCAGATAACGAGCAAAGTGCTAGGTTGGCGAGTATTCGTGAGAGATGGAACGACGTAGCAAAAGAAATTATTGTGGAGCTGAGTGTCTCTCTTAGCGAAAATCGAGCGTTTGCTTCGCTTTGTGCCAATTTAGAGATGTCTCAAGGAAACGTAGAAGCAGGCGCACAACTGTTGAAAGATCGCATATCGAGTTTAGGTGAGGGCATTGTAGGTGAAGATTACATTGCTCTTGCTAGCTACTTTATTGAAGCGAATCGTTTTTCTGACGCGAAGCAGGCCTTTATTAGTGCAATCGAGCTTGATGACATATATAAAAGGTTTGCAGCTCAGCAGTTATCCAACCTATATATTTCACAAAGTCAATATGTGGATGCTCTTGCCCTTCTTAGTGAAGAGATGAAAGACAACCCGACTTCGAAAGTACATGCTCGTCTTATCGAGTGCCTCATTTGGGAAGGGATGCTCGAGGAAGCTACAGAAGAAATCGCTATTCGGAATGAGCTCTACGAAAGTGATTTTTATTCTCAGATTCTACAAGCCAAACTCCACCAGGCGAAGTCAAAACAATATGGAAATGGTGGTGATAAAGAGTTGGCCAATATTGAGCATGCAAACGCTATGCGATCACTTGAGAGCAGCAAGAAACTGCTTCCAACAGATTCCATGCCGTACATGATAGAAGCTACTGGCTTCATTGATAAATATCAGTGGGATGAGGATCGCCTGAGTTTAGATAGGGCAATCCAATCGCTGGACAAGGCTGATCAGCTAGCAAGCTCTATTACCACTCAGACTTCACTGGCTCGAGTCAAAGTGCTGAATCTCCTTGGCAATCAAAACGCGGCTGATAGTACACTGCGACAGCTCGTTTTGCAGTTTCCTAACAATGTAATGGCTAGGAATATGCTTGTTGAGTCGCTGACATCGAAGGGACAAGTGGATGATGCAATATTGCTCATTGAAGAGGGAATAATGTTGTCTCCCAATAGTCCCTTCTGGTATCAAAGACTCGGTGCCGTCCATCAGTTCAATGGAAGTACGAAGGAAGCTGTGACTGCTTTATTGCGGGCTTATAACGTAAGCCGCGATGCACGTTTATTGTTGGCGATCGCAGACATCACACGAGATGTTCCGGAGTGGGAAGGATCTTTGGTGGTAGAGGTGTTCAGGGAAACCCCTGAAATCATTGGGGATTCGGTACTTGCGGGACTATTTGCAAGAGCGATCTTAAGCCTTAATCAAAGAGATAAGGCTCTTGAAGTGATGGCGCGTGCTTACCAAAACATTATTGTTGATGGCGAAGATCCTGATTCGATAAAACGTCGCTATGCAGTCTGGTTTTCTGACCTTGAGAGTCTATTTAGCGAATCTGAATCGTCTGCTGGTGAGGCTTTTGTAAGAAGCCTTCCGGGGTATGAGGAAAACGCGCAGATGTTACAAGGGCTGGCACTGTTTTGGATTAGATCATATTCAGGCAATCAAGATAGAGCGATAGAGCTACTCAATATGGTGGTTGATTCGGATTATGAAGACGATCAAATTATCAGTGCATTACACGTACTTGGGCAAATATATTTGGTCACTGATAATTTCTCGGAAGCAGGTGAAGTGTACTCAAGAATTTTAGCTCTCAATAGTAGTGATGGTGTTGCGCTTAACAATAAGGCATATGTCTTGATGACTACTGATAGTGATCTTGTTGAAGCACTGGCGCTCAGTGAGCGTGTAGTAGAAATGTATCCAGACAATGTCACTTATCAGGATACTCTTGCAAGAATTTATCGAAGTCTTGGTCAAACTACTAAAGCGATTGAGTTACTCAATAAGGCGCTTGCTAAAGACCCCCAGGATTTGAACGCTCTCATGATAATGTCTGCTATATACAGTGTGGATCTGGAAGAGCCTGGCCAGGCTTTGTCCTTTGCAGAGCAGGCAAAAAGGCTCTCGCCTGAGAACGCTGAACTGCTGGATGAGCTCGGGTGGATCCATTTCCAGTTGGGAAATGATATGGAGGCGGAAGAATTGTTGCGAAAGTCGGTTGAAATTCAAGAGCGGGCAGTTACATATCTACATTTGGCTCATGTGCTGGCACTTGACGGCCGATTTCAGGGAGCGATCTCTAGACTCAATAGAGCCGATGAACTTACGAAGAATCCTGAATTGAAAGCCGAGATTGCAAGTCTCCGGGCCGATATAGATGAGAAGGCTGCTATCTCAATTCCTTGAATTGAATGAACTAACTCTTTTGAGACCTCATGATGCTAAAACCACAAGATCAAAAACCAGGACAAACAGCTGCCAGTTCGATGGCTCCATCCCGCGAGGTGACTCAGACGCTTGATCCAATTCGAGTGTTGCGCCATTACATGGTTTGGTTAATTGCTTCAGTCTTTATTGGGGCAGCCATTGGTGTGTTATCAATGATTGTGCTGCGAATTGTTTATCCGTTGTACTCGTCTGACGTGTGGTTTGAGGTGCGCCCCGGCCTTAATACTGCCACAGACGTTGGTTCGCAGGACTTTGTCGATGATCGAATGGTGACGCGGATATCGAATACGCAAGTCTTCCTCCTTAAGCGGCGTGAAATCTTAGAAGATGCAGTGAGTGATCGATCCGTTCGTGAAAATACTGAGTGGTTTCAAAACAGTTTTGTTGGTCAAGCTGGCGAGCCACTGATTGCCGATGCTGTAGATGAATTAGAACAGGACATTTCAACACCAGTGCTTCGAGGGACCAATATTTATGGTGCAAGTTGGTCAGCTCATACTGCAACAGATGTACCTATTGTGTTGAATTCAATTCGTACGGCGTACATGGCGTATGTGACGCGGATGAATGATCGCGTTTACGTAGAAAATGAGCGAGTTTTTGATGATCAGCTTCGACGTACCAGACTTATGTTGCAGGACCTTGGAGACGAGATTCGATCATTTATTCGCGCCCGAGGTATTACAACCCTAGATGACGCACGATTTAGTCAGGCGGCAATTGAGACAGAGCAATTGACGCAGGAAATGATTGAATCACGATCAAGTCTTGCGATGGTCAACAGCGCCTTGCTACAAACAGCTGAGAAGCTTGCTGGCACTTTGGATTACACCTTCGAGGACATTCAAATGGCTGAAGCAGACATCACGTTGCGTGAGCAGCTCCAGTTAGAAGAACAACTCAAAGCAGAGCTCAGAGGTAGTCGTGAGCGATTTAGAGATGATCATCCACATGTGTATCAGATGGAAGTCAGGGTACGAGCAACGGAAGATCAAATTAATGCAAGAAGACGAGAGATTATCGAGCGTAATCTCAATTCAGAGCGTCTTCAATATGCAGATCAGCGTGATCAGCTCTTAGGATTGATTCAGCAGATAGAAGAAGATGTTGATGGCAAAGAAAGCGAGTTGCAGGATCTCGCTGCTGATCAGTCGTCTTACGAGGCAATGGTAACGCAGCGTACGCACTTAGAGCTTCAGCGTGATGCAGATGTGCATCTGATCAATAGCTTGAGATTAATGCGTTTGCGAGAAGATGCACAGCGCGTTCGCTCACTTGGTGATGCTGAGATGCCTCGAACGTTATCGTTTCCAAGATGGGAAGTTATGATCCCACTAGGTATTGTATTGTGCTTTGGTCTGGCCTTGTGCATTGTTTTTATTAGGGAACTAACAGATCGCCGCATTAAACGAGTAAGTGATCTTGAACTTCTTTCGTCGGTGCGAGTGATTGGATCAATCCCTGAAATAACAGATGATCCAACGAGGCCCACAGTGGTCGAGCGCATCGTCCAGACAATGCCTAATAGTGTTATTGCAGAAGCATACCGTCAGAGTTACGAGCCAATTGCTCGTCGGCTGGGGCAAGGTGGTTATGGCGTCATTTCGTTTGTAAGTGGTATGCCTGAATCAGGGGCAACGACAGCCATCAGTAACATTGCAACGATTGCTAAAGAGTCAGGCCAAACTGTTGTGGTTGTTGATGCAAATTTCCGGCGACCTGGTTTAGCAAAGGCTATGGGTGTCGCAGAGCCGCGACTTGGATTGGGCGACGTGCTCGCAGGGGACGTGTCACTTGATGAAGTGATTGTGCAGAATGAAAGTCAGATCAGCATCATCTCGGCGGGTACGCCGGACAATCGGGTGAGTAACGCTTTTCATGGCGAACTATTTGATCGTTCAATCGCAGTGTTGCGAGATCGGTTTGATCTAGTATTGATAGATGTTTCGCCAATAATCGTTTCTGGTGATGCGAGGGTGGTCGCCAATCAGTCTGATGGTGTCATCACTGTGGTGCGTGCTTACCAAGAGGAGCGAGGATTGGTTTCGAGGATGCTTCGTGAACTCGGTGAAACAAATAGCGAGATTATTGGCATTCTGCTAAATCGTCCACGTACCGCAGCAGGTGGATATCTCAAGAAGAACTACGCAGCCATTGCAGGTTATTCGGGTCGAACCCAAAAGAAAGAGTAAGCGTCGGCTTGTAAAAAGTGGTGGCAAGTAGTGACGGTAAAATAGGTTGCATGAGGCATCAGTATCAAAGTTGGTAGAAGGTTAGAGTATGGATCCACAGCTACCTTTTAGTATTGATTTAGAGCCAGATTCGTCTGCTATTTTGTCCGCGACATGGGATGAGGGAGCTACTTCCACTGCAGTAGAGCTTCTCAACTCTTATATTCCTGTCTTCCTTATAGCCTATTTTGTAGCGCTCATTGCTACGCCTATTGCAAGGCAGATAGCGCTGAAGAACAATATCATCGATCGTCCGGATTCAGACCGGAAAATTCATCGCGAAGCGGTGGCGTATCTTGGGGGTGGAGCTGTCGTATTCGCAGTGTTGGTTGGTATTGGGTTGAGCTACACCATGTTCGATGCAATGGTCGTAGATTACCGGCCAGTTCCAATTGCAATTGTGATTGGAATCATCGCGATCGCATTTACTGGTCTTGCTGATGATATTTGGGGATGGGATCCAAGATTAAAGGTGGCGGGTCAACTCGTGGCTGCGGCTGCGCTGGCGATTGAAGCGGTTGGTACCGATGTCGCTCGAGGGCTGCTGGTCGCAATATTTGGTTCTAGTGGTCTCATGATCGAAATGCCAATAACCGGCATGTCGATAGATGTTTCTTACTGGATAGGAACTGCGCTGATTGCAATCTTTGTGCTTGGTGGATGTAATGCGAGTAACTTAGTTGACGGTCTTGATGGCTTACTTTCGGGTCTGACTGGTATTGTCATGTTAGGCTTGCTTGTTATATCCGTGCTGATGGCGGTAAGCCATGAAATCGCTAGTGGCGGCGATATTCTAGCGCAGGAAGATAGCCTTGCCGGAGCACGAGTTGTACTTTGTCTTGCAACTCTTGGTGCAGTGCTCGGGTTCTTGCCCTTTAATTTTCATCCGGCGGTTATTTTCCTGGGTGATGCTGGGAGCCTGCTCTTGGGGTATCTCTCTGTTGTGATTATCTTGATGTTTGGTGAATATGGAGAAACACATCTCGTCGTTGCTGGCTTGATTGTGTTTGCCGTTCCAATAATTGACACAGCGTTGGCTATTATTCGTAGGAAGATGGCTGGACGGCCAATGTCTTCGGCGGATAACCAGCATATACATCACCAGCTAAATCGTGGATTGGGCGGTACGCGTCGTGCAGTGTTTGCTTTGTATGGAATCGGTATTACTTTTGCTTGTTTAGGAATACTGGTGGCTTGGATGGTGTTGTTTACAGAAATTCGACTGTTGGTGGTCTATGCAATTGTGTTTGTACTGTTTAGCTTTATTGGTGCAGTAGCCGTCAAGATTGCACGCAGACAGCCCGCCGAAATACAAGTGGACGAGGTCTCGCTTGGAAGTACGTCGTCATCGTCTGCTAAGTAGATGGGTTCGCGCATCAGTAAGTAGAAGAGTGTGAGTTAAAATGACATCTGAGCATAAGACACAGATATTATTTGTATGTATGGGAAACATTTGTCGTAGCCCATTAGCCGAATGCGTGTTTGTTGCAGAAACTCAGTTGCGTGGACTGGCGGATCAGTTTGAAGTTGACTCCGCTGGCACTGGTGGGTGGCATGAGGGGCAAGATCCTGACAAGCGAATGCGAAAAGCGGCGCAATCACAAGGCATTGATTTGCGTGGCTCTGCTCGCCAGGTTTGCCGCGAAGACTTTTTTAAATTCAAACACATTGTTTGTATGGATCAGGAAAACCGAGAGGCTTTGCTGGCAATGGGCGCGCCTCGGGAAAAGATTTCACTACTTCTGGAATATGATGGCTCACTAGTCGAACAAGAAGTGCCAGATCCTTATTATGGTGGGGAAGATGGATTTCATCGCGTGATTGAGCTTGTTTCATCAGCTTGTGGCCAACTACTAGATCATTTGCAAGAATCTGCTGAAAAGCATCGAGATGGCTGATAAGCATCTTGTTGAAATAGCGCTGCGTCAATTAGATGTCATGCCTGCTGTTGCTCACATTGCTGAATTAGCCGGGGGCTGCATTCATGGTGCAAGTGTCGTTACAGGTGTTGATGGGGCGAAATGTGTCGTAAAAATATCGACAAATCAGTATGCCGCAATGCTGACTGCTGAGGTTGCTGGTCTGCAAGATCTGGCGCTGACTGATACCGTCCTGGTGCCCCACATACATGGCATTACACAAGTGGAAGAGTTCACGGTTCTCGCAATGGAATTTATTGAACAAGGCGGCGCTGAGACTCGATGGGAAAAATTTGGCGTGGATCTAGCAAGATTGCATGCGATGGGAGTAAATCATAATCAGTATGGCTATAGCTCATCGAATTATCTCGGATATACACCTCAACAAAACACTTGGTGTGATGACTGGGTTGAGTTCAACGCGAAGTACCGAATTGGGTATCAGCAAGATTGTATTCGACGCCGGAGGCACCTTCCGAATGACGTAGATCAAATGGTGAGTGAGATCATTGAGCGACTCAGTCAATTCATACCATCGCATCCAAAGGTGTCCTTGCTGCATGGAGATCTCTGGTCTGGCAATGTCGTGATCAATAACAATGGCGGTGTTGTCGTAATCGATCCAGCTTGTTCGTATGGTGATGGCTGGGCCGACATCGCCATGATGCAGCTTTTTGGTGGTTTCCCAGCAGCGGTAATTGATGCCTATATCGCTGAGCAGGAGGTGTCGCCGCGATTGCATTCACGACTTGCGGTTTACCAGCTCTATCATGTGCTCAATCATGTCAATTTGTTTGGTCAGTCTTATGTCAGCCAGACTGGGCAGTTATGCCAAGAGATCTTAGCTACATAGGCAATTGAGTTGACCTAGCCATTTGCCTTCGCAAAAATCTGCATGAACTCAGCGAGGGCATCGCACCCTTCCTTTGGAAAGGCATTATAGATCGAGGCGCGGAGACCTCCGGCGCTACGGTGTCCCTTGAGTCCACTCATCTGTAGTTTGTTTGCATCGTCAAGAAACATGGCGTCTGTCTTGTCGTTGGGTGTTCGAAAGGTGATGTTCATATTTGAGCGGCAGGATTCATCTGAAACGCCAGAATAAAAACCACCTGAGTTATCAATGACATCGTAGATCACTTTGGCTTTAGCGATATTTCGATGTTCAATTGCCAGTAAGCCACCTTCCCTAAGAATCCATTTCAGAATCTGTCCAATAAGATAGATGCCGAAGGTGGGAGGTGTGTTAAAGCAAGACTCCTTGTCTACATGTGTTGCATACCTAAAGATGGAGGGGATCTCTCGTTCGCAGCGTTCAGCAAGATCTTTGCGCATGATGACAAGCACCGTTCCTGCTGGGCCAAGATTTTTTTGTGCTCCTGCATAAATCATGGCATGACTATTGATATCGAGTTGTCGGCTAAAGATATCACTACTCATGTCTGCAATAAGTGGTGTGTTGGAAGTTGGAGTGGCATGAAACTCTGTTCCATAAATGGTGTTATTGGAACAGTAGTGTGTATAAGCAGCGCCTTCAGTGAGATTCAGTGTTCCTGACTCCGGAAGTTTACGGTACTTAGATTTGCTGCCATCAAAGGCGACGTTGACGTTGCCGAATAGTTGAGCATCTTTGATTGCTTTGGAAGCCCACACGCCTGTATCAAGGTAGTCGGCGGTGCCATCTTTGGGCAGAAAGTTCATGGGTATCATGGAAAACTGTGTTGTCGCTCCGCCCTGTAGGAACACGATCGCGTAGTCATCACTGATGTTCGCTAGTTTTCGACAGTCAATATCTGCTTCAGTGAGTACGCGTTGAAAGTGATCGCCACGATGGCTATGTTCAACAATGCCAATGCCAGATTCCTGGATATTCCAGAGATCATGTTGAGCTTGCTCAATGACCGGTTCAGGAATGATGGCCGGTCCAGCTGAAAAATTGAAGATCCGCTTTTTCGAAGCCACTGGCATGATGTATTGAACTCCCTGTGCAGTAGTAAAGTTGCGAAGTGTTAGAGCTGGCTTAGTATTTGTCAGGTATTGAGTTGGCCGAGGTTTCCAATAGTGACCTGGAGAATATGTTCATTGCCACGTAAAGAGTCCAGTTCTTGATCGCCAGGGCAGTCATCGAGCTGGATTCGAGCGCATGCGGCTTCGCCGCCCTCATAAATGACATTCTCCATCTCTTCGACGTTAATACCTGCTTGTCCTAACGTGTAGAACACGTGTGCCAATACGCCCGGACGATTGAGATGGCGGACGGTGAGCAGTGTTGTCGCAGGAGTGGATTCTGCACGATTGACGCTGTTTGGTACGACCCCTTGATCAAGGTAGGTGCAAACCACCCGAACGGCTTCATTGGCGATTGCAATTTGAGCTTGATCTGTTGAGGCGCCTACATGATGTGTCCCATAGACGCCGGGCAGTGAGACAATTGAATCCTTGAAGTCTTTGCCTCCAGCACCAGGTTCGTTGGCAAAAACGTCAAGTCCGGCACGTATGCCTTTCTCTTTGACAGCGCGTTGCATTGCATCAGAATCGATGACATTACCGCGACTCGTATTAATAATGGTAGCGCCGGATCGCATCGCTTGAAAGAAATCCTCGCCGATGAGGTTCGAAGTTTCTGCGTTGCCGGCAACATTGATACTGATGACATCTGACATCTTGGCCAAATCGTTTAAGGTACTGCAGTAGACGACCCCGGCAGCATCTGCTTGTTCTTGGGTGAGGCTGCGTGACCAAGCGAGGGTACGCATGCCAAAGGCTCGTCCCCGTTCGGCAATTTCCAGGCCAATGCGTCCGAGTCCAACAATGCCGAGGGTTCTGCCATACAGGCCAGCAGCTTTGGAATAATCAGATTTTTTCCATATCCCGGCACGCAGATCAGCAGTTTGATCGGGTACTCGGCGATCACAACTCAGTATCAACGCCCAAGCTAATTCGGCCACAGCTACGGCGTTTTTACCGGGGCAGTTTGCGACAAATACCCCACGATTTGATGCAGCACTCAGGTCAATATTGTCATAGCCTGCGCCGGCCCGAACAATGAGGCTGAGTCGTTTTGCATTTGTTATTGCGTCTTCAGTGACCTTTGTTGAGCGAACAATCAGAATGTCAGGATCAGCTTCATCAAGTGCACTGGGTAATGTGGAGGGGTCTAGATCTGGCGAAGTGATCACATGGCAGCCAGCCTGTTCAAGTGCGTTGATGCCAGTGGTCTCAAATTTATCAGCGATCAGCACGCAGGCCCGTGAAGTGTTCACAGTGGACGTTGTGGCGGAAGAATCCTTCGTAGTTGGCATGAGTGCAATTCCTAAATACACCTGATTTGTTGATGTATATGGTAACTAGTTGCTTCTTGCTTGTTTGAGTTCAAGTACTCAGTTCATCATCTAAAGCGTGTACAAAAAGACCGCTTCTCAGCTTTGGTTCAAACCAAGTAGATTTGGGAGGCATCATTAGATCCGCATCGGATACGGCAAGTAACTGCTCGATACTGGTTGGGTAGAGGCTGAAAGCGATACTCCCTTGGCTTTGGTCTACCATTTTGGCCATTGTTTCAGTTGCCTGATGGCCACCGACGAACTTAATTCTCTGGTCGGTACGTGGATCCTCTATATCGAGTAATGGCTCTAATATTCGGTCCTGCAAAAGAGCGACATCAAGGCTTTTAATCGGGTTCTTGGTATCAATGCTCTCGGGATTAAATCTCAGTTCATACCATTGGCTTTCCAAGTAAAAGCAGATCAAGCCATGCTCGGCCGGGTGAGGCTTCTCCGTTGGGTGTACTTCGCCGAGCTGAGAAATGGCTTCCAGTAGGACTTCTGGCTGTTGGTGGTTGAGGTCCACAACAACTCGGTTGTATGCCAAGATCTGCAGTTGGCTGGCCGGAAATAAGACGGTCAGAAACCAATCACACTCTTGGTCGCTGCTTGGTCTATTTTGCCCCAATTCAGTACCCGCACGCGCTGCCGAGGCGGCACGGTGGTGGCCATCAGCGACATAGGTGGAGGGAATCTGTTCAAAAGCCGTGACATAGGCGTTTGTATCTGAGACTCTCCAAACAGTGTGTGTGACTCCATCGGGGGCATTGAAATGAAACAACGGACGTTGGTTGACATCGTGATCAACGAGTTGATCGATCGACGGCGTATCTCGGTAGGTAAGAAATACCGGTCCCGCATTGGCTCGTAGCGTAATGGTGTGTCGCGTACGATCATCTTCTTTATCAGGTCGCGTGCGCTCATGCTTTTTGATGATGTTGTTCCGGTAATCATCTACATGACAACAGCAGACAACACCCGTTTGTATGTGATCTCCCTGGACCTGACGGTAGATAAAGAGGCCAGGCTCTGCATCTTGGATAAGCACTCCGTCATTGAGTAGCTGTTCTAGATTTGAGCGGGCTTTTGCGTAGACAGAATCATCATGTAGGTCTACATCATCAGGTAGATCAATTTCAGGCCGGATGACATGTAAAAAACTGTGAGGGTTTCCTTGTGCCAGGGCTTGGGCCTCGCTTCTGGTGACCACGTCATAGGGGACAGAGGCGACAAGTGAAGCAAGATTGGGTTTCGGGTGGATGGCCTGGAATGGCTTGACTCGAACCATAGAATCGACTCCTAACGATCATAAGTAAGGAAAAACAGTGTATCGGCCCCTGCAAAGACTGCGGGGTTGCTGGTCCGCCACACGGTTTTTTGTGTGCCCACTTGATCGCTCAGGAGGGCGATTTTGGGGTCATTAGAGCTGGTGGAGTACCAATTGGTGGGTTTGGGTGGTTTATGAGTTTTATTGTTGCCATCTCTATCACATACAGACTCGATCTACCCATGTGGGCGGTCGATACATCAGGTGCGCAGGTGGCTCCCTGTGGGGATTCGCTCATGCGGGTCGGCGCCTTTGGAGGGGAAGGCGTCTGGCACGCAGCAGCGCTGCGCAACGGGGTTGATCTTGTCTCTCGGCGAGTTCAACTATTTGGAGTGCTGGGTAGTTGGTTACCTGGCTTAGAACATTCAAAGGGATGCGTTGGACAGTGGGATGTTCCCAAGGCCAATGCAACTAGTTTTAGGAGTCAGGTGTAATGCACATTCAGGCCAAACGAATGCCACGGGCATTCACGTTGATCGAAATTCTGATTGTTGTGGTAATTCTCGGTATTCTTGCCGCGATTGTTATTCCACAGTTTACGGATGCTGCAGATGATGCGAATGAGGCATCAATGCGTAGCCAGCTTCAGACTGTAAGAAGTCAGATCGAGCTTTATCGCGCTCAGGGTGAAACTGGTGGCACGTTTGATCCAAGTACAAATTGGGATCAGCTTGTCAACAATGACTACCTTCCTGCAGCGCCAAAGAACCCATATAACGGTTCAA